>CAMTUG010000002.1:0-146320 GCA_947084965.1 uncultured Parcubacteria group bacterium
TATTAGCGCTGGTTTCCCAACGTTATTCACGACTTCGAGGTAGGTTACCAATGTGTTACGCACCCGTTTGCCGCTCTCCCAAAATTGATATAATCGCATAGGGGAGCGCTCGACTTGCATGCCTTAGACACGCCGCCAGCGTTCATCCTGAGCCAGGATCAAACTCTCAGATAATATCTACCTTGCGGCAGACTCTGTCTGATTGAATAACTCCTGGCGGAGTTATTCGTTGTATAGACGTTGCAATCGCACATCTGACAACGATTTGGTTGTTGTATATATTCAATTGTGAAAGGCCAGTTTTGCTTGAGGATTTGCATCCAGTAGCGGGGGTATCTTAACGGAGGGGGAAATAAGTGTCAAGTGGGGGTTTGATAGCCGACTGGGGACTTTATGGGGATGGTTTTTCCGCCTGATTTGGCCCAAAAATGCAGGATCCCCGCGCCGCAGAGTGGGCACGGGGTCCGAGGAGGGTCGGCCGGGGCGTTCAGTCGACCTTGGGCGGTTCGTTCGGCATGGTCATCGCCCCGCTTGGTTGCAGCAGCAGCCAGGGGTTGACCTCGCCGCCGCGCGGGCGACTCGAGGTGATGTGGCCTTCGCCGGTCGCCGCGTTGATCATGACGAAGATCTCGAGCTTGAGCATCGGGTGCTCGAGTTGGAGGAGGACGGAGTACTCGCCGTCCTCGCAGTGATCGTTCGAGGGAGAGCAGTAGCACTCCTCGCACCGCTCCGCGCCGTTCTCGCTGCGGAAGGTGATCGGGAACTTCTTCCGCATGAGCTGGGTGAGGGTGTACTGGCCGAGGGTGTCGAGGCTGGGGATGCCGAGGACGATGAGACCGAACATGGGAAACTCCGGGTTTGGGACTGGCGACTATAGTGGAAATTTTCGCCGGCGTCAATGGTCTGTCCGGAGGTTCGCAGTGTCTTGAAAACACAATTTCCGCAAACTGGAAGTACAGAAGTGGGTTTTGGCCTTTATTCAAGCCTCGAAGTCGACTTCTGTACTTCCAGTTTGCGACAATTTGATTTTCTACACCCCGCCAGCTCGTGCGGCTGTCATGAAATCAGAACGCCCGCGCCGAGTGACAGCGCGGGGTTCGGAAGAGCCGGTCTGGAGGACTAGGTCGCCTTCCCGTCCGGAGGCATGAGCATGGCGGCGTGAAGGCCACACTCGGGCTTGAGCTTGGACTGGACGCGTTGCAGTCGGTCGAAGGACCATCCGAGGGCGTCCACGATCTCGGGGGTACCGTGGCGGATCCGATTCTTCCGGACGTTGACGATCCATTCCCCGGTTTTCATGGTGATGAGCTCCTGGTACCAGGGCCTGTCCGGAACGTCATCTTCGTCCAGCACGACAGAGTCGATCGCCCGGAGGCGGAGCTTGTCGGCGAGCGTCGGGTCGTCCCAGTAGGGCGGACGCCAGGCGTCGGGTCCCTTCCGTGTCGGGTGGTACTCGCGGGGGATGCCGATCGCCACGAGTGCGGTGCGCAGGCGCATTCCGACGTTGGGTCCGTCGCCCCTTCCGCCACGGCGGACCGGGATCATGCACGCCTCCCCGACGTAGACCACGCCGGAGCGACGCAGGATCGGCAGGAACGGCTTGAGCTCCGGGACCTCCTCGACCCGGCGGGAGAGGAGCTCCTGCGGGATGAAGATCTCGGCCGGTTCGGGTGCCGGAGGGAGGAGGGCGAAGAGACCCGCGGGAGTGATCTGGTCGAGCAACAGGATGGCTCGTTCGATCGTGGCTTCGCCGCCAGTGGTGGGCGCGGCGAGATCCACCTCGAAGGTGGCGAACCCCGGGAACTCGAGGACAATCGTGACTCGACGGAAGCTCTTCCGCTTCATCGGGTCTCCGACCGTGGTGTAGCGCTCAACCTTCGTGACCGCTCCGATGATCTGTCGGGCGGGCCCCTCCTTTGGTTGTAGGGTGAAGGTCACGTCCTCGTTCCCGACGGCGGCTTCGAGGACGGCGAGTGGTGGGACAATGAGCAGTGTGGGCATTGTGTCTCTCCTCTGGGACGCTCAAGGGTAGCCATTTTTTTCATACGTGTCAACACAAACGCAATGCACCCGACGCCTTTGCGCCAGGTGCATCTTTAGACTCTTGGTCTACTCTGCCTTCTTTTGACTTGCTCTCCTCCACTCAGCGATCTTCTTGTGATCACCAGAGAGCAAGACTTCCGGCACCTTCCATTTTTTATACACTTCTGGCTTGGTGTATTGCGGATATTCGAGTACACCTTCCATCGTGTGCGATTCCTGATCGAGTGACGCTTCTTGGCCCAACACCCCAGGGATCATGCGGGCGATCGCGTCGATCATCACGAGCGATGGCAACTCGCCACCGGTCAGGACGTAGTCACCGATCGAAAGGGATTCGTCGACCAGGTGTTCTTCGACGCGGGCATCGATCCCTTCGTAGCGGCCGCAGAGAAAAATCAACTGATCGTACTTGGCGAGTCGACGCGCATCGGCCTGAGTAAAACGTTTCCCCGATGCGCTCGTGAGGATGACTCGCGTCTCCTCTTTCCTCTTTCCTTTAACCTTTTTCTTTTTAATCTTTTTGATCGCGCGATCGAACGGTTCGACTTGCATCACCATGCCCGGACCGCCGCCGTACGGCTTGTCGTCGACACGCTGATGCTTTTTATCGACTGAATATTCACGCAGTTGATGGGTGCGCACGTCGATCAATTTATTCTTTTGTGCTCGACCTAAAATAGAAGCCGATGTGTACGGCTCACACGCTTCTGGGAATAAGGTGATGATATCGAAACGTTTCATACACTGAGGCGGGGCACAGTGGCCCCGCCTATACCAACTTCGATTTTTTTAGATCGACAGATCGTCGACGCTCGAAGTGTCGGACGGAGCGTCGTCGTATTCGCGGCGCGGTGGGCGGCGGGAACCTTCTGGTTCGTAGATCTTCAAGTTCACGCGGGCGTTGTTTTTGGCGCCGACAATTTTGAGCAGCGTGCGCACGGCACGGGCGGTCTGGCCCTGGCGGCCGATGACGTAGCCCATATCTTCCTGGTTGATGTGCAGAGTGATCAGCACTCCGCGTTCATCAACGATGCGTTCGGTTTTCACATCATCCGGATGATTGACGATGTTCCGGATAATCATCTCAACAAACTCTTGATCCTTCTCGAGCATACTGAGGTTCAGTTAAAGAATACCTCCTTAGTATAAATAAGGACTCGCCCGAGGGCAAGTCCTTATTCTTATTCTGCTTTTGGTTCAACAGGGGCTTCGACAGGAGCCTCGGCCGAGGTTTCGGCAGCTGCTTCGACTTTCGGTTCTTCCTTCGGTTTAGCCGCCTCGATCTTCGCCTGGCGAACTTTGCTGATGCCGAAGGTCTTCACTTTGTCGCCTTTGATGATCTTTTCATCAATGAGCAGGTTGCGGACGGTGTCAGTCATCTGTGCGCCTTTGCTGATCCAGTGAGTGATCCGCTCAGCGTTCAATTTTGTTTCTTTGGTGCGCGGGTTCTTGGTGCCGAGGATCTCGAGGGCATGGCCCCATGGATCTCGGTGTTTTTCGACGACGATCAGACGGAAGGTCGGCTGACCGCGTTTTCCCACGCGGGAAAGTTTCAATGTAAGCATAATGGGTATGAATTTTCGGTTCGATGACGGATCGTTGTGTTGAGCAACATCCGCTTGGAGCGTGCGTCGGGAGTGTACGAGATTGCGGTGGAATCGTCAACTCTATTGGTGGTTTGCTTGATGGGCTTGACACAATGTAAAACATGTTTTACATTTAGATTGTGCACACACCATGACTATTACTTCGACCCTCAAACAGTATCGGCTGAAGCGCGAGATGACGCAGGAAGACCTGGCTCAAGCGCTCGGCGTGACCCGTCAGACGATCAACGCTATCGAACAAGGGAAGTATCAACCGACCTTGTACTTAGCTGATCGCTGCGCCAGGTTGTTTAAGGTCGCCATCGAGGATTTATTCACTTTCTCTGAATAGTATATGTGGAAGAACTTTTTCTGGCTTGATAAAGAGCCCAAGGACGAACGCGAACAGGAACTATTGATGCGCGCCTCGCAGCGGTCGCTCAAGGCGCTCCTTTCGGTCCTGACGATTATCTGGGTTATCTTCCTCCAGCTCCCTGGATCCGTTGCTGTCCATGCCTGGATGATTCAGTGCACTCTTTTCGTTCTCATCTTCGGTGTCTTTATGGTGCCGGGTTGGCTGACCTTGAAAGATGAGGTGATGGAATTTCGTGAACGCAAACCTGCATCTGGATTTACCTTCCGAAATTTCTTCATTGCCGTGTTCGCTGTGATGATGTTCTGGTTTTTCCTGATGCAATCATCTCCAGAAACGTACTTCATCATGGCGATTATTGAAGCGGTGATCATTCATCTTTTTGTGATGGCCTTCGTTTGGCATCAGACCGTCGGTCGGTCACTTCCGGGCCGAATCTTCTTCACACTGATCATTCCGGAACTTGCCCTCGGATATTTTTTGGGGACAAAAGTTAGCACGGGTCGAAGGGTGCTGCAGGCGATTCTCTTTCCGCTTGGATTGATTGCGGCACAGCTTATGCTTGCGGCCATCGTCCGCTCGGTTTATGTTGAGCCGATGTATATCTCCACCAATTACTTCGAGCCGGACCTCTCCCAGAATGCATACGTGCTGGTCGAAAAACAGGCCGGGCAGTTTAAAGAAGGTGACTTTATCATCTTCGAAAACGAAGGTCGCAACGTCGTCGGACGCGTGACGGCTGTGAATGAATCGACGATCAGTGCCGAGAGTTCAACCACAACGCGTGAACTCGATCAGAAACAGATTGTCGGTAAGATCAATCAAACCTATTTTGGTCACGATTGGATCGCGCCCCTCGCACAGCCGTAGGGGATCAAACTGTCTGGGATTCTAGCACCTTCTTGAGAAGCTCTGCTAATCCGACGTGTTGTGCCATCACGCGCAAATATTCCTTATCAAGAACATCACCCGAGAATTCGATAATCGATGTGATGTCGTCAAGCTGGCGGTCGGATTGGGATTTGGCGTACCAATCGAGTTTGCTCAAAATGACATCTTCTGGCGATGAAAAGTATACGGTTGCGCCGAGAATCTCTTGTGGTTTACGGCGCTCGAGACGCGAGCGATCAAATACGGAAGGTTTAGCGATCCAAAAATCTACCTTCATTCCTGTCCGGCCGTCGATGAAATTAAACTCGCCCTTTTTGATGATAGCATTTCGTATCTCAGGTGCTTCGATGTAGCCCGTCTCGCCGAGGGCACGGAATGAAGAAACGAACGCATCGACCTTTTCTTCAGGAAGATCAATGATCGTATCGATGTCGGCAGTGAAGCGCGGACGACCCCATACCGTAACAGCCACGCCGCCAGTGATGACGTAGCGGATCTTCAGATCATCGAGAATTTTGGCGATCACTGGGAGAAGTTCGTGTGGGTCGTTGGATAGCATAATCAAAATACTTTGGATTCAGTGCCTTTCCCAATCTCCATAAGCTCGCGCCGAAGGCGACTTTTTGGTCAGCGGTCATGGATTTAAAGATTTGATCCTGATGTTGTTCTGCGCCTGTCTGCATACGATTGCACTGTAACGCAAAGCGGCTCCGTCAACAAGAAGCCGCTACAGTTCAGTTGCGGTGTTAGCGTCGCGCGGTGGCGCTGTCGGCGATCTCTTCTAAATTGACGGAGAGGAGCTTGGAAATGCCGTCGTCGCCCATGGTCACGCCGTAAATGAGGTCAGCGCGTTCCATGGTGGCGCGGTTGTGAGTGACGACGATGAACTGGGTCAGTTTGCGCAGATCGTCCAAGATGGCGGCGAAGCGGACGGTGTTGGCTTCGTCGAGGGCGGCATCGACTTCGTCTAACACCACAAACGGCGAAGGGTTGGTGGCCATGATGGCCGAAAGAAGGGCGATTGAGGTAAGGGCGCGTTCGCCACCGGAGAGCAAGTTGAGCGCTTTAAGTTTTTTGCCTGGCGGAGTCGCTTGGATCTCGATGCCAACGATCGCATCTTCACGTCGGCCAACGCGTGCCTTGATTGCATCGAGGGTGTCATCGTCCTCGGTTCTCCGCACGGATTCGCCTGTTTCGGTTGAGGCGTGATCAAGAGCGATGTGAGCGTCTTCTGACTTTGGTTCAGTTGTTGCGACGTCCTCGTGCGTCATCTGGACGAGCGCACATGATCCGCCGCCAAACAATATTTTGAAATAGCGTTGGAATTCTTTGTCGATCGCTTTGAACTGTTTTTCCGATTGCTTGCGGATCTTTTCATCCAACTCGTCGATCACTTTTTCCGTGTCGCGAATGCCGGTGCGAAGATCTTTGATCTGTCCGTCCAGGAAATCAAAGCGCAACGAAGTTTCTTCAAATTCCTTGATCGCTTCTGGATCGATCCCGCCGATCAACTCAAGCTTGTACTTCACCTTTTGGATTTCTGGATAGAGCTGATCTGCTGATCCTTCTGACTTCAGGTCCTTCGCCGACTTAAGGGCGACGGACTGATCTTTCAGCTCTTCGTCGATTTCACGCGAAAGAGCAGAGCGACGCTCTTCAAATCGAGCGAGCTCGATCTGCAATCCGTTGCGTTTTTGTTCGAGATCATGCAGCACCGACTGCTTGGCGCGCAGTTCTTTTTGAATTTCAAACAGCTCCGTGCGCTCTTGGCGCGAAGCGTGGGCGGCTCGCTCGATTTCAGCATCAAGATCGTGCATCTCTTTTTCTTTCTTCCCTATTTCCTTCCTACTTTCCTCCAACTTTCCTACCAATTTCGGATCCGCCTTAATCGCTTCTGGCGCTGGACGTTCGAGTTTCTTTAAGAGACTCTTTGCCAGATCGTGCAATTTGCCGAGATCCTTTTCAATCAAAAGTGCTTTGATCTCATCAATAATCGACGGCAAAGGAAGCGGTGCCCAGCTCGACTGCACGCGCACTTTGGCCAACTCAATATCTTTTTGAATCTGAAACTCCTCGTCGCGTAGAGCGGTCAGTTCGCGCTGTAAGGCACGGTATTGATTCTGTAACTTCTCTGCGGCACCATCGCCGACCTCGGCCTTGGCGATCGACTCCAGTTTATTTTCCATCTCGGTCATGGCGCCGCGAGCGGTTTGTACTTGCGCATCGAGGGCAGAGAATGCCGAGCGCACAGAGACCTCATGTCTGGCGAGATCGTTCCAAAGCGCGCCATAATACTTCCACTGCATCGCTCTCAATTCTTGTTCCACGGCTTCGCGCTCGGCCAAACGATTCACTTGGCGCTTAAGCGATCGTAGACGCGGTTCAATTTCGCGTAAAATCGTTTCGACCTGTTCCAAGTTTTCGTAGGTGCGCTTTAACTTTAAGACCGCTTGGTGGCGTTTGATTTGAAACGGCTTGACCCCCGTCGCGTCATCAAAAAAGGCTTTACGCTCCTCAGGAGAGGAAATCAAAATGTGATCGACCATCCCTTGGCCGACGACTGAGTACGACCGTTGACCAACGTTGCCTTCGGCCAACATCAATTGAATGTCTTGCAAACGCGCACCGGTGTTGTTGACCAAATACTCACTCGTGCCGTCGCGATAGAGGCGGCGGGTGATCGTCACTTCACTAAACTCAACCGGCATCGCCTTGTCTTCGTTATTAAAGGTGAGGGAGACTTCGGCGAATCCAGCGCGGGCCTTGCCGTCGCCACCAGCGAAGATGACGTCTTCGGCTTCCTTGCCGCGTAGAAGTTTGAGGGATTGTTCACCAAGGGCCCAACGAATAGCATCGGCCAAGTTCGACTTGCCGCTCCCGTTCGGTCCGACCACGCCTGTTAACGCGTGGACCGATCCTTTGGGTCCAGGAAAGCTAAGCGTCGTCTTTTTAGCAAACGTTTTGAAACCTTGGAGTTCGAGTTTTTGCAGAAACATAACGTGGAACAGTATAGCAGAACCCATTGACAAAGGGCCATTTTTGTGGTTGACTCCGGGCGAGGTGATCATGCACTTTTTCTTCTTCCGCCTGCTCGCCGGGTTCTTCGGACTCGTGGGGACATGGATCATCGTCGAGACCAGCCACCTGGTCCCGCAGATCTTCCTTCGCCCCGAGATCTACGCCGATCCCGGAGATTCGCTCTTCGTCCGATGCATCCTGGGGTGGCCGTTCATCGCGGTCGCCCTGTGGCTCGTCCCGCTGAAGAACGAGGATGGCTTCCAGAACAGCACCCTCTGGACGCTCCTCGTCCTCATCGCTCTTCTCGCCGCCGAGTACTTCACTTGGCAGCAGATCATACCCTCCCTCTCCTGACCCCCTTCGGGCCCCGCTGGTACACTCCCGGCGGGCGCTTCGTTTTTATTGACACTCCACTCGCGCAATCGTAGTGTGCGGTGAGGAGGCTAGATGACCACGCCATTCATGATCCTCGAGCCGCGATCGATGCGACAGCTCGACTGGGAGCTCGATGCCGAACACGCCGCCCGGACGATCGGTGGCCAACAGGACGTCGCTCGTGTCATCTGGGGCAGGCGCAACTTCCGTGGCTCGAACGCCCGGAGCATGCTCGAGATGATCACCATCTGGTACGGCTCGCTCTCCGAGTCGGCCCGTTCGGCGCCGCGTGCCGCCTACTCGACACCGTTCGCCATGGTCGGTCTTGGAACAACGATCGTCTGTCTCGCCAATCAGATTGCCGTCGATCTCGGCGAAGCGATGGCGGTCAAGTACCCGGGCGCCTGCTTCTACTGCCACCAGACCGGCCCGTGCACCTGCGACGGAGAGTCGAAGAAGGCGCGGCAGAAGCAGTGGGGATCGGCGCGGCCCGACCTCATGGTTCTCTCGATCGTCGAGTGGCAAGGCAAGCTACGGACGATGTACGGCGATGGCAATCGCACCCGCGGGATCGACTTCGTCATGCGGCGCTTCGCGGAGGAGCACGCTGAGCTTCTCCGTGCGGTTCGGATGAAGGAGTCGATGCCGATCGAAGAAGAGATCGCTGACGTCTTCGCCTGGTGGATCGGGCTCGCCAACATTCTCGAGCTCGATGCCGGCAAGCTCCTCATGAACCCGCTTCGTCGACCGGATCTCTCAGACGGGTGCTACTCTTGCGCGCTCACTCCGTGCATGAACGGCCCCAACTGCCCGATCTTCTAGTGAACGTCTACCCCTGACCGAGGAATCCCATGCCCCGTGACTCGTACCTTCACCCCGCGGCGATCGAGCTTGCGGCTCTCGCTACGTTCATCCGCGCCGGACACATCCGAGATGATGACCTGCGGAGCTCCAGGCTCTTCACTGTGGTTTCCATCATCTACACGCCCGTGCAGCAGGGCTACATCGATGCGATCCGTCCGATCGTCCTCGACCTCGCTGCGGCGATGGATTCCAGGAAGTTCATCGGCTGTCGCCTGGTCAAGGAGAACGCCGACAACTACGTCGACGCGATCGTCAGCGGCAAGCTGACCGCCGATGCGATCCGCAAGGTGATCGTCGACCACGCGCATCGACCGCCGTCCTGATCACACACCTGATCCCTGTCTCCGCGCCTCGCCGGCCACTCCGGCGAGCGCTTTGATTTTGAGTTGAAACGAGTAGGGCTTCGGGAGTATGATCTTCCCGACCTGGAGATCCTCATGGTCCTGGCTTTGTCGTTCGCCCTTCCCGACATCAACCGACGTCTCGTCGCGCGGTTTCCGCACGTCTGGGACCGCTGTCTCGCCCGAGCGCTCTACGCGCAGGGCGACGAAGTAGTTCTCGACTGCACCCTCGTGGCGCGGGCCGTGCGAGAGTACGACCACGAGGCGGCGCAGATTCTCGCCGCGGCCGACGAGTGCCACCCGGTCCCGGTTGTCTGGAGCTACGGGATGCGCGTCGTCAGCACGCAGTTCTCTCTGGCACGATTCACCGGAAACGGATGGGTGCATCGCAGCAACTCCTTTCCCGACGCAGTCCACAACCGGATGTCCTGTCTCGTCCGCGCAACCCCCGCGTTTTACGTGCGACTTACTGGTTGACGCACAGCGCACTGCGTGATAAACAGGAACGTCCACTGCCTGTCAAAGGAGGTGTCATGGACGATCCGCGTCTGCTCGGCCTCGAAGCTCTCGTGCTCCAAATCGATCGTCTCGCTCGGTGCATCCGCGACGGTCGGATCGACCAGAAGACGCACTTCCACGTGGCCAGTCTGATGGACGCCACCTCGCTTCCGACCGCCGACCACTCGACGAACGGGTGGGAGACGGTCGTCGAAGCGATCGACCGGATGGTCACAGCGACCGAGGAGACCTGGGGACTCGTCTACCCGCCCGACTCGATGTGGACCCCGGTCACGGTCCGTCAGGGCTACCTCGATGCGGCGAAGCGCAAGGCGATGACCGGCCCGGTGCTCGCCCGGATCATCAATCAGAAGCTCATGGCTCCGCCTCCTGCGTGAGCCCAGAGCTCTCTTCGATCACCTGCTGGGTACGCCGGCGGGTGATTGACATTTACGAAAAAAACAGGTACCCATGAGTCCGAGGGAATCGCCATGATCGCATTGACTTTCCTGTCTCAAGCGTTTGCTACAGACTTCGCGGCCGAAGCGGTGCGGCTGAACGCAAGCTGTACCGTGAACGCGATGATCTACGACGGTCTCACCGGAGATGAGCGCTACGAGCTCTCCCGCGCCTGCCTCACGGGTGGCGAGACTTCCCGGGTGGCCTGGGAGAAGATCCTCCGGGCTCACGCGACCCCTCCTCCTGCGCTCCAGCCGATCATCGTCGAGCGTCCACCGACCGGTCGGTCGCCGCGGTCGACCACGGTCGAGATCTTCGTCGACGGCCGGCCGCTCCGCGAACCAGAAGTGGAGACGGTGGACATCGAAGGGGAGTGGATGATGCCGATCCTCGAGGGTTGGTACGGCCCGCACTGGGGAGGGTTCTACGGCTACCTCTGCACCTACAACCAGCGTTACAACGGGATCGGCAACTGCGACCAGGTCCGGCCCGGGCAGAAGATCCTCCTCCCGACCCCCTGGGTCCTGAAGTGTCTGGCGATCGAATCGCTCGGCTACCCCTGCACCCTGCCGGAAGATCCCGAGTGGAACGCCTCGGTCGCCACCCTGCCAGAGCCGGTGCGGGTATGCATCGAGTTCCTGACCCTCAGCGTCAGCTACAAGGAGGGGCCCGAGCGGGTGCGCTGGCCGGCGATGCTAGCAGCCAAGGGAATTGGCACGGTGTACGACGTCCACACCCCGGGCTACATGGCGGCCTGCCGAGCGGTCGCCAGCGATCCAAGCAAGGTGCCGTTCAACCTCCCCCAGATGGATCACGCGCTCATCGGTCCGAACCACACCTTCGAGTTGGTCAACCACTGGGGCCCGGAAGACAACTAGTCCCTCTCGTCGCCGCTCTGGGCACTCCCGGGCGGTTTCGCGTTTTTGGTATAGAATATGGATTGACGAAATCTTCTGCCTCGCGTAAGGTGCCCCCTTCCTATGACCGCCAACCACACCCACACAAAGATTTTTCAGATGATCGCGCACGCAGAAAAGATTTTGCTTCTGACCGATGAGCGCATCGACGGCGACACCACCGGTTCAACGATGGCGATGTTTCATTATCTAAAAAGTGCTGGTAAGAACGTGCGTGTTTTTTCTCCAAAAGATTGGGCGGAAAGCTACAAGATCGTTCCTGGTGGGGATCATGTCCTTCGCGATGCGGCGACGTTTAAAGAAGGAGCGGATCTGATGATGATCTTTGATTGCTCAGACGGTGCATACCTAACTGAGTTCCTGCCACTTCTCCCGCGCCCCGTTCCGCTCGTCGTTTTTGATCATCACGCGACGAATCCGCTGTATGGCGACGTGAACTTGGTTGATGTCAGCGCCTCTTCGACCGGAGAAGTCGTCTGGCGATTTTTTAAGTCGAATAAAATCGCTATCAATCGCGATATGGCTACATCGTTGCTCGTCGCCATCTGCACGGACACGACGCTTTTCACTAATTCGGCCACCAATCAGGTTTGTATGGAAGCGGCGGCTGAACTCGGTTTGGCTGGGGCGAAGATGCAGGATATTGTGAAGACGTTTTACATGAACCGTTCGATCCATGCCCTCCAGCTTTGGGGGAGAGCGCTTGAACGGTTATTTGAGCTTCCCAACCGGGCTGTTGTTACGGTTGTGACGATGAAGGATCGTGAAGAAACGGGGGCGAGTGAAGAGGATATCCACGGGATCGCCAACTTTTTGATCACCATGGTCGAAGGATCGACGATGGTTTGCGTGCTCTACGAAAAGGAAGACGGCTCGGTCAAAGCGAGTTTGCGCACGCTCGACGGGGATGTGGCGGCCCTTGCTCAAAAGATGGGTGGCGGCGGGCACATCAAAGCGGCGGGATTCGCTGTCCCGCAGGCTCGCCTTGAAGAAGGGGCTTCTGGCTGGAGGATCATGAAGCAAGACGGTTCCTACCTTGTGATCAGTGAAATTTTACGCTAAGATCCAATCGCTATGAAAAATGAAACAAGCAACGCCGTCCGTGCCAGTTACCTGATCCCGACCGTGATCGAAAAGACCAACTACGGCGAACGCGCTTACGACATCTATTCGCGTCTGCTCAAAGATCGGATCATTTTTTTGGGGAGCGAAATCGATGACGGAGTAGCGAATACGATCATTGCCCAGCTCCTTTTCCTGGAATCGCAGGATAAGACGAAGGACATCAAGATTTACATTAACTCCCCGGGCGGTTCGGTCACCGCTGGCCTCGCCATTCTCGACGCCATGAATTACGTGAAGCCGGACGTTTCCACGATCTGCGTCGGGATGGCCGCTTCGATGGCTGCTGTCCTCTTGGCCTGTGGAAAGAAAGGCAAGCGTTTTGCTCTGCCGAATTCAGAGATCATGATCCATCAGGTTTTGGGTGGGGTGTCTGGGCAAGCAACAGATATCAAGATTCATGCCGAACGGATTCTGAAGATGAAAGATCGTTTGAACGAAATTCTGGCTAAAGCGACCGGGCAAAAGAAAGCGAAGATCGAACAGGATACAGAGCGCGATAATTTTATCAAGGCTTCAGATGCAGAAGCCTACGGGCTGATCGACAAGGTCATCTCTTAATTTGTCAGAAAGTTTTGACAGATTTCGTTTTGAAATCCAAGCAAAAACCGCCCTCAAGGCGGTTTTTGTCATAAATCCCCAGATAAATCACAGCTTTTCCCCACCTTGCCCCCTTGACAGGGACTCTTTGCTGTGGCACACTTGCCTGTCGCTCGTTGTGACGGCCGAACTGCAGGCACGACAAGCATGGGGCTTCAATGGCGGATGGCTCAGGTCCTCGGACTCGACCTCTCCATTATTGAATCTTCTTGCCTGCAGCTCAATCGCCACAACGGGCTTTTTATTTCTATCCTTCAGCAGGTGCGGATTCCTCCTCTGCGACCGGCGCGATCTCATCTTCTGTGGAGACTTCTTCTGTTGGAACTGTCTCCTCGGACGGAGTCTCTTCTTCGGTCAGTTTTTCAACGCCGACGAGGCAGATCTCTGGCAGCGGGCGATAGGCAGAAGTAAAGATCTGTTCTTCGTTTGTTCCGTCAGGACGGGCGATCGTATAGGTAAAACTGGCGTTGGCACCGATGTGCGATCCTTGGCATTTTTCCACGCCCGGCGCGAGATCGGTCGTTTCAATAACTCTCTTTTCTGGAATACCGATCCAATTGCTCACCACCGGCGGGGTGTACGAACCGACACGGCCATCGGACGTTCCCCAGAAGGTGAAGAATAACTGCATGGTCTCCATATCGACCTCGGCCTCAAATAAGATCCAGTGGCCGGTGTCGTTCACAAATTTAAAGTCTGGCGATGGATCATAGATCGTCGCATCTGTGCCAGGGTTGCCGTTGGATGGATCGTTGTAGTAGCGCACCACAAGCGAATGATTGCGGCGTTCGGTAATCGGCAATCCGGAATGCATCGCCGCTCGGAAGGTTGTGGTGCCGATCTGACACAGCCCGCCGCCAACCTCGGGTTTAATCTCGTCCCCTTTAATGACGAGCTCCGGGAGGTAACCGTTTTCTGTGGTGAACGGCCCAAGTTTTGAAAGGAGAGAGAATTCTTCGTCCGGGGCGATTAAAATTCCGTTTAATAGTCGGGCACCATTTTTGATGTTTTTAATGCGGTTACTTGGCGAGCCGGAAAAGTCAGAGGTACCGACCCCAAGGACTTCGCCGATCCCTAAATTATTGACGTCCGCAGTGGTGACCGATGGCTCAACAACGATGAGGGGGACGATAAGGGGTCCCTGTTCCCCGCCAAGAATGTATTCAAAGAATTCTTCGATCGCCAACGAAACGGTCTCTTCGTCGACCTGGATCCCTGTTTGACTGCCGACAAATTCAACGACACGACCATTTTCCATCGCTAGGCGTGCGTCCTGCGGTTCGATAATGACCGAGGCTTCTACCCCTTTTGTTCTAATGAGATCTAGGAAGGCATCGCTTGCTCGGACTTCATCTGTCGTTGGGATAAGGTACGGGGCGATCTCTGTAGCGGTGAGTTGGATCGTCTTGGCGTTTGCGTCTTTACCGTATTGCACGGTGTACGGTCCCTCCTCAAGAATCGTTTGCGCTTGGCTCGCCTGAGCTTTGGCGACCTCGACGGTAACGGCCGGTTCATCGTCCGTAACTTCAATAGCGATCGATGGGATGAAGAGTTCCTTGGCCAAGGATGCCTCCATCGGTTCAAAGATGGAGCTCATTAAAATCACCGAACCACTACTACTTGGAGAAACGTCGATCTTCCATCCGTCTTCATTTTTGGTGATCAGAAATCCCGCATCAACCGCCGGGACGCTTAGTTCTGGAAAGGCGAGAGAGATCTCGGCCTCCAGGCCGGCAGAGTCCATGATCGGCAGGAAGGGGACGGTTGGATGGGTCATGCGGGCGCTGATCGGAATAACGGTGGCGATAAGCGGATTTGTGGATCGTCCAATGGAAAGGGCAGCGCTTACGGCCTCGTCAATATCCCAAGTAATAAAGTCGTAGGAGGCGTCCGGGTTGTCGACCCCTTCTGCGGTGAGGGAGATCGTAGCGACCGTCCCGTTTGGGGCGGTCAGCACTAAACCGGATCTGATGACGTCAGAAGTCAGGGCCGAAAGTTTTGCCGCCGCCTCTTCGTGCGTTAAACCGCCGACGTCCACCGGTCCGATCGAAATGCCCGGAAAGATCTTGCCGTTGTAGGACTGGGCATAGACAACACCGGTCGCTGTAAGAAGCGATACAAAAACGACGACCGGGAGGACGCCGTAGATCAAGAGATGTTTGATCTTCGGTGACATATCATTCTTCAAAACGGATGTGAATCTTGCTTTCAACGATCGCTTTGGGGAGGGTCAAAGTTAAAATGCCGTTTTTCATCGTTGCTTCGGCATGTTCTGGACGCACGTGGGCGGGCAAGACGATGGTGCGAGAAAATCCGCCCCAGTAGCATTCGCGATAGTGATAGGTCGTGCCAATTTCATCTTTGCGATCAAGGTGGCGACTTCCGCGGATGGTGACGACATCTTCGGCGACGTAGACATCGAGATCTGCCTGCTTCACTCCGGCGATGGCGGACGTTATGATCACCTTATCATACGTTTCAGCAACGTCAACAGAAAGCTGGCCTTCATCTGGAGTAATCCAAGGGTCTTGCTTCAGTTCAATGCTATCAGCCGAGAATTTCATACTAGGCAGTCGGTGAGGTTAACTTCCATCCGCGAACAAATTCGTACAACGGCCCGAGGGCAAAGCCCATCGCCGCGGACCAGATGATGATCGGGAGCGGGGTCGAGAGGAGGAAACGATCGGAAAGGGAAAGGTCGTTCCAGATCCCGTTCATCACGTCACCGGTGTCTTGGTAAAAGGCGATCTCATAGAGGACGAAGATAATGACCGCCATGAGAAGGCCGCTTGCAAGAGCGTCATTTAACAGGTCACGGCGGTGGGCAATGACATAACTTGTGACAAAGAGGGCGCTGACAACGATCGCCTGCCAGGTGGAAACTTCTAGCAGATAGGTGAGGAGGAGAGCAGACCATGTCCAGGCGATGGTCAGGAGAAAGAGACGAAGGAACCATCCGGATGCGGCTTTGCGTGGGGCCGTTCGTTTGCGTCGAACGCCGTAGGATTTTCCAAAGATCTGCTGAAACGCGACGGCGGCGATTCCGGCGAAGAAGAAGGAGAAGGCGAAATCAAACGCCCCTCGCGTCCCCAGGGAGAGGGGAGTGAGGAGCGTTGTCATCACGCCGATCGCGATCATTTCAAATCGCGTTTCTTTGCGACGCAGGAACAGGTACAACCAGCAGATGCCGAGGAGGACGGTGAAGACGAGCATATTCGGGGAGAGCATACGCCCCAAAGTATAGCACGTTATGGGATCAGTTGTTCACTGAAGAGAGCGTCTTCGCGTCCGGTCACGTAGAATCCTGTTTCGTAGTCAGTCCAAGCCCCCTCGCTGCTGGCGATAAGCGAGCGCCACTGGAAATAGTTGTCAGTGTAGGCGGCGTCGTTTTGGAACGGACGTTTTTCACCATTGTTCACGTAGTAGACCGTGGTGTCATTGAGCAATAATGATCCGTCCGGATATTCCGCCGAGGTGATGTCGCTCCCGGCGCTGTAATGGCTGAAGAAGGTCGGTTCAATGTCGATCACACGGTTGGCCCAAGATGATCCGTACAGAGCGGTGGCGATCTCCTCGGTCGTCACCCAATGTAGGACATTCCCGGGGGAGACAGCGTAGACGTTCGGATCAGACTGAATTTTGACAAGGGCTGTGCCCGGGCGGGAGAGAATGGGGGTGCCGAGCGAGATGCTCGCCATGTCTGAGGCCGAGATTTCGAAGACCGCGTCAAAATTTTCGAACCAGCTGAGGTAGATCAGGGCATCTGGGAACGGATGGCGTTTGCCGTCGAGTCCGATGTAGTAGACGGCCGAGTCGTTTTGGGTTTCGGGATCGCCATCGTCTGGGAGTTTAACCAGATCGTCGACGTCCACCGAGACCGGAAGGAGTTCTTCGGCCTCTTCGCGTGAGTCAGGTGTTTCATCGACGGCGTCTTCATCAGAGTCAGATGACGTTCTGGTCGCACTACCACCACCCCCGCCGCCTCCACCTCCGTCACCGTTGCAATTATCGTCAACGATGTAGGTGGTGATCACAACGGTCATTGGCTCGTTGATGACGAAGTTACAGGTATCGATCTCCTGATCGTTTGAAAGTTCGTAGTCGCCGCTGTCGATGCTGAAGGTGTCGTCCCCACTGACAGTGATCGTGATCGTGTTACCATCGATAACGACGCTGTCTGCTTCGGAACCGGCCTCGATCGTCACCGTGACCCCGTTGTCTGTCGTCAGGGTCGTGTCTTCATCAAAGACAACGTCACCGGCCAAGGCACCGTGTGGTGCTGTGAACAAGACGGAGACGAAGAAAATTAGGAGTAGGCGTTTCATACAAAACGCTTAGTGCACCCAAACATCAATGCGAATGTCGCCAGCCGGGAGATCGGCCGTAGCCGCCCCGGCGCTTACGTTACAGGCACGCAAGGTAACGGTGTCTACAGCAGAGACGTAGGCTGTGTAGGTGGTTTCATTTCCAGAGAGCATATCTGGATCAAGTCCAATGGCCACCGTATCACCAACAGTTGCACTTGTGACGATGAACGTTAACTCGTCGCAGTCATTCGTTGCGATGACACCGAAATCGGCCACAGCTTCGTCGCTATAATGTGCTGTAATTTCTGTGCCGTTTCCGATCGTTACTCCACCTCCTGTAGTCACAGAGGTAAAGCTGGCTGTACCGTTTTCTAAAATAGACCACTGATCATCAACGAGTTCCAATTGCTCTATTCCAGAACCGATAGTGATTTCGTCGCTCACTGCATTGCCGTTTATCGTAATCGTGTCACCGCCTCCGCCGTTGGTTTCAAGGGTAAGGGAACCGGATGAGATATTTAAGTCCCCGGTACTATTTGTGATTTCTGAACTTGCACCGTCATGGGCGATAGAGAGGTCGTCGCCCGTTCCGATAGAGAGGACGATGTTGTCATTGAGCTGAACGTTCCCGTCAGAAAAGAGCGCTTCGCTCCCCGAAACGGTAAATCCTGCGGTAAACGTTGTATTTATGCCGAGAAAGTCAACATCGTCTGAAAACGCGACGGCGTCGTTAAAGCTTGCGCCCGCGTTGATGTCGAGGGTTCCTGTTGTAATGTCGACGTTTCCTCCCAGTTCGCCGATGGTGACGCTCTGCCCTAATAACAAGAGGGACCCAGCAACGTCGCTCACGGCGATGGTCAGATCGCCATTGATATTGGTAATGTCCGTGTCCACTCCATCATGAACAATGGAAAGGTCGTTCCCAGTTCCAAGTGAAAGCACGACGTTGTCATTCAGCTGGACGTTTCCGGCGGAGAAGAGTGCTTCACTCGCGGTGTTCGTGAAACCTGCTTCCATGGTTACGGCGCCGGTCAGGGTTGATGTTCCCGTGACGTCGAGGGTACCATCGGTCACGATGTTTGCCGAAAGAGTTGTGGCGGCCTCGGCGATGCCGACGATTAAGAGAAAGGAGAGTCCGGAAACGGCCAAGGTGCGCAAGAGACGCGCTCGATCCATTGAATAAATCATAGATGTAAATTATTTCTGTTCTACTTTAGCACATTTTTTAAATCCGACCCAGCGGATACGTGGTCGAGGAAAGAAGATGTAAGTGATGTTAAACTGTGATTTAAACCGTGAGAATCCATGCCAGGAATCTGGGTCGCCCGGGGCCCAGAAGACCCCCATGTCGAGGTAGCGCAGGCCTGCGGCGATACTATCTTTGAACCATTGATCCATGAGGCCGATGCCGATTGGGGCATCCTTTCCTTCGCGATTAATAAAGGAGATGACGTGTTCAGACTGGTTTGCTTCTGGGATATTGAAGACCGCTAGTCCGGATTCAATTTTGTCTGATCCGACGCGTTTCGCTGCATAGCAGATGACCATCCCTGGTTGGCTTTCGTTGCGGTGGGTGAGAGAGGTGAGAAAAAATCCTTTGAGGATGGGATTTTGGGGAGAGCGCTTATAGGCGACGAGAAATTCTTTGAGAGGAACGCGGGTGACCTCCCATTCGGTTTGCGCCCGCCACTTTTTCAGATGGCGTCGGGCGTGCTCGGACCATGCGGTTGGATAGCTATCGTCCGTTGGAAGTTCGACGAAGCCTTTTAGTCGTTGGAGCCAGAACAGCTTGTTTGTTTTCCATCCTGTTGGAACAGGGGCTTCGCGCAGCGGCTGCCAGATGACCAGGCGGCGCGGTCCGCCCGGTTCAATGGCCGGCTCGACATCACCGACAAAGTGATCAAAACAGATTGGGCCGAATTTCCAGCGAGCGCCGATGCATTCTTCGTGTCCGATGATCGTGATTCTTTTTGATTGCTTAGCATTGCGTTCTAAGTACGCTCTACAAGAAAGGAAACTTTGATATTCTGAATGAGGAGCGATCGTGCGTTTGTGCTGATCTTCGACGACGATCTTTTCTTTGCGTCGGACAAAGCGTCGTGGCCAGACGATCCAGATAGCCATGATCATAGCGACGACGAACAGGAGTCGAGGGGAGATGATCCCAATGTCCATCACACTCGCCCCGACGATCGCCAGCGTAATCAGGGAGAGAGTGCGGGTCATTTTGAGCGTAGGGATGAGCATGAAAACTGATCCCAGGATCACGAGCCCGACGCTGTCAAAGATCGAGATCGCCCTAGCCTCGCTTGGGCCTTGAACCACAAATGCGCGGGCTACGCCGAGGAGAATCAACGTCAGTCCGAGGATTTGGCGGGTGAACCGGTGGCTCGAGTGGGCGTTCATAAGATGAGCCGTATTTTAGCACGGCACGGCCTTGACTTACAGAAAAAGAAACGTTATCCTTTTCGCGCTACGGCCCCATCGTCTAATGGTTAGGACACGGGCTTTTCAAGCCTGTAACCGGGGTTCGACTCCCCGTGGGGTCACCAGAAAAAGAACTGACAAATGTCAGTTCTTTTTCTGTTCCACAGGGAGTCGAACAGGGAGGGGTTTGGGGAACGGGAGTTCCCCACCTCTGCCGGGTGAGGCATACGGAGGGGTCGCAACCCCTCCGTAGTTCGGTGAGACTCCCCGTGGGGTCACCAAAAAATCCTCCAACGTTTGTTGGGGATTTTTTGTTATGAAATGGTGATTTTAAAATGTTGCCTCGTTCGATTTATTCCGGCTTGGCATTGTCGTGGTTGACCCACGCTTGGGCGCAAGCGGGCGAGAGATCATCGAAATGCCTCTCCAGACAATCTACGAGCGGTTCAGATCCTGGTGCTGGCATCACCCCGCTGCAGTAGGTGCGCTTATCCTGTTGGCAGGCGGTAACGAGTGTGTCGTTAAGTGTCTGACGGCACTCAAGCGATGTACGACATTCTGCACTGATGTCATCTTTGTGCTCGTCATACAGACAACGCACAAGATCTAGTTTCCACGAAGCCTCGATGTTTTCGCCTGACCATTCATCAGGACACCAGATTTGGATATCGGCATTGCAAGCTCCGGCGTCTGAGCAGGTGACCGTTGCGGTCAAGGCGCCGTTAGCAGAACTTTGCGATTCTACTGTGCGTTCGGATGTGCTTTCCGGTGCTTCCTGCTCGTTCGGTTCCTGCTCATTTACCTGATCAGGGGTAGAGTTCGAAACGGGGGACGATTCGGCCGGGGTCTCTGTTTGATCCATCACGAGCCGTGTGGTGATCAGGGCCCCACCAAAGACGACAGCGAGTACGATCAACGCGAGCTGGTATTTGTGCATTGTCATAGTCTGTGTGAATGAGACGATTCATACCTTAACCATATACCGATCGTCTCCTGTTGTCTAAGTGCGCTGAACAGGTCGATCATCCAACAAGCGATGCTTCTAGTGCGAACCATTCTTTTTCGATCTGTGTTAGTTCCTCATCGATCTCGGCGAGGCGGGTGGCTTTGGCGGGGGCGTAGTCGGTGGGGTTGTCGAAGTAATAGCCGAGGATTTCGCTTTTTTCTGCGTCGAGTTTCTTCTGCCGCTCCAAAAGCTTTTGCTGATTGCGTAGGATGGCGCGGCGTTCGGTGGCACGCAAGTGGCGGTTGGAGGACTCTTCTGCGTGTGCCTCCTTTGTTTCTGGATCACCGTGTGTTGTTTGCTCAGAAAGTGCAACAAGGTCGGCGACGTACTCTTCGTATGTGCCGATGTAGCGGTGACCGATCCCGTTATGAATCTCGAAGATCTCATCGATGATCGCATTCATAAACGAGCGAGCGTGAGAGACGATGAAGATTGTGCCTGCATACTCTTTGAGCGCCCGAGCCAACACTTCGACCGTTTCTACATCCAAGTGGTTGGTCGGCTCGTCGAGGATCAGGACGTTGTGTTGTTGTAAGACGAGCTGGGCTAGCCGCACCCGAGCGCGTTCACCACCGGAGAGAACGTTGCACGTTTTTTCAAGGTCATCGTTCCTAAAAAGAAACGCTCCGGCTGCGGCCAGCACGCGCTCGGCGGGCGTTTCTGTTCCTGCTCCCCGCATCAGAGCTTCGAGAACGGTTTCGTTTGGTACAAGGGAGTCCTCGGACATCTGAGAGAAGTAGCCGATGTCGGCGCGATGCCACCATTTCATCTTGCCGCCGAGCACAGGGGTTGTTCCAGCAAGTGTTTTGAGGAAGGTCGATTTGCCATGCCCGTTTTCGCCGACAATCGCAACTTTGGCCCCGCGCGGAACTTCGTAATTGATCCCGCCGACGATGACTTTTTCTCCATAGCCGATCGCCAGATCTTCACAACGCACCGCTGGCCCGGGAACAACAGGCGGGCAAGGGATTTTGAAGGCGGTCGTTGGGAGCGCACGACCAATTTGATGCAACTGCGAACGCAGCTTGGCGATGTGGTGCAGCTTGCTCTGGGCGCGGGTAGCCAGGCTCGCCTTGTAGCGGAATCGGTCGACGAATTCCTGGGTGTGGGCGATTTCACGGCGCAGGCGTTTGTTGGTGCGCTTGGCGTATTCGACCTGCTCCTCTTTCCAATCGAGGTACGTTTCGAGGTCGCCAGGAAACTCGACGAGCTTTCCCCCTTCGACTTCGAAGGTGCTCGTGCAGATCGATTGCATCGCTTCGCGGTCATGGGACGTCATGATGAACGATCCAGAGTAGTCTTTAAGGAATGCTTCGAGCAGAAGGATCGTCGGCAAGTCAAGATAGTTCATCGGCTCATCGAGCAAAAGCAAGTTTGGTTGATCGAGTAACATACGCACCAGTTTAACGCGCATCTGATAACCGCCGGATAAGGTCGTTGGTATCTTTTCTAAATCTTTTTTCTGCATCCCGAATCGCGAAGCGAGCTTGGCACATTCCCACTCTGGACGCCCGCTCCCGCTTGAGAAGTAGGCGAGCGTCGTCATGTCGCTCGGAAGGAGTTCGTGTTGACGCAAAACACCTAGCCGCGTCCAGGGCATGAGCTTGATCGTGCCAGCGTCGGGTTCCGTGTCACCGGCGAGGACTTTAAGCAGCGTTGTTTTGCCCGCCCCGTTGCGGCCGGAGAGCCCGATGTGCGCCCCTTCCGAAATCACAAAAGAGACGTGGTCAAGTACGACCTGTTTGTTGTAGGACTTTTCAAGGTTGTTGACTTCGAGAAGCGGGCGCATGTAGCGGCAGTATAAAGCAGGCGAAGGAATCTGAAAACGCGTGCGCCGCCCGGAAGTGCTCCGAGCGGCGTGTTGCATCGCCCCGCGCGTCAGCGGGTGGCGAGGAGGATAAGGGTCCGGACGAGGTAGTACTCTCCGCAGGTGGGAGTGTAGGGGATGGCGCTTGCCTCGATCTTCTGGAAGGCGCGCTTGAGGGCCTCGGGACCTTTCCCAAATTCTTCAGTGCTTTGGAACATGATTAAAGATCTCCGCCTGGCGGACGCTACACCGCGTTTATGTGTTTGTCCAGCCCACCACTGCGTCGTACACTTCGCCTTGCGTTGCCCACTCAATCAGCCCTTCAGCGACCAGAGTATTGATTTGCGTGAAAAAGTAGCGGAGCACCGCGTCGTTTTCCCTCTCCCAATCTGTTGTTTGGATATGGACGTCGATCTTTCCAACTTCTGAGCCATCATGTAATTCTGCAATTTCACGAATCTCAGCGATCAGGGCATCAACGTCGCCGCTTTCAAGTGGACAGTTTGGAGCACAAGAAGCGTAATCTGTCCCTTCGGCGCGCGATTCCTCCAGTTGCTGGAGGGTGCCGACGCTCCCAGCACTCACAAGCAATGTGCCGTCTTCATCCGGCGCAAAGTCGAGGGCGTTTTTAACGAAGAATGGGTGGTAGCGTAAGGTGAGGTCTTCCGGAGCGTTGTCGTGGTACGTCGTTTCGCTGATGTAGTCATCGGTCCAGCCGTCCGGACGTTCTGAGAGAGGCATCGACAAGTAGTGAAATCCGACGATCCCATCGATATACTTGAATCCGGCCCGGATCATGCCAGACGCCCAATCAGACGCCCCACCTGCGCCCGAGCACCCGCGGTTATGCTCGGCACCGACTAAGGTGTCGACCAATTGCTTTCGCGTAGTTAGTTCGCGGACGAGTTGGGGGAGCGGATAGTCCCGGCGGGGGTTGATGTCGCAGTGGGTGCCAACGCCCATCCCTGCGGCAACGAACTCTTTGAGGACGTTCACGCCATAGTTCGCGCTTGCTTTGGCGAACGGTTGTTCGGACTCGACCGTAATTTTGGCATTGTATTCCGTGGCGAGTTGAAGGGCATAGCGGAGCTGAGTGACGTGACGATCAAAGATCCCTCGGTCGCGATCATCGGTGTGATTGCTCTCCATGTGGGTCATGGTGGCGAAGTAGAGCGGGGCGTCTGTGCGCACAGATACTGGTTCCGTTGCCGCTTTGCGTTCTTCGGTTTGCGGTGAGGATGATGGTCGCAAAAGATATCCTGTCACAACACCGACGGCGGCAACGATCAGGATGGCAATAACAAAAAGAGAGCGTTTCATATGCGGCTATGATGCCACAGATTTAGCTCTCTCGCGAACGTTCTACTTCAGCGATGATCTGCTTCGCCACGGTTACTGCGCGTTCTGGGGTTTCGCTATGCGCCGTTTCGGGGCAGAGCATGATGGCGTTTGCTCCGTCGAGGGCGGCGTTGGTTACGTCCAAGATGTCTGAGCGCATCGGGAGGTAGTTGTCGAGCAAGGACTGGAGCATGCCGGTCGAAACGATGACGTACTTTCCGGCCCGACGTGCTTTGGCCACCAGCATCTTTTGAATCAACCCGAGACGCTGGAACGGTACGTTAAGTGCCAAGTCGCCGCGGGCGACCATGATCCCGTTTGCCACTTCTAAAATCTCATCGATATTGTCGACTCCGCCCTGCGATTCAATTTTGGCGATGATCGTCGGCCGCCACTCAGAACTGGTGAACGGGATGAGCTTGGCGATCAATGCTTCAAGCATCTGGCGGGAGCTGACGAACGAAAAGGCGACGATGTCCGGCTTACTTTCAGGCAGAATCGAGATGATTTCATCAATAAACGGAGCGACGTGGTCCAGGGTGTCGGCGATCGCCGGGATCGTGAGGGCGGTGCATTCGATCAGGCGACTGCCGTTGACCGTTTCGGCGGTGAACGTGTCTGCATCGATCACCGAAGTCACACGCATCCCCAGCTGGCCGTCGCCGACGTAAAAAACGTCACCGGGTTTGAGGTGGGTAGCGAGGCCAGGGAACGTATGCGGGATAAACTGTTCTGGATCTGGAGACGTTTGGGCAAGACGAAAGGCGAAGGTCTTATCCTTGGGGACCTGAACTTTGCTTTGCGGAAAGGAACCCAGACGAATTTTAGCCTCTGGGAGATCGGCGAGCAGTTTGACCGGCTTGCCTGAAGCGGTGATGTGATCTCGGCACGTTTTGAGCGTCGCAGCGATTTCGGCTAACCCCCAGTGCGAGCATTTTATGCGAAAGAGATCAACACCGGCATCGATCATACGCTGGTTGCGGTCGTGGTAGTACGGTTTTTTGTAGACGGTGGCGATGACTTCCATACAAAAAGAGGCGCTAGGCCTCCTTGATGCGTTCACTATACAACACCCCGCCGCTTGAGTACAATCCGTCCATATGCGAGACGTTCCTCAATACACTCCGCGAGAGCAGCAACCACGGCCAGAGATGGGCGTCTGGCGTACCGTTCCGCGCCTGCGCAAGGAGCAGGCCCCACCGGTCGAGCAGCCTAAACAGAAGCTCGAAGATCAGCCAACCTTTCAAACAGGGAAGGATTATGTTGAACGGCTAAAGTATTTCGGCCCCCAGCTGCAGAAGGTCATAGAAGAAGGTAATGCCTTTGGCTTTGCTGACGGCACGGAGTTTCCGCTCGTGGATAAGGCTCTTGCGGATTATATCCGCTCGATGCCTGGGGCAACGGACGGGGAAAAGGCGCGGGCCGTTGTGGAGAAGTGGAGCCAGGCGGTCGAAGACGCACTTTCTAAGATTGACATGACCGTGTTGTCTCGTGACGATCGTGACACCGTAGAAGAGATGCGTTACGTCGCGGCTGATGCGCGGTTAGCTGCTTAAGGTATGCGTATTTTTGGGATTGAATCGAGTTGTGATGAAACGGCGATGGCCCTGGTCGTGGGAGAAGGCGAGCGACTGACGGTCGAAAAGAGTTTGGTTGCTTCGCAGATGGAGTTACATAAAAAGTATGGCGGTGTGGTGCCAGAAGTTGCTGCACGTAAGCACGTGGAAACGATCATCCCGATGCTGCGTGAGATCGTGCCGCGCGACGGAGCGGAGATCGATGCCATTGCGGTGACTTACGGCCCCGGACTTGTGCCGGCGCTGCGTGTTGGGGTGGAATTAGCGCGCACCCTCTCGTTGTTGTGGAACAAACCGCTCGTTGAGGTCAATCATCTCGAGGGGCATATTTATTCTAATTGGTTGAGCGGCACAGCCGCGACATTCCCGGCACTGGTGTTGATTGTCAGTGGTGGGCACACAGAGATCGTGCACATGAAAAAGCACGGCGTCTATACGCTGATCGGTGAAACACGCGACGATGCCAGCGGCGAGGCGTTCGACAAGGTGGCCAAGATTCTCGGGCTTGGCTATCCGGGCGGACCGATCGTGAGTAAGATGGCGCTCGAGGGGGATGCTACGCGTTTTGATCTGCCGCGACCAATGCTTGAAGCGAAAAATTTTGATTTTAGTTTTTCTGGATTGAAGACCGCTGTGCTGTATAGCTGGAACGGTTTGTCCAAGCGCGAACGGGCACGGAAGCAGACGGTGAAAGATATGGCTGCGGGCTTTCAGGAAGCGGTCGTAGGGGTCCTTGTCGGAAAAATGACCAAGGCGATTGAACAGACAAAGCCAAAAGCGGTGATGATCGCCGGTGGAGTTGCAGCGAACGCGGCGTTGCGCAACAAGCTTGGAGAGGTATTAAAAAAGCAGTTCCCAACGATTACGTATATCGTCCCGGAATTGAAGTACACGGGTGACAACGCGGCGATGATCGCGGCGGCCGGCTATTTCCGAGCTGTACAGAAGGATTTTGTTGATCCGTCGAATGTACAAGCTGACCCGAATCTTCGCCTTGCCAGTTTTTAGTATGCAGAAGAACTACACGACCTATTCGCCAGAAGAGACCAAAGCCGTTGCGGCGGAACTCGCCTCCTTCTTAAAGGGTGGGGAGGAGATCGCTCTTGTGGGTGATTTGGGTGCAGGGAAGACGACGTTTGTGCAGGGGCTTGCTCAGGCGCTGGGTTCGCAAGCCAAGGTAAAGAGCCCGACGTTTACCCTTATGAATATCTATCCTGTTGTTCATCCAACGATCAAGCAGATCGCTCACCTCGATTATTATCGTTTGCAGGAGACGGGTGCTTCCGATCTCGGCCTGGATGAATACAAAACACCCGACACGGTGATTGTGTCGGAGTGGCCGATCGATGTTGCTCCCGGGAAGAACAAACTGTTTGTGCAACTTACTGGGGGCAAGAACCCCAACGAGCGCTCGATCACAATCGAACGCTAATTACTCGGCTACGCGGAAGACTTCCTCGACCGTTGTTACTCCTTCGGCCGCTTTGAGTAGCCCGTCCTGGACCATCAGCACCATCCCTTGGGCTTTGGCGATGTCGCGCATCTGATATTCAGAAACACTGCCGGTTAACACCGTTTTTTCGACTTCCGGGTTCATAAGCAGAAGCTCATAAATCCCCAGTCGGCCTTTGTAGCCGGTGTGGTTACAGATGTCGCACCCTTTGCCACGGTAAAATTTGAGGGTATTGAGATCGACCACCTCGCCTGACGTTGGTGGAACGTCCGCAAGGACTGCTTTGACCTTCTCAAGCAGCTCGGGTTCCAGCGTCATCTCTTCTTTGCATGCTTCGTGGATTTTACGCACCAGACGTTGACCGATAATCGCGTTTAAGGCCGGCGCGAGCAAGAACGGTTTCACTCCCATCGACAAGAAGCGCGGGATCGCACCGGCGGCATCGTTGGTGTGGATCGTCGAGAGCATCAAGTGACCGGTCAGCGCTGCTTGGATCGCGATTTCAGCCGTTTCTAAATCGCGGATTTCCCCGACCATCACGATGTCCGGATCCTGACGTAGAATCGAACGCAACCCTTTGGCAAAGGTATAGTCCTTGGTGTGATCAATCTGGCTCTGGTTGATCCCAGCAACTTTATATTCGACCGGATCTTCAAGCGTGATGATCTTTACGTCTGCTTGGTTGAGTTTTTGGAGCACGGCATAGAGCGTTGTTGTTTTACCACTCCCTGTAGGCCCGGTGGTAATAATCATCCCGTGCGGTTTGTCGATCTCTTTTTTAAACTTCTCGTACATCTTCGGGCGGATCCCGAGTTTTTCCAGTTCGAGTTTGATCGCCCCTGACTCCAAAATACGCATCACGACTGATTCGCCGTAGGCGGTGGGGAGGGTAGAGGTACGGACGTCGACCTTCTCGTCTTTGAGGAAGATCGTAAATCGACCGTCTTGCGGTTTGTCGTTAATATTGATTTTGAGCCCGGCGATCAGCTTGATGCGGCTGATCACTTTTTTCCAGGCGGCCACAGGCAAGAGGGCGACATCTTGAAGCAAACCGTCCACACGCAGACGCACTTTGACTCCCGCCTCCTCCGCTTCGATGTGGATGTCGGAGGAGCCGAGTTCGAGCGCGGCGGCGATCACGATTGTCATCACGTCGGTCGTCGACGCCTCTTGCAAGAGTTTTTGAATCGTCGGGAAATCTTTGACCAAGGCGGTGTAGCGGGCCAACTCTTCATCCGTAATGCGCACCCCTTTGATGATCGCTTTGATTTTCGGCAAGGTGGCGTACAGACGAAACGCCGTTTCAAAACTGTGCTCCGTAATTTTATACACCCCGGCCGACGCTTTATTGCGCTCGCCGAGCTGGTAGGCGAGCTCCTTCACTTTTGGATCATTCGGATTGACTGCACCGACTCGCAGTTCGGGGCCAGTGAACAAAAAACAGACCGCTTTTAATTCCTGCGCCTGTTCTTCTGGAATCATGCTAATGGCGTCCGGTGAAATCGGGAAGCCGACCAGATTGACGTGGCTGATCCCAAGCTGTTCTGCTTCGGCTTTGGCCAGTCGTTCAAGTTCAGCAAGATGAATCGACTCCATCGTCGATTCAAAACGTTCCGCCGTTGTTGGATCTTTTGGCGGTGCGGCCGGTGCATCCGTGGCTCCAGGTTTTTGAACCACAGGTGCCGCAGGTTTCTTTTTGAGGAGATCCTCAATGGAGGGGAGACCAGAATTCACACCTAATTAGAGAAGAGACGTTGGATTTTTGAGAGGATCGTTGTGCGGCCGGAAAACTTTTTATAAACTCCGACCCAGACCGCGTAGCTAAAGACTGTGGAAAAGCCCATGAAGGCGACGATGATCAGGAAGACGCCGAGCGTTCCGGCCAGGGTAACCCCGACCCAGAGTGGTCCAGAGGCAAGAAAGAGCGTGCCAGTAAAAATCAGCAGATACGGAACGGCAAAGAGGAGGATGGCTAGGATCATCGTTCCTGAGATCACCATGTTGGCAGCGAAGAGGAGGATGGCGATTTCGCTCACCGCGAGGAGGTGACGCTTGAGGACGTGCCAGGCGTCCATGATGCTTACAAAGACCGGCTTCTCTTTGAGGGATACTTCGACGGTGGCGAAGATCGAGAGGTAACTGACGAGAAGCGTTGCTGGGACGAAGAGGAGAAGAACGGCGATGTCTCCAAGGACGGTTTTTGTCACGTCGCTGCTGGCGACGGTTGCGAAGAGCACACCAGCGACGGCGATCGCGATCGTCATCGTCAGCCGACCGAGGATGTTGATCGTGAAGAGATGGGCAAGAACGTGATGGCCGTGGCGGAACAGACTTGGTAGGTGCAGTTTCCGTTTCGGCTTGGCATGTTTGATCGCGTGGATCAAGGCGTCCTGGCAGGCGACGGAGAGGTAGAGCACAGCGATCCCTAGAGCCGAGAGGATGAGGACCGTCCAGAGTATGCGGGCGTCGCTCGTCTGTGACGTTTTTTCCGCAAACGTCGCCAAGGTTTGTGCTCCCGGGATACTCAGACGGAAGAGTCCTGGGATGAGGTCGGGCCCGAGGACTACTGTCTCTGTACGCTTAAGTGCGGTAAAGAGCACGTCGATGACTCCACCGGTGTTCAAGATTCCAGCAAAGACCCCAAGGAACCACAACTTTTTGTGCCCCCATGCGGTCTGCCACGCCTGTAAAAAAATCGAACGATACACCGGTTTGTTCATATCCTCCTTAACGCTATTCAAACAATCAGGGACGGTCATTGCCGCGCTGAGCGCGGGCTTTTTGACCGTCCCTGTATTTTACTCGTTTTATCCTCGTTCCTGCAAATTATGTCGTTCCTCGAAGAGCGCTTCGAACGCCTCTTTTTCAATCGTTTCTTTTTCGAGGAGCTCTTTGGCGATCGCGTCGAGCTTATGGCGCTTTTCCGTAATCACCCGTTTTGCGGTCGCCATCGCGTCGTTGACCATCTGGGTTACCTCTTCGTCGATCATCTCCGCGAATTTTTCTGAGTAGTCACGTTGTTCATGGATGTCGCGGCCCAAGAAGACCATCTCTTCGCGCGAGCCAAAGGTGCGCGGTCCGAGTTTTTCGCTCATGCCGTACTTGGTGACAAGTTCGCGAGCGGTGGCGGTGGCCCTTCGCAAATCATCGGAGGCGCCGGTCGTCATGTCGCCAAAGACAATCTTTTCTGAAGTGTACCCACCGAGCATTACAGCCATGTCATCAATAAACTCTGCGCGCAGGTGCATTTTTTTGTCCTCGATCGGCAGCTTCATCGTGTACCCCGCAGCGCGCCCGCGAGAGATAATCGAGATTTTGTGCACCGGATCGGCGTGGGGGAGTTCGTGGGCAACTAAGGCGTGGCCAGCTTCGTGGTAGGCGGTGACGTTCCGTTCCTTGTCGGACAAAAGATGGCTCTTGCGTTCCGGCCCCAAGATCACTTTTTCGATCGATTCTAATACCTCGGCTTGATTGATAATTTTTTTGTTGCGACGGGCAGCAAGGATCGCCGCTTCGTTCAGTAAGTTCATGAGGTCAGCTCCAGAGAATCCGACCGTACGCTCGGCCACGCGGCGTAAGTCTACATCTTTATCGAGCGGTTTGTTGGCGGCATGAATTTCGAGGATGGCCTGACGGTCCCTGATGTCTGGGGCGTCGAGCATCACTCGGCGATCAAAACGCCCTGGGCGCAAAAGGGCTGGATCAAGCACGTCTGGGCGGTTGGTGGCAGCCATCACAATGACACCAAGGTTCGGGTCAAAGCCGTCCATCTCGACCAAGATTTGGTTCAAGGTCTGTTCGCGTTCATCGTGCCCACCGCCAAGTCCAGCACCGCGCTGGCGACCAACGGCGTCGATTTCATCGATGAAGATAATGCAGGGGGCGCTCTTTTTGGCTTTGGAAAAGAGGTCGCGTACGCGGCTGGCACCGACACCGACGAACATCTCTACAAATTCCGATCCAGAGATGTGAAAGAACGGGACGTTCGCTTCACCAGCAACAGCACGGGCGAGGAGTGTCTTTCCTGTCCCTGGAGATCCCATCAGCAATACACCCTTTGGAATTTTGGCTCCCAGATCGGCGAACTTTTTCGGGTCGCGCAAGAACTCGACGATCTCCATCAATTCCTCCTTTGCTTCTTTGACCCCCGCAACGTCCTTGAACGTCAGTTTATTTTTGGAAGGATCGTTTTCGCGGGCGCTCGATTGACCAAAGGTCATCGCTTTGTTGTTCGCCCCTTGCAGTTGGCGGAACATGAAGAAGAAGATGATCACGAGGATGATAAGCGGTAAGAGCGATGGGAGGATCGTATGCAACAAGTAGTCGGTGCTGGTCGGCCCTTTGACTTCGACTTTTAATTGCGAGAGTTCTTCTGTAGTGACCCCGTAGGAGGTGAGCAGATCGCTCATCGCTTGGTCGCTCTCTTTGACCGTGCTCAGTTCGCGGCCATCTTTTAAGAAGGCGCTGACCTTATCATCGCGCACTTCGATCCGTTCGACCTGTCCGCCGTGGATCTCTTCAACCATGCGGTTGACGGTGACCTCTTCTGGTTTGGTGGTATCAACACGGTATGTCGAGAAGATCGCGCCAATGGCGAGAAGGGCGATCAAAAAGACGACAATATTTTTTGAGAGTGGTTTCATAGGTGATCAGGATTATAGCACAGGGGCGGGGTTTGCACCCCGCCCACTGTTTGATCTTTATGCTTTTGCTTCCTCTTTTTTCTCTTCTTTCGACGGTGTTTTAAGAGAGAGGCCGAGGCGGTGTTCGTTCGGTTCGATCGAGACGATGCGGAACTTCATGGTGTCGCCGATCGTTCCGAGTTTGGTGATGTCATCGACTGGGGTGTCGGAGAGTTCGCTGACGTGGGCCAGGCCGTGAATGTCCTGGTCGAGTTCGACGAAGAAGCCGAATGGGTTGATCTTCAAGACCTTCCCCTCGACCATGTCGCCGACTTTGTACTTGGCGGCCACATCGCGCCACGGGTCGGCCATCAATTTCTTCATCGAGAGGAAAATCTTCGATCCTTCAATGCCGATCACTTCGGCTTTGACCGTTTCACCGACTTTGACCACATCGCGCGGGTGGTCGATGCGCTGCCAAGCAAGTTCAGAGATGTGCACCAACCCTTCGAGGGAGTCGAATTTGACGAAGGCACCGAAGTCGGCCACGGCGGTCACTTCGCCTTCGATCACGTCACCTACTTTGTGTTTGGCGATCACGTGGCGCTGGCGTTCTTCCCAGAGCGCCTTTTCCGAGACGATCAATTTGTTCTCTGCTTCGTTGACGTCGAACGCTTTGACTTCCATCACTTCACCGACGTACGACTTCAACTTTTCCAAAATCTTCGACTTGTCGCCACCAGAGACGCGCGGGTAGTGGTCTGGAGCTAACTGTGAAACTGGCAAGAAGCCGTTGACGTGTTCGAGCTGGACGATAAGTCCGCCCTTGTTGGCGTCCAGAATGGTAACTTTGGTCGGCTCGCCGCTGGTGAACAGGCGGCGGAGTTCTTCCCAGGCCTTCTTTTGTCCAGCAAAACGGAAGGAAAGTTCCATTTCCCCGTTCTCGTTTTCAAGTTCAATGACGGTCGCTTCGACCTCTTCTCCCGGCTTCAACCCTTGGTATTCCTTGGATTCGGAATAAATTTCCTTCCCGCGGATAACCCCGATCTTGACCCCTTCGATGTCCACGCGGACTTCGCGACGGCCGACCGAGATGATCTGACCATGGACTGGATCGCCAACCTTAGCGATTTTTAAGTAGGATCCGTCGTCCACGAGCTCGGTAAACGTTTTGTTTGCCATAACGATGTGCCTGACATTAGGCTCCCGAGAGGGAGGGAACGTCAGGGACTAAGAATTAATAAGTAGCAGGATCTTAGCGGAAAGAGTGTTTCTTGGCAAGCCGGGGGCGAGGGGGTACTATGACTTCACTATGCCCCACAAACATCAAGCGATTTTGGACGAGTTCGGGTACGCGATTCGCCATTTGGTGCCAACGGTACCGAAAGAAGTGGTTGAAGAGGCCAAAACGCTGCATTCTGAGCTTTTGGCAAACCCTGAGGCAACCGCGGAACAGGTTCTGGCGGCGATGGTGAAGATCGGTAAGGCCGAATTCCCCCACCGTCGGGCGTTTCACGATTTGGCGGGCGAGGTGTCCGAAGCCCATCGTTTGGAGTTAGTTCTCGAGCATCTTGAGCCGAACGTCAGAGAGAAGGTACAAACGTATTTGAATTCGGGGGTGAAGTTGGAAGAATTCGTAAAGAGTTCGATGTTTGAATTGGAACTGACGGCCGAGGAGCGCTATCAGGTCGAAGACGGGATCATGCACGCCGAAGATCATATTAAGGAAGAAGCGCCGGCCAAAGTCGAAGAGAAGCGCGCGGAATACGATAAACGTGTTACGGCGTGGAAGGAAAAGCAGGCGGTAATGGAAGCGAAGATTGAAGAGTTGCGCGCATTGGCTAATAAAGACGCAAAGTGGAAAGAGGAAATCCTAGACAAAGTTAAAACGATGGAAGAGGGCTGGAGCGTGACGGAGCGTGATCCGGATCCGATCGAAATTGAAAAAGAGATCGAGTACTGGAAGGGGACGATGGGTGACGAAGGATAGAGGGGCGAGCTCGGGGATAGCCCCGAGCTTTTGCCTTGTTTCTACCTTGCTCATGAAGGCTCCTCCGTGGTACGATTGTTCCGCAAAATACACGCGCGCTTATGCAGATTTCTTGGCACGGACTGAACTGTTTTACGATCACGACAACGACCGGGAGCGGAGAGGTGACGGTGGTAGTGGACCCGTATCAATCAGACGTCGGGTTGAAGGTGTCGCGGGCGATGACCGCGGATTTGGTCGTTGTCTCCCATGACGGTGAAGACGCCAATAACACAGAAGCGGTCGGGGGCAACCCGTTCATCATCGACATGCCGGGTGAATACGAGGTCAAAGGGGTCTTTGTCGGGGCCCAAGCATACAACAAGGAGGGCGAGAAAAAGCCGCATCGCATTCTCCATATTGAATCTGAAGGGATCTCGATCGCTCACTTGGGGGACATCAATCGCGAATTGACCGACAAGGAATTGGAGACCTTGTCGAATGTCGACATCTTGCTTCTTCCCGTCGGTGGTGGTCGATATCTTTCTCCGAAGATGGCGACCGAAGTATTGGGTGCGATCGAACCGAGGATCGTGATCCCCTATGCCTACGACGTTGATGGGATTAAAGAAACGCTTGAATCTCTCGACGCCTTTTGTAAGGCGCTCGGTGTTTGCAAGCGTGAGGATGTCAACAAACTAAAGATCGCCCGTAAGAACTTACCAGAAGAAGAGATGATGATTTACGTCCTGGCCAAAGATTAGCGTATGTCCTACTCGAGGATCCAAGCTCAGGCATTCAGCGAAGCGAACGGCGATCTGCCGAACGCCAACGTTGAGCGCTCCGAGCGTGAGATCGTCGTCCCGGTGCATCAGACGCATCCGCATGCCAAGCGCTGGTTCATCGGACTTTCGGTGGTGACCATTGCGGCGGTCTTCGGTGGGTGGTTCGTCTTCTTGCGTGGTCAGCTCCATAACTTGGTGCGAGCCGTACCGGCCACAGCGCAGTCGTTTGACTTTCTGGGGGAAGCGGCCGGAAATGTACAGGTGATCGGGAGCGATACCTTTGCCGAGGCTGAAGCGGGTTTGGCACCGGAAACGCAAGCGGTTCTCCATGAGCTTCAGGTCGCCACCGAACGCACGATGATGATCGGGAATGTCCTTGATTCCGTGACTGAACAGATCAATGCAGAAACGTATGCAGAAGAAGAGAAAAATCCAACAACCGAAATTACAGACTAGCGATACGGCGCTCGTGGACACGATCGGTCGTGTCGAGATGCGCCCGATCGTCGACGAGATGCAAGAGGCGTACATGAATTACGCCATGTCCGTGATCGTTGCCCGTGCCTTGCCAGACGTGCGCGACGGGTTAAAGCCGGTGCATCGTCGTATTTTATATTCCATGTGGCAGTCGGGATTGCGCTCGGGGGCGCGGTTTAAAAAATGTGCCACGGTCGTTGGGGACGTGCTCGGAAAATATCACCCGCACGGCGACAGCGCGGTGTACGATTCCTTGGTGCGCATGGCTCAAGATTTCTCCTTGCGCTATCCGTTGGTAAATGGACAAGGGAACTTCGGTTCATTGGACGGTGACGCGGCTGCGGCCTACCGTTACACCGAATCCAAATTGACCGCCATTGCCGAAGAGATGCTCCTCGACATCGAAAAGGACACGGTGAACTTCATGCCGAACTTTGACGGGTCGCACAAGGAGCCGCGTGTTTTGCCAGCGAAGTTTCCAAACTTGCTGTTGAATGGAACGCTCGGGATCGCTGTCGGTATGGCAACGAACATTCCACCGCACAATTTGACTGAACTTTGTGATGGGGTAACACACTTGCTTGATGAACCAGAATGCACCATTGAAGACCTGATGAAGTTTATTAAAGCCCCGGATTTTCCAACGGGCGGGATCATTTATAACGTTCGCGACATTCAGCAGGCGTATGCGACAGGAAAAGGATCTGTTGATTGCCGGGCCAAGACGGAGATCGTCGAGGGGAAGAACGGTTGGCAGATCATCGTTCATGAAATTCCGTATCAGGTGAACAAAGCGACGCTTCTTGAGAAGATCGCGGACTTGGTCAACGACAAAAAGATCGAAGGGATCCGTGATTTGCGCGATGAATCAACGCGCGAAGGGGTACGCATCGTTGTGGATTTAAAGAAGGACGCTTATCCGCAAAAAGTATTGAATCGCCTGTTCCAAACGACTCCGCTTCAACAGGCATTCCACTTCAATATGCTCGCCCTGGTTGATGGGATTCAACCACGTGTCTTGAATTTGAAGATGATTTTGGAAGAGTACGTCAAACATCGTCTAGAAGTTGTCCGTCGTCGCACTCAGTACGACTTGGACCGTGCCAAAGATCGCGCTCACATTTTGGAAGGATTGAAGATCGCCCTTTTGAAGATCGACGAGATCATCAAGACGATTAAGAAATCGAAGGATAAAGAAGAGGCGCGTGTCAATTTGATGAAAGGGTTCCGTTTGTCGGAAATTCAAGCGTCGGCGATTTTGGAGATGCGCTTGCAGCAGCTCACTAACCTTGATCGATTGAAGGTGGAACAGGAATACGATGAAAAGATGAAGCTGATCGCTGAGCTGGAAGCGATCCTTAAATCCGAAAAGCGGATGCGGGGGATCATTAAAACCGAAGTCAGTGAGATCAAAGAGAAGTTCGGCGACGAGCGCCGCACCGAGATCGTTAAAAATGGGATCGGTGAATTCAAGATCGAAGACGTGATTCCGGATGCCCAGACGATCGTGCTCATCACCCGCGACGGCTACATCAAACGCTTGCCGCCAGACACCTTCCGCACCCAAGAGCGCGGAGGCAAGGGGGTGGCTGGGCTTACCACCAAAGAAGAAGACATCGTTGAATTTACGTTCTCGACCACAACACACAAGGACCTGATGTTCTTCACTTCGCGTGGCCGTGTCTTCCAGTTGAAAGCGTATGACGTGCCGGAAGCGTCGCGCACGGCCAAGGGACAAGCCTTGGTGAACTTCTTGCAGCTTGGGCCTGGCGAAAAAGTTTCGGCGGTGTTGTCGCTGGATGAATTGAAATCAACCAAATATTTGGTGATGGTCACCAACAAGGGGACGATCAAAAAGTGTGCCTTGTCAGACTTTGAAAACGTGCGTCGCTCGGGGCTCATCGCCATTAAATTGAAGGACGGTGATAACTTGGAGTGGGTGAAGCCATCTACGGGCACAGACGACATGATTCTCGTGACCAGCAACGGCCAGTCTGTTCGCTTTAGTGAAGCAGCTGTACGCCCGATGGGTCGCGTCGCGGCTGGTGTGCGCGGGATCAAGATGAAAGGCCAAGACGAAGTCGTTGGCATGGACGTGTTGCCGGGCAAAACAAAGGAAGGGGAATATCAGTTGTTGGTGGTGATGCAGAACGGGTTTGGGAAGCGCACCGACGTGACCGAATATAAAACCCAAGGCCGCGGCGGATCTGGAATCAAAACAGCGCAGGTGACCAACAAGACCGGGAAGGTCGTCAGTGCCTTTGTGACCCGCGGGAACGACGCACGTGATCTCTTTGTCGTTTCCCAAGGCGGCCAGGTGATTCGCACCTCGCTCGCCTCGATCAGCGAAGTCGGCCGCGCCACTCAAGGGGTCCGCGTGATGCGCTTCAAGGAAGAAGGGGACATCGTCGCTTCGGTGGCGATTATCTAGGCCGCTTGACCAAAAACGCCTTATCGGCTACACTTTCCCCGTTCTTGAACATCATTATTGGACTTTGAAAAACTGATGGGTTTTCGTTGAACGGGTGTCCAGCCCACGAGGCGTACTGAAAACGTACGACGACTGGGTGGACGGGACCCGTGAAACGAAAAGACGCAGTTTTGCAAAGGACACAAAAAGTCCTATGGGTTTGCCAATGAATCGCCACAGCAAGCATCGCACGCGTACGCGTCGAGCCCATCACGCCTTAACCGTGGTCCAGGTCACCACCTGCACCAAGTGTAAGACGGAAGTGCTCCCGCACCGTGTTTGCAAAGTCTGTGGCACCTACAACGGTCGTCAGGTTTTGAATGTCGATAAAGCGGTTGGGAAGAAACTGAAGAAGTCGGCTCCTGCCAAAAAGGAAGCGTAATCGCTTCTTTTTTGCTACAATTCACTCGTTCTTTATGTCCAATCGGCACCTTTCGCGCACGATCAGCATGCAGTCGCTCTATGAGTGGGATTTTTTGGGTCAACCAGAAGGTCGGCTTCCAGAGATCATTGCGTACAATAAAACAGAGTTTGCCCCGGATTTTAATGACGCGGGGTATATTGAAGAGACGGTCATGGCCGTGGCCAAAGAGCAGGATGCGCTGGATGCGGTTATCACCCAGTTCGCCCCGGACTGGCCGATTGAAAACATGACGGTCATTGATCGCAACATCTTGCGCTTGGGGACGTACGAACTCAAATTCAATCAAGCGATTCCGTCGAAGGTGGCGATTAATGAAGCGATTGAACTCGCCAAAACGTTCGGGGGCGATGCTTCGGGGAAGTTTGTGAACGGGGTGCTTGGGGCGATCTTCAAAGACATGGTAGCCAAGGGGGAAGGAAAAGGAGTCGATCAGGAAAAACAGGAGGAAAGCGGTAAGTAGTAAGTAGAAAGCGGAGATGCTATGGATCAAATGACTAATCCGATGGAGCGTGATTTTTCCGGGCTCGAGAAATCGATCGGCGTTGTTTTTAAAAATAAGGAGTTGTTGCGCCAAGCGTTGGTGCATCGTTCCTATTTGAACGAACATCCAGATTTTCCGATCGGCCACAACGAACGACTGGAGTTTTTGGGCGATGCTGTGCTGGAACTTGTGGTGACGGAGTATCTCTACAACACGTATGACAATCCAGAAGGTGAATTGACCAACTGGCGCGCTTCACTGGTGAATGCGGACATGTTGAGCAATATCTGCAAAGCGACGGGTGCCGAAGATTACCTGTACTTGTCGCGTGGGGAGATGAAGGACGCAGAGTCTAAAGCGCGTCGTTATATTTTGGCCAATGCCTTTGAGGCGATTATTGGGGCGATCTATCTCGATCAAGGATGGGAGCCGTCGAAAGTGTTTATTACGAACACGGTGCTCGACAAACTCGAATATATTATCGAGCACAAACTGTACATTGATCCGAAGAGTCGCTTCCAGGAAGCGGCGCAGTCGCAACTGGGAATCACTCCAAATTATAAAGTCGTGGCTGAAGAAGGTCCGGATCACAACAAGACGTTCGTCGTTGCGGTCATGGTTGGGAAGGATGAAATCGCGCGCGGGACAGGGACATCAAAACAGGAGGCGCAAATTAGCGCCGCTGAAAAAGCTCTTCAAGTGAAGGGTTGGTAATTCTTCGTATGCAAAAGTTTATGGTCGGGGAGGCACTGCGATTCGGCTGGACAGCATTCAAAAAGAACATGGGGTTTTGGATCGGAATCGTCGTGGTGTATGCGGTGATCGTAGGGATCCCGGCGGGGATTGCCGGGACGATGGATCGTGGTTCCTTGGGGGAGTCCATTTTTAACCTGGTGACGAACGCACTCGAGGTCTGGCTCGGGATGGGTCTGATGGTGATGAGTTTGAAGGTTGCGGACGGAAAGATGCCGCTTTTCAATGAACTTTTTGCCGGATCAAAACATTGGGTGAGCTACGTCGTCTGTACGATCTTGTTGGGGCTCATGACCTTTGCAGGGTTTATTCTTCTGATCGTGCCGGGGATTATCGTGCTTCTTATGTTCGGTATCGCTCCCTACTTCGTCCTTGATAAGGGGGTAAGCGGTATTGATGCGTTGAAGATGGCGAGGGTGGCGACCAAGGGCCAGCTCGGTACACTCTTTCTGTATGCGCTTGCCGCGATCGGTCTCCTGATCCTTGGGGCAATCCCGCTCTTGATCGGTTTGCTGTTCGTTGTGCCGACCTTGACCCTCGCCTCTGCCTACATGTATCGCAAGTTGTCTGTTGGAGTGACGAAGCCGGTCATGCCGACGGTCGCGACCAAAGCGGTCTAGAGTTCCAGCAACCCAAAAGAAAAACCGCCAGCTTCGACTGGTGGTTTTTCTGGTGCATCGGGTGGGGATCGAACCCACGACCTTGGGCTTAAGAGGCCCCTGCTCTACCGACTGAGCTACCGATGCATGATATGGTTCACTGAAATTTTAGGGATTCATTACGGCGAAAGTATACGAGAACAATTGACGATCGTCAATATTTGCCGTATTCTCCGGCTCACGCGAGCGTAGCTCATTTGGATAGAGCGCCTGGCTTCGAACCAGGAGGTAGGGGGTTCAAATCCCTCCGCTCGCACCAAAAAGATCCGTCCTCATGGACGGATCTTTTTGTTCGTGAGAAAATAGTCTCACTATGACAGCACTTCTGATTTTCGGTTTGGCCCTCATTTTTCTTCCGATCATCGGGTTTTTAACGGCGGGATCGATCATGTTGTACGCTTGTTTGAAAGATGACGGTGGCGATAAGATTTTTCCAGGGATCACCGCGTCCATTGTGTCGGGAATCGTAGTCGTGATTATTTGGGGGGTCTTGGAGTACGTCGTTTAGACTTCAGCAAATGTCGTGACATACATGAAGGCGATGCTCAGGAAGAAGACGACCCCTTGCTCGATACGCACCTGCGCCGACCCCTCTTCTTTTAGGTCCGGTAAGAGATTGGTGAGCGCGATATAGAGAAAGGAGCCAGCGGCGAACGGAATGGTGTAGGTCGTCAGGTTTTCTGCATACGGTTGAGCGAGGAAGACCCCAGTGATCCCGATTAGAATGGTCAGCGCAGCGAAGAAATTCCATCGCAGCGCTCGTTTTTTTTCAAAACCGGCACGCAGCAAGACACCAAAGTCGCCGACTTCTTGTGGAATTTCATGAAGGAGGGCGGCCAGCGTGGTAAAGAGGCCGAGCGTCGGGCTTACCAGAAAGGCGGAAGCGATAACGACCCCATCGGTCACGTTATGGACCATGTCGCCGACGAGGGAAAGAACCCCGACTGGCTTCACGGGGCACGGGCGGCTGCGTTCTGTCTTGGCATGTTCGTGTCCTTCGTGCAGATGATGACGATGGGGGCCGTGGCAGTGGTACAGCCAGACCGCAGAGTCCAGGATAAAGAAAAATCCGAGACCGACAGCGGCCAGGACGAACGTTGGCCCTTCGGCTTCAACGGATTCTGGGAGCAGATGAAAGAGTGCCGTGCCGACGAGAGTTCCGGCGGCGAGCGGAATGACGAAGGTCAAAAACCGATCGAGCGTCTTTTCTTTAAAGAGTACGACGCAGACGAATCCGATCAAGGCCATCAAACTGACGGCCAGACCGGCGAGAAGGGCGAGGAGAAATGGGGGCATAGTTATGTGCAGTAATTACAGAAGCCTCGGAAGATTGTGTTGTGGCTCGTGACTCTCATCTTCGTAAGTTTGGGTTTTGGTTCAGGACAGGGGACGCAGAGGAGGGAGTCACACTTTTGACAGCGCAGATGATCGTGATGGTCGTCTGTGGGGCGTTCATAGAACGCCTCACCGTTGTCGATGGTGGCAACTTCAAGGAATCCTTTTTCTTTCAGGTGTTGGAGATTTCGGTGCGCTGTGGAAAGATCGCCCCAGGTTGCTCCGAGTGTTCTCCAGAGTTGTTTGGCGCTCCAAGCACGTTTTGGGGTCAGGAGTTTTTCCACGAGGGCATGTTTTTGATCCGTCCTCCGCTCAGAGAGTTCGATGAAGAGCTCTTCGATGTCACAATAGTGTTCATCCATAGTGTTCAAAATAATACCTTTGATTATTATTGCAAATGTATTTGCAATAAGCAAGAGCAGATTGTTGCCTTGTCCACAGGCCCGTCATAATTGGTTAATAAAGCGTCGCTTTTTGCTATAAAGTTACTGCAAATACATTTGCAATAAGAAAACACGCTATTTTTTTCTAGACACACCCAACTCTGCTACAATACCTCACATATGAAGCACGCCACGATCCTTACGGCCGCGATTCTTTCCTTGTTTACATGGACCCTCCCCGTTTATGCCCATGGTACGGGTCATACAGAGCCGATCACAGAAGTAGCTCGCGGCGAAGTAGTCGGAGTGATTGAGGAGGATCTTGAGCTACTTCCGCCGTATCAGGTGGTCGATGTACGTGTCCTTGATGGGACATTTATCGACGAGGTCATTCGCGTCGATTCGCGTGAGATGGGAGGGGAGCCTCGGGTAGTCGTTGAAGCAGGTGATCGCGTCGTTTTACAAGTGACGGAGAACGTCCTCGGGGAGGTGCTGGCGTTTATTGTCGACGCTGATCGTCGATCGGCTTTGTATTGGATGCTCGGGGCCCTGATCATCGGATCATTGCTCGTCGGCGGTAAGCGCGGACTCGGATGGATCGTGGGTCTCGCGTTCACGATCTGGATTCTGTTTGGCATCATTCTTCCAAACCTTACCGAAGGAGGGGCCCTTACCGGCGCAATCCTCGGGACGCTGCTCATCGTCCTCGTCTCTGTGTTTCTTTCGCACGGCTTCAATCGCACCTCCCAAAATTCCGCGCTCGCCATCCTTGGCGGGGCTGTGGCGGTCGCGGTTCTCTCCAGGGTGTTTGTTTCTATCAGCCATCTCACCGGGATCGGTTCTGAAGAATCCGGGTTTTTATTGATGGAGACGCCAGGCGCCAATCTCTCCACCCTTCTTCTTGTCGGTATCGTCATCGGCGCCCTTGGCGCCCTTGATGACGTCGCCGTTACTCAGTGCGAAACGGTCGAGCAGTTGCGTGAGGCTAATCCGCACCTTTCGCCCCGCGAGTTGTATACTCGCGCGATGCGCGTCGGGCACCATCATTTGGGGTCGATCATTAATACGCTCGTGCTGGCCTACGTTGGCGCGTCGCTCCCGATGTTCGTCCTTCTTTATACCCTGCAGGCAGACCCGATGACGGTCATCGCTTCGGAGCAGGTGATGGAAGAGATCGTCCGCACCGTCGTCGGCACCCTTGGCCTGCTGCTGACCGTCCCGATCGCCACCGCCGTTGCCAGTTTCCGTCCCAAGCGCTAGGATGTGGCGGTATGAAGTATTCAAACCTTTTCGGAAAGACGAACAAGAACGCTCCGCATGATGCTGACTCGGCAAACGCTCGGTTGTTGGTTCAAGGTGGATTTGTGAATCAGCTCGCGGCGGGGATCTACACCTACATGCCGCTTGGCTTGCGCGTCATCGCCAAGATTAAAAATATCGTGCGCGAAGAGATGAACGCTCTCGGAAGCAACGAGATTTTGATGCCAGCGCTCATTCCAAAAGATCCGTGGATCACGACCAAGCGCTGGGACGCGATCGACGTGCTGTTCAAACTCGAAGGGGCAGGCGGGAAGGAATTCGCCCTCGGCCCAACACACGAAGAGGTCGTCACTCCGCTCGTTCAGCAGTACACCCATTCGTATAAAGATCTGCCCGCTTCGGTCTATCAGATTCAAGATAAGTTTCGTAATGAACCGCGCGCCAAGTCCGGTTTGCTTCGTGGTCGCGAGTTTGCCATGAAGGATATGTACAGCTTCCATCGCAGTGAAGCAGACTTGGAGGCGTATTACGAACGGGCACAGGGAGCCTATGCCAACGTCTTCTCCCGTGTCGGGCTTGATGCGATCATCACTGAAGCATCCGGCGGTGTTTTCTCAAAGTATTCTCATGAGTATCAGGTCGCCACGGAGTTTGGCGAAGACTTGATTTACCTCTGTGGTGCCTGCCGCTTCTCACAGAACCGTGAAATCGCCACTGTTAAAGATGGCGATGCCTGTCCGAAGTGCGGGGACGGCAAGATCAAGGAAGTAAAAGCGATCGAAGTTGGTAACATCTTCAAACTCTCTACGCGCTTTGCCGATGATTTCGGTTTCAACTTCACGGACGAAACGGGAAAATCTCAGCAAGTTTGGATGGGATGCTACGGGATCGGTATTTCGCGCTTGGCCGGATCAATTGTTGAGGTCCATCATGATGAAAAAGGGATCATCTGGCCAAAGTCTGTCGCTCCGTTCCAGGTGCACCTGGTGAGCCTGGGTTCAAAAGACGAAACGGTCCGTGCCCGTGTCCTCGACGTTGTCGAATCTCTTCACGCTGATCTTGAGAAAGCTGGTGTTGAAGTCCTCTGGGACGATCGCGATGCTTCTCCTGGTGAAAAGTTTGCGGATGCGGACTTGATCGGTATTCCTCTGCGTATCGTCATTTCAGAAAAGTCCCTTAAAGAGGATTCGGTCGAGTGGAAAGAACGCCACTCGTCAGAATCAATGTTAGTGAACGTCGCTGCTGCCAAAGAAAAGATCGAGAGCTTTGTCCGCGAGGATGCAGCGAACTAGCAGATACCACAAAACGCTCCGGAATAAGTCCGGAGCGTTTTGGTTTTGGATCTAGGCTGATGGGGTGGAATCGGTGGATGGCGCTGGTTCATTCATTGCCACTTTGCGCTTGCCTTTCAAGGCGTCCTTGAGCGCTTTGCCGGCTTTGAATTTTGGCACCACGACCGATGGAATGCTGATCGTTTCGGTCGGGTTCTGCGGGTTGACCCCTTTGCGGCCAGCGCGCGTACGAGCCGAGAAGGTGCCGAAGCCAGCGATCGTCACTTCGCCCCCGCGGACGAGTTCAGCGGTGATGATATCTTCAACAAGTTCGACGATCTGGTCCCCGGTCTTTTTCGGTAAGTTCAGCTTTTCCGCAACCCGAGTGGCAAGTTCTGCCTTGTTCATACGTGTGGATTAATTGCTCTCAGTTTAGCAGATTTACCGTGCGTATTCAACAACCCGCGTTTCGCGGATGATCGTCACTTTGATCTCGCCTGGGTACTGCAATTCGGATTCAATCTTTTGGGCGATGTTTTTGGCAAGCTGGAAGGCGGCGTAGTCGTCGACCGCAGTTGGTTCGACGAAGACGCGGATTTCACGGCCGGCCTGAATGGCGTACGCCTTGTCGACGCCCGGGAAGCTGGTGGCGGTTTTTTCCAATTCTTCCAAACGTTGGATGTACTGTTCGATCGTGTTCTTGCGTGCCCCTGGTCGCGCACCAGAAATAGCGTCGGCCGCTTTGACGATCACCCCTTCAAGGGTGCGCGGCTTGTCTTCGTGGTGAGCGATCGACTGGTAGCACATGTCTTCTGGGAAGCCGAACTTTTTCAAGATGTTGTAGCCGATCTCTGGGTGCGCGCCGGCCATGTCGTGATCGACCGCTTTACCGATGTCGTGGAAGAGCCCCCCTTTCTTACAGGCAAAGACGTCGGCCCCGAGTTCGCCCGCGATCATCCCCGCCATCGTCGCCACCTCGATCGAGTGCTGCAACGCGTTCTGACCGTAGGACGTACGGAACTTCATGCGACCGAGGATCGATGTCAGTTTTGGATCAATCGATGAAACAGGAATGCCGAGCGTTGAAAGGGCTTCCTCACCGGCCTTCTTAATTTCGACCGCCAAGTTACTTTTCGCCTCGTTAACAGACTCCTCGATGCGAGCCGGGTGGATGCGACCGTCGGCGATCAATGTTTCGAGGGCGCGGCGGCAGACCTGGCGACGGATGGGGGAGAATCCACTGATGGTGATTGCCCCTGGGGTGTCGTCGACAATGATCTCTGTACCGGTCAGGTGTTCGAGCGCCTTGATGTTGCGCCCTTCTTTTCCGATGATGCGTCCTTTCATTTCGTCGGACGGCAATTCGACGATCGTCGTTGTGGCATCAACCACGACGCTTGATGCAAATTTCATCACCGCCATCGACAAAATGTTGCGTGCTTTGGCTTCAAACTCCTCTTCATCGCGCGCCTGGACTTTGCGGATGCGATTTTCAATCGCTTCCCGCGACGTCTCTTCGACCATGCTCATGATCCGTTCTTCAGCCTGGGCTTTGGAAAGGCCGGCGATCGTTTCGAGCTTGGTCATCTCTTCAGCTTTGATCGCTTCGACCTGGGCTTTCAGGTTATCGACCTGTTTTGACTTCTCATCGAGCTTAGTTTTTTTGTCTTCGAGCTCCAAGATTTTGGCATCGAACGTTTCCTCACGCTTTTCCAAACGCTTCTGTGCTTCGTTCAATTCGCGGCGCCGTTCGGTCTCCTCGCGTTTGGAATCCTCGGCCATCTTCAAGGCCTTGTCTTTTGCCTCCATCAGGGACTCTTGGGCTTTCTGTTTTGCTTCGTTTAGGATCTTTTCAGCCTTCTCTTCGGCGCCGGCCATCTTTTTCTTCGCCAGGGTATCGCGAATGAAAATTCCAGCTCCAGCACCAACGACAAGACCCCCAAGCGCAAGCACTACATCGATAAACATAGTGGTTTCACTCGAGGGCCCAAGCAATGCAAAACGGCACGATCAGATTATGATCGCGTTCTCAAAAGGGATATGACTTTGGAGAAAAATCCGATATTCACAAGGATTTGCAGCGTTTTGCAGAGATGAACCACTCGATAATTACTTTTAACTCTGCGCACCGATCTTATCAGGAATGAGGCGTTTCGGCAAGGGCCACGGAAATACCGATTTTTTGCAGATCTTCGAGTGTTTTTGCCTCTGTGACGTTGAAAGGACCGATCACCGTCCGTCGTAATTTCGTAACGTATCCACCGACCCCGAGCTTGGCCCCAAGGTCGCGGGCGAGCGCACGGATGTACGTGCCGCTCCCACAGACGATCCTGACCGAGATGGTGCAGGGGGTGTCAGCTGTCGCTTCGTGCATCGAGCGCAATTCAAAGAGATCAATCCGCACCGTGCGAGCCGGGGCGTCGAGGGGCTTCCCTTTGCGCGCTGCATTGTACATTTTTTGTCCACCGATTTTGATCGCCGAGTAGTCCGGAGGGATCTGTTCGATCTCGCCAACGAACGTTTGCATCGCGGTGGTCAGAGCATCGAGATCAACCGTTCCGCCCTGCACGCGAATCTCTCCTTCTGGGTCGTCCGTTGTCGACGTTGCTCCTAAGACAAACTCTGCTTCGTATTCTTTGTCCATGCCGACGAACTGTGCGATCGACTTTGTTGCTGGTCCAACGGCGACGAGCAATAACCCGGTCGCGAACGGATCGAGCGTTCCGGCATGGCCAACTTTTCGGGTGTGGGCGATCCGACGTACCGCATCGACGACATCATGTGACGTCATCCCTGCCGGTTTATCGATCAATAACATCCCTTGTGGTATTATCATAGCGTTATGAGGAGGAATACTGCCCGCTGGTTTTTTGGAATCAGAGTACAACTGATTATTGCTTTCGTCATCTTTGCTGCCTGCACAGTTGTGTTGGTGGGCACTCTTTTTTACAGCGCCCTGGTACGGCAATCGATCGCTCTTTCACGATCCGGGGAGATCACGCAGACACAGCTCGTGATCCTCGAAGAGCAATTGACGGAGGGATTTTCAGAGATCGTTGCCGAATACTGGGTCTCGCTCCTTTTTGTTCTGGTGATTGCTGGAATGGTCGGTGCCGTGGTCGGTCACTTTTTTTCTCGCCCGATTGAGGAGTTATTAACGGCGATGCGTTCCGTACAGATTGGCCCGAATGGCAAGGAGGGCTCTAGGCGGCTCACCGCCCCGATCACCTGCCATGCTCTGCATGAATTCGACGCATTAGCCACGGCGTTCAACGAGCTGCATGTGCGCATCGGCAAACAGAATCAGATGCTCATGAGTACTCTTGCTGAACGTACGGTCGCGCTTCAGCATAGCAATGAGATCCTCCGTGACTTTGTCTATTACACAGCGCACCGTTTGCGCACCCCGTTGAACATCATCCGCTGGTCAACGGATATGTTAAATGCTGAAGAGCGTGGAAAACTTAATAAACAGCAGAGAGAAATTCTTTCGGATCTTGAGCGTGCCACGCTCTCGGTCCTTGAATTAACCGACGATCTGCAGGATCTGTTGATGATGGAGCGTAAAACCAAGATGTTGCTGCACACGGAACGCCTTTCACTTCCAGATCTGATTGACGAGGCGTCCGGCGAAGCGGCTGTCTTGGCTGGGGAACACCAGGTACAGATCGAATGGAAGCGACCAAAGCAAGGGGAGAAGTTCCAGATTTTTGCCGACCGGCCGCGGCTCGTTCAGGCGCTAAAGCACATCATTGAAAACGCTGTACGTTATAACGTGAAAAATGGCACGGTGATGATCCGCATCGAGCGTGCCAAGCAGGTCGCCCCGTCCGATGTACGTGCAAGCCAGGGAATCCCAGATCAGCGCGGGTCGTACTTTTACGTTTCTATTGCCGACACAGGGGTCGGTATTCCGATGGAAGAGCAGTCCCATGTCTTTCAGCGCTTCTTTCGTGGAAAGCGAGCGCGGACACAGTGGACCGACGGAGGGGGGATCGGATTGTCTGTCGCTCGACCTACTGCTCTTCTTCATGGTGGCGCCCTGTGGTTCCAATCCAACAAACGATCGGCCGGGACGACTTTCGTTCTTAGCATCCCTGCCGTGTAGCGATGCGGTATGACGGCGGTGTGATTCTGGCATTCCATGTCGCTCATTATTGCTTCGCATCAGTCGATCCGGTATACTTCGCTTACATAAACTTCGTTATGCAAAGAAAGAATCAGACAGGGTTCACCCTTGTTGAGCTGCTCGTCGTGATCGGGATCATCGTGATTCTTTTTTCCGTTATTTTGGTGGCGATCGATCCGGCCCGTCGTCTGTCTCAGGCACGTGATGCTGTACGTCGACAAGACGTCCGCGACATGTTGGAATCGATCCAGGAATATTTGGTTGACAATGATGGGGCGCAGCCAACATCGATTGACACAGACGCAGACTCTTACGAACAGATCGGTACGGCCAACTCTGGTTGCGACTCTGGCTGCACGGCTCAAACAACCGAAAGCGCCTGTGCCGACCTAGAAAGCGATTTGGTCGATACCTATCTTTCAGAAATTCCTGTTGATCCGTCCACTGGTACAGCTGCGGAAACAGATTATTACGTCAATATCAACGCTTCCGGTCGGGTAGAGGTTGGGGCCTGTGATCCGGAAATTGCCGATACAATTTCGGTCAAGCGTTAGCAACAAAGTTCCAGGCGGGGTCTGCGGATCCCGCTTTTGGTTTAGCTCCATGCCCTCCTCACCGCTACGCAGAATCCCGCCACGACATAGATTATTGGTCATTACTGTCGTGACGTGATCCTGACTCCGCGGTTCGGTGGGCGTTATCCCGGAGGGAAGCTGCAGTACGAGCAGATCGCAACGTTCTGAAGCCCTGCCTTGATTGTTTCGCTTCGTTCGGCTATCATCTCCCACATGAACATTAGTGAAATTGCACGCCGATTAAAGATTTCGACCGAAGAGCTCCGCGCACAACTGCCGGCGCTTGGATTTTCGATCGGGGCTCGCGCTATTCAGGTCAATGATCGCGAAGGGCAAAAGATCGCTGAAGCCTGGCTCGAGATGAAAAAGCGGGAGCGTTTGACCGAAAAGCGCGACGTCCAGATGGCCAAGATCGACGCGGACGGCAAAGTAAAGGAAGTCGTTGTTGAATTGAAGCCCGTTGAACTCCCGGCGGTTATTTCGGTGCGTGATTTTGCGACGCGCCTCAACATGCCGATCGCCAAAGTGATGCAAGAACTGTTGAAGAACGGGATTCTCGCCTCGCTCAACGAACGTATTGATTTTGATACGGCCGCGGTCGTTGCCTCAGATCTTGGTTTTGCAGCAACGATGGAAGCATCGACGACGGAGGTGTTGGAAGAAGAGGCGGGGAGCAAACACTTGGCTGACGTTCTGGCGAGCGAAGAAACAGCTGATCGTGTTTCGCGTCCACCGGTCATTGTGGTCATGGGTCACGTTGATCATGGTAAAACAAAAATTCTTGACTCCATCCGTTCCACGAGTGTGATGGAATCCGAAGCCGGTGGGATCACCCAGCACATCGGTGCCTACCAAGTTGTCCGCAACGACAAGCTGATTACGTTCATTGACACCCCTGGTCACGAAGCATTCACGGTTATGCGTTCGCGTGGGGCCAAAGTCGCCGATATCGCCATTCTGGTGGTGGCCGCTGACGACGGGGTTAAACCGCAAACGAAAGAAGCAGCGGACATCATCAAAGCGTCTGGATTACCGTACGTGGTGGCGATCAATAAGATCGACAAACCCGAAGCGAACGTGGAAAAGGTGAAAGGCGAATTGGCTGAATTAAATTTGATTCCAGAAGAATGGGGTGGCAAAACGATGATCGTTCCTGTTTCGGCCAAGACGGGCCAGGGGATCGACGCCTTGCTCGACCTGCTGCTTTTGGTGAATGAAATGGAAGCGGCGAAGATCTCGGCCAACCCGAAACGTCGTGCCATCGGAACGATTATTGAATCACATATTGATAAAGGGGCTGGACCGGTCGCTACCGTCCTGGTGCAGTCCGGCACACTTCGTGTCGGTGATTCCATGGGTGTTCATGGAGCTTTGTTTGGCAAAGTGCGCTCGATGAAAGATTGGCGCGGGGAGTTAGTCACGATCGCCCCGCCATCCATGCCGGTCGAAGTCCTTGGATTTAAATCTGCCCCGTCCGTCGGGGACGTGATGGAAGTGCCGGAAGACGCCAAGGCGCTCGAGAAGATGAAAGAGCGAACGGCCAAGAGTGGTGTCGCTGAACAGACGACTGTGGTGCGCGCCCAAACGGGCGAAGAGGCCAAAGAAAAGAAGATGCTGAACATCATCATTCGTGCCGACGTGCTCGGCTCGCTCGAAGCGCTTCTCGGCATGCTCGAAAAGATCAAACATGATTTGGTCGGGGTTGAAGTTGTGTCCAAAGGTCTCGGCAACGTGACCGATGCCGATATTTTGAAGGCGGACGCAACCCATTCTGTTGTTTACGCGTTCACGGTCAAAGCGACTCCGGGCGCCGAAGATTTGGCGCGTGAGAAAAACGTCGATCTTGTGTCATTCAACATTATTTATAAACTGTTCGAAGACGTCCTGACCCGATTGGGTACCATGTTGCCAGCTCAAGAAATTATTACGCCGATGGCGAGCGCGGAAGTGTTGGCGATTTTCAAAAAAACTGACCGCGGGGGGGTCATTGGTGGCAAGGTTCAGGGCGATAAATTGCGCGCCCCGTGCAAGATGCGTGTTCTTCGTGGGGAGCAGGTCATTGGAGAAGGGGAGATCATCAAAATTCAGGTCGGCAAGCAGCAGGTGAAGGAAGTTGCCGGCGGAGCGGAATGTGGGTTAGAATTTACCGGTAAAGTGAAGATCGAAGTCGGGGACATTATCGAAACGTATACCGAGGAACAGAAGGAACGGGTGCTTAAAATTGAAGGAATAGATCTTCGTTAAAGAAAGGAGTAAGCGGTAATTGGTGAGCAGAGACGCTCGGGTTCGTGTCTCCACTTACCTATTACTACTTACCAATTTCCCTATGGACTTGAATCAATCCAATTTCGACTCTACCGTTCTGCAATCATCGACCCCCGTCCTCATCGATTTTTGGGCTCCGTGGTGCGGACCGTGCAAAGTGATGTCCCCGATCGTCGAAGAACTGGCGACTGAAATGGCGGGCAAATTTACCGTTGCTAAAGTGAACGTGGACGAAAACGGTGACCTTGCTCAACGCTTTAACATTCTATCGATCCCGACGTTCGTTGTTTTTAAGTCTGGTCAGGTTGTTGATCAGTTTTCTGGTTCGATGAGCAAAGAAGCGCTGGCGGCACGTCTCGTGAAGCACGTCTAGAAAATACGAAATACAAAATCCGAAATACGAAACAAATTCAAAATGGAAATAGGAAACTTTAAAATTTCCCATTTACTATTTCCGACTGTTTCGTATTTCGATATTCGAATTTAGAACATTATGACTGAAAAACTCATCATTATCGGCTCAGGCCCTGCGGGCTGGACCGCGGCACTGTATGCGTCGCGCGCGACGCTCGCCCCTCTTGTGTTTGAAGGGTTGGAACCGGGTGGGCAGTTGATGGGTACCACCGACGTGGAAAATTTTCCTGGATTTCCAGACGGCATTTTAGGGCCAGACTTGATGGCGGTCATGAAAAAACAGGCCGAGCGATTTGGGACGCGGCCGATCAGTGCCAAAGTCGATCGTGTGGATTTTTCTTCGCGGCCATTCAAGATGTGGGTTGGCGAAACGGAATATCAAGCTGACTCCGTGATCATTGCGACCGGCGCTTCTGCCATGTGGATCGGGGTACCAGGCGAAGATCAGTACAAAGCTAAAGGGGTGAGTGCGTGCGCTACCTGTGACGGATTCTTCTTCCGTGGCAAGGAGGTGCTCGTCGTCGGCGGTGGAGATGCCGCGCTCGAAGAGGCGAATTTCTTAACGCGCTTTGCCACCAAGGTTACACTCTTGGTACGCAAAGATGTGTTCAAGGCTTCGAAGATCATGCAAGATCGTGCTTTGGCCAATCCGAAGATTAGCGTCATGTGGAATACTGAAGTGCAAGAAGTAGTAGGGGATGGCACAAAGATGACCGGGGTGAAGATCATCAATAACCAGACGCAGGCCACGAGCGAACTCTCCGCTGACGGACTCTTCGTGGCGATCGGTCACAAACCAAACACCCAGATTTTTGAAGGACAGATTGAACTGGATCAAAAAGGATACGTTGTGGTTCAGCACGGCTCAACGAAAACAAACGTCGAAGGGGTTTTTGCTGCCGGCGACGTCGCTGATCATGTCTATCGTCAGGCGATCAGCGCTGCTGGCACCGGCTGCATGGCCGCCCTTGATGCGGAACGGTACCTGTCTGCCCAAGAATAGCTCTGGAAAAGGGAGAATGGACGGTTAGATCCGTCTTTTTTCTATACATTCGTGGTTCGATGAAACAACTTGTGCGTTCGTAGCGTTGGGGTAGAATTAGATCATAATATTTTAACAGTAATGTATGGGCGAAACAGGGCCACGATCAGAAGCATGGGTACCGGCGCGTAGTCCGGCTGAATCAAATGCTCGACTGAAGAGGCTGGGGCTCATGTTTGGGACGTTTATGGCCGGTGCGGCCGTGGAGCACGGACGTGCGGCGATGACAGAGCCGACGGTCGATGTAGCAGCAGAAGCAGAAAAGGCTGCTCTAGTTGCGGCAGAAAAAGTCGTTTCAGAAAAGGCGAGAGCCGAAAGCACTACGGCAGAATGGGGATTCGATCCAAAGGAGATCCAGGTCACAAGCGAAGATCTCTTGCGTCTTCCGACGATTACGAACTGGGACAAACTTAAGCCCCTCTTTGCTGAACAGGACAAGGAGTTCGATCGTGTCGCTCAGCTCAGCGAGGACCCGGAAGAATGGCGCTCCCCGGAGCTTGATCGGCTTAGCCAAGAATCTAATGCAGCACTGGCAATGAATTGGGATGGATTTGAAACACTCACTCCTCAACAGCAGGGGGTGGCGTACGATAGTCTTTATAATTCTTACGCCGTTGATACAGCTGTGGAGCGACAACGACTCGCTGATGCTGTGTCAAAGACGGAAGTCAAGGTCGAGCATAATCGCATTACGGCGATTTATCATCCTAAACCGGGTGAGGACGTCGTGATTCACGAATGGATACCGGACCAGTCCCCATTACAGAATGGGGTTGAGCCGATGGAGACGTCATTCTATGATAGACAGATGACGGAACAATTCACTCCTGGGGTGATGTATCAACCGGGGGAAGCGTATGATCTCATGCAGATGAGTGCACTTGATTCTCCGGATAAGTCCGCCTGGATAGAACAAGTGATTGTCAACAAGATTCAAAAGGAATTGATGTATGCGGACTTGCCGTTAGCGGAAGAGGAAAAGTAAAGCGAAGACAAAAACGATTCCTGACGAAGGGATCGTTTTTGACTGCGGATAGTGTTTAAAAAAATCGACCGCCCGGAGCTCGTACAGCTCCGGGCGGGTGGGGGTCGCGATGAGAGAGGCGTCAATCCATGCGGACGACGTAGAAGGTGCTCGTGAGGCGCACCCCGCCGACGATGATCTTCGCGTCGCGATGGACGTGGGGTTCCCAGCCGTACAGGGCGACGTGCGGCGGGTTGCGCCAGCCGATGAACCACTGTGGTGTCATCTGTGGCAGCTGGGTGCGGTGGGCTTCCAGCGCCTCGGCCGCGACGGGCTGGTCGATCGAGCGGAGGAACTCTTGCATCTCGTCGATCCCGTCCTGTCCACCGATGCGGGCGATGATCGTCGTGTCCTTGCGTCCACGGTCGTCGGTCACGACTGAGAGCGTCACGTATGGGCGCTCCAGTGAGTGGGTGAGCACTGGTTTGTTCCAGATGTCATTCTGACGCAGAGCCTCGAGAACTTCGCGTGGGGTGACGTCGAACAGGAACAGGTCATTCAGTTTCATAGTGTGCCTCGGGGAGCAGTTAAACTTAGCCGGGAAAGTGCGGCTCTGTCAATCCTTTGACGTCGGTTGCATGTGTTTGATTGTCAACATTACGGGCAGTGATACAATGAAATCCTATGACAAATCCGTTTGAGAATGCCTTGGCTCAGATCAACCGGGCCGCGTCGCTTACTGCGTTTGATCCGGACTTTTTAGAGTTGATGCGTCATCCACATCGTCAGGTAAATATTGCGATTCCGGTGCGCATGGACGATGGGACGATGAAGATTTTCGAAGGTTACCGCGTGCAGCACAACAACTGGCGCGGGCCATACAAAGGGGGGATTCGCTATCATCAGGACACCAATATCGATGAAGTGAAAGCGCTTGCACTCTGGATGGCGATCAAGTGTGCGGTTGCAGGAATTCCGATGGGCGGCGGTAAAGGAGGCGTGACGGTTAATCCAAAGCTATTGTCGGTCGGTGAACTTGAACGACTCACACGCGGCTGGGCAAAGATGATGAAGAACGTGATCGGACCAGAAGTCGACGTGCCGGCACCAGACGTGAACACCACGCCGCGCGAGATGGACTGGATCGCTGACGAATTTGGTCACCCAGCTGTTGTGACAGGAAAGACAATTCCGGCCGGAGGATCTGAAGGGCGCGGCACAGCGACGGCACAAGGCGGATTTTACGTTCTGGAAGCACTACGCACGCGCCTGTATCTCGATCCAGAATCAAGCACGGTAGCGATTCAAGGATTTGGCAACGCCGGTCAACACTTTGCTTCCCTCTGTCACCGTCATGGCTACAAAGTGATCGCCGTCTCCGATTCTTCAGGCGCTATCTACAACGAAGCCGGTCTTGATGTTCCTGCTGTCATAGAACACAAGAACGCCACGGACAAAGTGATCGACTTTGCCGGGGCGCGCAACATCACTAATGAAGAATTACTTGCCCTTGAATGCGGCGTCCTCGTTCCGGCCGCGCTCGAAAACGTGATCACGGGAAATAACGCCGCCGGCGTGCGAGCTAAAGTGGTGCTCGAGCTCGCCAATGGTCCGACGACTCCGGAGGCGGACGACGTCTTGTTTGGTAAAGGGATTACGGTTATTCCAGACGTGCTCGCCAATTCAGGTGGGGTGACGGTCAGTTACTTTGAGTGGGATCAGAATATGAAAGGGGAGAAGTGGACCGAAGCGCAGGTTTTTGAAAAGCTCAAATCGCAGATCGTCGATGCGACCGAAGCGGTCTGGACGAAAAAGGAAGCGCTCAAAACGGATATGCGCCGTGCTGCCTTTGTGGTAGCCTTAGAAAGGATTCACCAAGCAATGCCAAAGGTATGATCGAGATCACCCCACAAGAATTGAAAGCAAAACTCGACGCAAAAGAAGCATTGACGTTGGTTGATCTTCGCGATCCGCACGCGTATCAGGAAAAGCACATTCCCGGCGCGCTGAACGTTTCGGTGGGGGCGGCATTTGCGGAAGAATTTAAAGCGGTTGTGCCAGATACAGATGCAGTGATTGTGCTCTACAATGAATTCAAAGAGGACACGTCAGACACAGCGTCCGCTGCGCTTCTTGAATCGCTTGGATACAAAAATGTTTCTGTCTTGCCCGACGGATTGATGGGCTGGATGAACGCGGGATTTCAAGTTGAGTTCGGTCGGGAATCGTAAACGCACGATTGTGAGCGGGGCCTTCGGGCCCCGTTTTCGTTTTTCACGTCAAAGATCTTCCCGTTGCGTTGAGAGGGGGTTGTGATAAGATTGACGAGTCAAAATATGGCCTACAATCACAAGCAATTAGAAAAAAAGTGGCAGGAAAAATGGGAGAAAGAAGAGCCGTGGAAGGCCGAAGATCAATCGACCAAGCCGAAGTTTTATTGTTTGGTAGAGTTTCCTTATCCCTCTGGAGCGGGGTTGCACGTTGGGCATCCGCGCAGTTACTCCGCACTGGATGCTGTGGTTCGCAAACGCCGGATGGAAGGGTTTAATGTGCTCTATCCGATCGGCTGGGACGCCTTTGGATTGCCGACGGAAAACTACGCCATCAAAACCGGCCGTAAGCCGCAAGAGATCACCAACGAAAATACCGACACCTTCCGCCGTCAATTGAAAGCTCTCGGACTGAGTTTTGATTGGTCACGCGAGGTGAACACCACCGACCCCGCCTACTACAAATGGACGCAGTGGATGTTTCTTGAGTTTTTCAAAGCTGGTCTCGCCTACAAAGCGAAGACGATGATCAACTGGTGTCCGAAAGACAAAATCGGTTTGGCGAACGAAGAGGTGGTCCAGGGCTGTTGCGAGCGCTGCGGTACAACTGTCGAAAAGCGCGAGAAGGAACAGTGGATGATCGCCATTACCAAATACGCGGATCGGTTGATTGATGATTTGAAGACCGTAAATTACTTACCGAAGATCGCCAAGCAGCAAGAGGATTGGATCGGTCGCAGTGAAGGGGCAGAGATAAATTTCGAAATCCGAAATCCAAAATCCGAAACAAATCCGAAAGAGGAAAGCGCAAAAAAACATTTTGTTAAAGTTTTCACTACCCGTCCAGACACGATCGACGGCGCCACCTTTGTGGTGATCTCGCCGGAGTTGGCGAAGACATGGATGGATATTGGCTGGCAGGCATCGGATGAAGTTCGTGCCTATGTGGATAGTGCGCTGAAACGTGAAGAGGCGGATCGCACGGCCGAGGGGAAAGAAAAAACCGGCGTTGACGCCGGGATCAAAGCGATCAATCCGTTCAATCAAGAAGAGGTTGCTGTTTGGGTCGCGGACTATGTACTTGGTCACTATGGCACAGGGGCGATCATGGCCGTGCCGCAGCATGACGAACGCGATCGCGAATTTGCCGATGCGTTTGGATTACCGATCGTTGACCGCCCATTGATTGCGTTTGATGAAGCGGTTGCCAAAGTCGGTGGGGTCAAAACAACAAAATATAAACTGCGTGATTGGGTTTTTTCACGTCAGCGGTACTGGGGCGAGCCGATCCCGCTCGTGCATTGTGAAGAGCATGGCTGGGTGGCGGTTCCAGAGTCGGAGTTGCCAGTCGTGTTACCTCCGGTTGAAAAGTATGAACCGACCGACAACGGGGAATCGCCGCTTGCCGAGATTGCGGAGTTTGTGAACACCCAGTGTCCAACATGTGGCGGTCCTGCCAAGCGCGAGACAGACACGATGCCAAATTGGGCAGGGTCCTCCTGGTACTTCCTCCGCTACATCGATCCGCAGAATGATCAACAGTTTGCCTCAGCCGAAAAGTTGAAGCATTGGATGCCGATCGATCTGTACAACGGCGGAATGGAACACACTACGCTGCACTTGCTGTACTCGCGTTTTTGGAACAAGTTCTTGTTTGATAAAGGTCTCGTGCCAACGTCTGAACCGTACGCTCGTCGTCACTCGCACGGCTTGGTGATGGCTGAAGATGGAACGAAGATGTCGAAGTCAAAAGGGAACGTGATTAATCCAGACGAAATCGTCGAGCAGTACGGCGCCGATGCACTGCGCACGTACATCATGTTCATGGGGCCGTTCGAAGAACCGGTGCCGTGGTCAACCAACGGGTTGATCGGCGTGCGTCGTTTTCTCGATAAGGTGATGACGATGAGCGAGAAGATTGGTGGGGGACCAAATGTCGAGCTCGCTCGGGTCATGGCAAAGACGATCAAAAAGATCGGTGATGATATTGAAGCGATGAAGTTTAACACTGCGATCGCTCAGCTGATGATCTGTGTGAATGCGATGCAGGATGCCGGGGCGGTTTCATCAGAGCTTTTTGCTTCGTTCCTCAAAGTGTTGTTTCCATTCGCGCCGCACATCGCCAGCGAGCTTTGGGAAAAGACCGGCTACACCACCCTACTCGATACGGAATCCTGGCCGACGTATGATCCGGCATTGATTGTCGATGATGTTGTTACGCTTGCGGTGCAAGTTGCCGGTAAATTGCGCGGGACGATTCAGGTCGCTCCGACCGCTGAACAAACCGAAGTCGAACCACCCGCGCGGGCGGAAGAAAATGTTGCCAAGTGGCTTGAAGGTCAGGAAGTGAAAAAAGTAGTGTACGTTCCTGGCCGGATGATCAACTTTGTGATTTGATCGTTGAGGGTTATTTGGAATTTGAGATTCGGGATTTGGTGCTTATGAAAGTTGTTGTTGTCGGAACGGGATACGTCGGCCTCGCCTGTGTCGGGTTCGTGACCATGGGTCACGAAGTTGTCGGGGTTGATGTTGATGCCGGCAAGATCGAACGATTGAATCACGGGGAGTTACCGATCCACGAACCGGGGCTTGCCGAGCTTGTGATAGACGGAATGCGTGAGGGGAAACTTCGCTTTACGACGAATTTGCCGGAGGCGCTTACGGGCGCGGACGTTTGCTTTGTTTGTGTTGGGACGCCGTCGCTTCCTGATGGGAGCGTGGATTTGCAATACATCGAAGCAGCCGTCGCTTCTGTGCGAGCCGCGAAAGAACCACAGACGGTTGTTGTTATTAAGAGCACGGTGCCGGTTGGAACGTGCAATCGATTTGGTGTTGTTTCCAATCCGGAGTTTCTCGCGGAAGGACGCGCCGTACAAGACTTTTTACATCCTGATCGCGTGGTGATCGGCACGACCGATCCTCTGGCCAAAGAAGTCATGCTCGCGGTGTACGCTTCGCTCGACTGCCCAAAACTTGTGATGGCGCCAGCGTCGGCGGAACTGACCAAGTACGCGGCCAACGGATTTCTTGCCACCAAAATTTCATTCATCAACGAGATCAGTGCGATCGCGGAGAAAGTCGGAGCAGACATCCGCGATGTGGCGCAGGCGATCGGTGCCGATCCGCGTATTGGCCCGCACTTTTTGCGGGCTGGAATTGGCTACGGCGGATCCTGTTTTCCAAAAGATACAGAAGCACTGATGAAGATCGCGGATCTGAACGCTGTTGATTTTGCGATGTTGAAAGCGGCAAAAGTCGCCAACGACCGGGCCCGGGAACGGTTTGTCCAAAAGGTGATCGCTACAACGGGCGCGCAGGCTAAACTCGCGGTGTGGGGACTGGCTTTTAAAGCACAGACCGATGACGTGCGTAAGTCCGCGGCGATTGATGTGATCGAATTGTTGCTTGCTCGCGGCGCCTCAATCACGGTCTATGATCCGATGGCGACCGAGAATGCCAAGAAGGTTCTCGGGGAACGTGTGCGCTATGCGTCCACCGCCCTCGAAGCAACGACCGAAGCGGATGCTCTCCTCGTTTTAACCGAATGGCCAGAGTTCAAAAACCTGATACCGGCTTCAGGAGCCGGTATCGGATTCCCGCATCATATTTTCGACGGTCGCAATCTGTTCGCAGATATGCACCTTGCAGAGAAGGGCTATGCCTACGTGGGTGTTGGTTTGGGCCAGACGGTTTAAGAGCCCGTCGTGGCGACTCTTTTTTGTTTTATTGGCGTTCGTCTTTGGGGTTGGTGTGCATTCGTGGATTGACTCTCCTCTTCCGAGCGACGTGTTACTTATCGTAGCTGGGGGGTGTTTGCTGATCGCTGTCCTGCCGCTGCGCTACTCATGGATCGTATTTGTAAGTTTTGTCGCCTTCGCTTTTTTTCTCGGCCTGTGGAGATATACGGTCAGTTTTCCCGTCACCACAAACTCCATCGCTGATGTCATTGGAGCAGCCGTACGCGTGCAGGGAACGGTGGTCCATGATCCGGAGCATCGCGAGGCTCGGCAGTCAATCATCCTTGACGATCTGTCTGTTAATGGGGAGAAGAAAGCAAACAAACTGATCGCCTTTCTCCCGCGGTATCCGGAATTACAGTATGGGGACGTCGTTTCGTTTCGTTGTGATCTCAAAGCGCCGCAACCGTATGATGGGTTTCGTTATGATCGTTATCTGCTCGCCAAAGGGGTCGTGGCGACCTGTTTTAGCTACGATGTACCGCTCGTGATTTCGCACAACGAGGGAGCGATTATTCGTCGTACGTTGTTTACGCTCCGTTCCGAGATGGAAGCCGCTTTGCATCGTGCACTTCCAGACACGCACGCGCGCCTCGCCGCCGGGTTGTTGCTTGGGGTGCAGGAACTTCCTGAATCAACCGAAGAGGCGTTTCGGGAAACAGGCACAGCACACATCATGGCTGCATCGGGATATAACGTCGGTGTGGTCCTTACGATCATGCTCGGTGGGGTTGCTTATGTTTTGGAACGCCGCCGGGCATTCTGGTTTTTATTGATCGGGTTGATCGTTTACGTTCTTCTCGCTGGAGCCGAAGCCGCAGTTGTCCGTGCGGGGATCATGGCGGGCGTCCTGCTACTTGCGCGTGAATCGGGTCGAGCAACAACGCCGCGCAATCTTCTCGTTTTGGCGGCAGTGATCATGCTCGCTGTCAATCCACGTTTGCTTCGTGATGATGTCGGGTTCCAACTCTCGATGCTCGCCACCGTTGGACTAGCGATCGCTGCACCAAAGATTTCTCAACGATTGGAGTTCGTACCTGAGGCGTTCGGTTTGCGTGAAGCGCTGAGCGCCACGCTCGCGGCAACACTGTTCACACTCCCCATCACCGTATGGAACTTCGGTGTGCCGTCCATCATCAGCCCGATCGCCAACCTGCTCGTTCTTCCGTTCATTCCGTATGCCATGGCACTCTCGGCGATCGCTGGTCTTGCAGCCTGGATTGTCCCTTCCGTCGCTCCGTTCATCGGCGGTCTCGCCTGGGGATTTCTTGAGTTGATGTTACTGATCGTTGAAGCACTAGCCAGCGTATGAAAAAGCGGACACAAAAACAGATCTCGCTTCTCGTCGCACTTGTCGCGATGGTACTGCTCGCCGTCGCTCAGTGGGTATATGCCGGCCATACGCTCGGTGATGATCGCCTGATCGTCTGGTTTTTTGATGTGGGCCAAGGCGATGCGATTTACATCGAATCCCCCACAGGGTACCAGATGCTCATTGACGGTGGTCCGGGCGACGCGGTCCTTTCCAAGCTCTCGAGCGTCGTGCCGTTTTGGGATCAGTCGATCGATGCTGTCCTGCTGACCCATCCCCATGCTGACCATCTCGATGGGCTTGTTGAAGTTGTTGATCAGTACACGGTGGACGCTGTGTATCTCACTCATGTTGACTATTACACGCCCGCTCTCCCCGAGTTCGAACGAAGAGTTTCTGACGACGAGCAGATCGTCGAAGTCACGCGGCCGATGATGATTGATTTGGGTGGAGGCGCACGCATGGACATCATCTTTCCGATTCACTCCCTCGTCAATCAACGGATCGACGACGTGAACGACTCCTCGATCGTTGCGCTTCTGACGTATGGTGGCACAACGGTATTACTCACTGGTGATGCAACCGCGCTTGAGGAACCCCAAATTGCGGAATCGATTGATGGGGAAGTGGACGTGCTAAAAGTCGGACATCACGGCAGTCGGTACTCCTCGAGCTCGGCGTTTCTTAAAGATATCGACCCAGAAGTCGCAATCATTTCTTGTGGTCGGGATAATAGCTACGGCCATCCGCATCAAGAAACGCTCGAACGTCTCCGAGCGATTGGCGCCACGATTTTACGCACAGATACGATGGGAGATATCCGGCTTACGAGCGATGGTAATGAACCCGAGCTTGTATCTCTGCCGCTCTGAGCATCTTGACGAGCTTCGTACTCGGTGCTACGATTCGCACAATTAAACGTCAATTTTTATGGGAGCAACGATCCAACGTACACTGATTCTCTTGAAGCCAGACGCCCTCCAGCGCGATCTGATCGGCGCGGTGGTCGGTCGATTTGAACGTAAAGGGTTGAAGATTATCGGGATGAAGATGATCCGTCTTGAAGACGCCGTTCTCGACACCCACTATGCCCACATCGCTGACAAGCCGTTCTACAAGGACGTCAAAGAATTCATGATGTCGACCCCGGTCGTGGCCATGGTGCTCGAAGGCCAGGATGCGATCGCGGCTGTGCGCCTGATTCTCGGACCGACACGCGGATACGAAGCGGACGCCGGATCGATCCGCGGGGATTTCTCCATTGGGGTCGCCAGCAACTTGGTGCACGCTTCAGATTCCGCCGAAGCCGCGACTGCGGAGATCGATCGTTTCTTTAACGTCAATGAACTGTTTGAGTACGAAAAGATCACTGACAAGTTCTTTTACGAAGGTTAACGAATTTCTAATTTTCCACAGAGCGTTTGACAGATGTCAGACGCTCTGTTACGTTTACTCCAGATATGGCTATTAACTCGATGCAGATTACGAAGTGGCTCGGACTCAACCTCGATTGTGTCCGTTTTGTCGTACTTCCGTACGCACGGGCGATGGCCAGAGTGGGTTGATAAGGAGAACAAACATGTTCTGAAGATCAAACCGGCCATCGCTCAACGAGCAGTGGTCGGTTCCGTTTTCAGAACCGTCAACGCACCTAGGGAGACCACACGATGCCTGCTACCGCCGCCGCGCTCGCTTCCGTCATGTTCGCTGCCGAAGCCTACGTCCAGGGTGCCGATGTTCCGATGGACGAAGTCCATGTCCACATCTGCATCCTCGAAATCCTCGGCCTGCGGGACGGTCAGCAGGTGATCCTCTACACCGGCGATCGACACGACGCCGAGCGTCTGCAGAACCGGTCTCGCCATGGTCTGTCGACCCCTCAATGCGTCATCGTGCGCGCCGTCACGGACCAGAACAAGGATCGAAGCGTCCAGGTTCATGTCACGATTGCTGAGCTGATCCGCACGCACGGGGCCGGCATGGTCCTCTACTCGCGCAGCGGCAGTCGCGCCCTGGTTTCGCTGAGCTAGAGCATCTCGCTCGCTCACCCATCATCGCGCCGGCCCGGGAACACTCCCCGGGCCGGCCCAATCTCAACTTGCATCCAGGAATAAGATCTGTTAGCATCGTTTTGTCCTATGGAATCTCTCCCTGCCAATTCAGTCGGGTTCGCTCAGCGCTATTGGGTTATTTTTAGCCTCGTCCTTATTAGCTGAGGTCATTTTTGTTCATAAACGCGGCCACGTGAACAGGAATGACCTCGCCTAAAAGCGAGGCGTTTGCTTTTTAAGCCCCATTCCGCTAATCTCACCCTTCTTATGCCAGCAAATCAACCACAACAGTACAAAACGATCGGCATTATCGGCGGCGTCGGACCGATAGCTACGGCGGATTTTTTCCAGAAACTCTTGCGTCATGTGCATGCGAGTAAGGATCAGGAGTATCCGCGGGTGCTGATCGATTCTGATTCCCGCATCCCTGATCGTACGGCAGCAATTCTCGGCACCGGGGAGGATCCGACACAGCAGCTGATCGCTGTTGGTCACAACCTCGCTCGGGCCGGAGCGGAAGTGCTGTGCATCCCGTGTAATACTGCCCATGCCTTTTTCGATCGCGTTCAATCATTCCTGAATACCCCGATCGTTAACATGGTGGAAGAGGTCGCCAACGCGATTCAAAAAAAATATCCTGGAGCGCGGCGTGTGGGGATTCTGGCAACGACCGGTACACGGGCGGCGAAGATTTATGACCAAGCGCTTGAATCTCGCGGACTGACCGCGGTGCATGTCTCGGAGGTCATTCAGGAGATGTATGTGATGGAAGCGATTTATGGACGAGAGGGGATCAAAGCTGGTGGAATGTCCGTTCCAAAACAGCTGCTTGAGAAAGCGATTCGCGAACTGGAACGTGCTGGAGCGGATGTCGTGGTCCTGGCCTGTACAGAATTGCCGATCGTTCTTCAGGAAGCTTCGCTTCCGCTGATCGATAGTAATGCGGTCCTTGCTGACGCAGTGCTTGCTCGAGCGCGGTGTGGTTTAGAGCAGGAACAAGAGGCGTTCGGTCGCGTTCATTCCATAGCGTAACCCGCACATCTCCCGAACGTTTCGGGGGATGAACGGGGTGCACTATGGCCCCACCGTCGACACACCCAACCCAGCGAGGAAACCGCCATGAAGCCGAAGCTCTACACCCACCGTCAGGATTCCGTCTCCCAGCTCATCGTCCGCCTGCTCGAGGGACGGACGCTCGACATCACCGTGGAGGGCAAGCAGGGGCCCTTGGAGCACATCGTGCTCGAAGGTGACGACCAGATCGCCGATCCCCGCGGGATCGCCCTCTTCTCCGTGTCGGGCACGCTCGACTGGCCCAACCGTCACCTGCGCATGCCGCCGTTCCAGATCAACGGCGGCCCGCCGGCCTGGTGCCGCGAGACCCCCTTCACCGTCGGGGTCCGTCTCGCCTCGGTCGAGAGCACCCTCGGCCACGCCGGTCACCGAGCCCACGACGGCACCCTTCCGCAGGCGATCCGCCACATGCTCGTCGACTACGCCAAGTGGGTGCCGGGTGGTCTGAACCAGACCCCCTGGCACATCGGCGGCGGATCGGGACTCTCCGACGAGACCCGGGCCGGGTTGCACGACTGGCTGGGCTTCGTCCGGGATGTGTACGTCGCCGACTTCGCCGAGCGGGCGCTCGAGGGCGTGACCCCGATCTGGGGCGATGCGGAGTCCCTGCGTCGCGCCATCAAGGCCGGGAACGGCCGTACCCGCCTCTTCGTGATGGGGTGTGCGCCGTTCAACGACCCACACACCGACATCGCCACCAAGCTCCGTCCCGACAAGGCCACCGCGGCTCGCGAAGAGATCGAGCGGTTCCTGCGCGCCAGCGGTGCCTGGATCCAGGACACGACGTTCGTCGTGGTCAGCGGGGACTTCATGGGCCACCCGGCGCTCAAGGCTTCGCTCCACCCCTTCTTCTTCCGCGCGATCGCGGATCTCGAGGAGAAGCTCGGTCGGACCTTCGACCCGGACTGCCGTCTGGGCGGCCGCGTCGGTGTCCGGACCGACGAGGAGATCGCCGAGGTCCTCGAGTTCGGCTACCGCATGATCGACCGCGAGCTGGTCACCCCGATCCGCCAGGCCGTGAACCTGCCGATCGCGACCAAGGCCTGGACCGACGCCTTCCCCCGTCACTACTTCGACGAGGGGGCGGCGATGGCCTCGGAGAACCCGGCGGTCACCCGCATCATCGAGGAGATCTACGAGGAGCGGGTGCGGACCCGCGAGTGGTACAAGACGGTCGCCGATGCCCTCGGCAGCGACGCTGGGCTCGAGCGCACCCGGGCCAACGTGGCGATCTACCTCGCCATCGCGCTGTGGATGCGCGACAACCCGGACGCCGTGAACCTCGACACCGAGGTCGACGACCAGTTCTGGATCCGCCTCGGGCCCGTGCTCAAGGAGATCTGGGGCGACAACGTCCCCTTCATCGGCCACATCGCGCCCCGGGCCCGCCAGCCCTGGGCGTACTAGGAGGGCCACATGGCCATCCGAACCCTGACCATCCACGACCGCGAGATCAAGATCGAGGAGAACCCCCGCGTCTGGATGCCTACCGTCTTCGGCGAGACCCTCGCGGGCCTCCTCGCCGAAGCGATCCAGCCGGGTGACCGCGTCCTCGACTTCGGCACCGGCTCCGGGATCCAGACGGTTTCTGCCCTCGCCTTCAATGCGGGGCACGTCACCGCTCTCGACTACAACTCCGCTGCGCTCGACGCGGTCAAGGCGAACGTCCTCCTGAACGGCTTCACCCCGAACGTCTGCGTCGAGACGATGCGGTCCAATCTCTTCGGAACGCTCAACTTGCGTCGCGGCTTCGAAGGGGCCTTCGATCTTCTCGTCTGCAATCCCCCGACCTTCCCGGTCGAGCCCCCGCAGACGGGCGATCGGATGATGGTCGAGTGGGAGCACGCCGGCCGCGACGGGCGACTGCTCCTCGACGCCTGCCTCGACCAGGGCCCTCGGTTCCTCAAGGTGGGCGGTCGACTCCTCGTGATCTCCACTTCGACCCAGCGGTGGAGTGTGACGCGAGAGAAGCTCCAACGTCAGTGGGGCAGCTACCGGGTCCTTCGCGAGATCGACATCCCGCTCGCCGACCACTACCGCGTGTTCTTCAGCCGCTGGCGCGAACTGGCGCGTCGCACCGGCGAACCGATCGTCTTCGACGTCGACGGCGTCCTCCACCAGAAGCTGACCTTCATCGAGGCCACGCGCAGCTAGTAGGGGCCTGACCGCCGACCGACTCACGGGGGTGTCCAGCACTTGGACACCCCCATCGTCTTTCTTTATACTTACACCGTATGTACATCTTTGATCTGCATCAGGACATCAGTGACTCCATGCTTTACACCGCGCACGGCGATTTTTGGAAGAAAAACGATCTGCGCGACGGATGGAACGATTTTAGTTTGCCGGTAAACAATCAGAGCGACTTTGTGCGTTTGGGCGAGTCGGGCTTTAAAGCGATTTTCGGGGCCTGTTGCGCGATCGAAATTACAAAAGAAGGGAAGGTTGCCCCGTGCAAAGATCACCGTGCTGAAGTAGAAAGACACTTCGCGCTGTACCATCAGCTGGTGGAAGAGGGGCAGGGGAAGGTTCAGTTTATTTTGCGCCGTGATGATCTCGCGAAGATCAAGGATCATGCTTTGAGTTTTCTCCTTGCGGTTGAAGGGGCAGATTCGATCGACGATGAATTAGCGGTTGTCGATTGGTATGCCGCGCGTGGTGTGCGTTCCGTTGGTTTCACTTGGAACTATAATAATCGCCTCGCGGGTGGTTGCATGGAGGATGGCCGATTGAGTGACACCGGTCGTCGAGCGATCACGCGGATGGAAGAGCACGGGATCGTCCTTGATCTTGCTCACATCAACGAAGCGAGTTTTTGGGACTGCATGGAAGTTGCGAAGAAGCCAGTGATTATTTCGCACACCGCCTGCCGCGTCTGCTTTGACTCACCACGCAACGTTTCTGATGAGCAGATGCTGGCGGTGAAAAAGACTGGTGGAACGATCGGGATTTTTGGTGTACCGAAATATCTCGGAGCGCCAACCGTCGAAAAAATCATCGAACACATTCGGCACTGCGTCGGTGTCGTTGGAATCGACCATGTGTCTTTTGGAACGGATTTTGGATCGATGACCGCTCCGCAGCTGATCCCTGGGTTCGAGCATGTTTCCGATATGCCGAGCTTTATTGATCGGATGCGAGAATCTGGCTTTTCTGAAGAGGACCTGGAAAAGATCGGACACAAAAATATCGAACGCGTCCTCTGGCAGACGCTGCCGACCTAACGCAAAAATCGAGCTCCAGGGAGCTCGATTTTTGGTGTCTCAGAAATCAATCGGGTGGTCCGGCGAACCGTTTATACTTCTGGATGCTGTGCCTTGCGGGGATCGAGTGCGGACAGACGTCTGTGCTACGACATCTCGTGGAGCTTCCTCCGAGACGTCCGTGTGCATCGTTCCGCAAGGCCTAGGCACGCTTCGTGAGTGATCTTGGTCCAAGACCAAACACGATTGCTTCTGAGACATAGGTATCATAACAATCAGGAGAGGTAGGTCAAAAAAGTTGCGCGCAGATTGTGCACGCGTTTATCCCCAAAATGGGGATAAACACAAAAAACCCGGGAACGGGCCTTTTGTTGGCGCTTCAGCACGATCGAATTCTGAACAGGCTCATGACCACAATAAGTGAGCATCTCCTGACTCTCGTCGACGGATTCAGCCGAAGCCGAATCGATCGATCTGGTTCAGGCGCGAGCCGCATCAGCTCTCAAGGTCCTCGCTTTCCGCTAAGACCATATCGGAGCTTTCGTTCAGAGTTGACCCTTTCAGAATACGACCGTACATGAAGCAAATCTATGATAGCATGAGGGGCATGGACCTCCAGAAAGAATTGCACAGGTTACGCACACCAAAGGCGGTGCAGGATTTCGTGAATGCCCTGGCTTTTAACTTTGAGGAAGATGGTGACACCTGCCACTCGCCGCGTCAGGTGCTTGAAGTCGGAAAGGCCCAATGTATGGAAGGGGCGATGCTCGCGGCGAGTGCTTTGCGGTTGCAAGGACAGCGTCCGATTGTGCTGGATCTTGTCAGTACGGATGACGACTTCGATCATGTCGTCGCGTTATTTAAACAGCATGGATGCTGGGGGGCGATCTCCAAAACAAATCACGCGGTGTTGCGGTATCGCGAACCGGTGTATCGCACTGTGCGCGAACTCACGATGAGTTACTTTCACGAATATTTTTTGCAATCAAATGGAAAGAAGACGTTGCGCGCCTGGGCGACGGTGGATCTGACAAAGTTCGATCGGCGCGGATGGATGATCGCCGAGGAAGACGTTTGGTACATCCCTGAGTATCTGTGCGTGATCCCGCACCAGTCCATTTTGACGCCGGCGCAGGTCAGGGGGCTTCGCAAGGCCGAGCAGATCGAGCGTAAAGCCGGGGAGCACGTTGAGTGGAAAGAGCAAAAGTAACAAGTTGCTATTTTCCCGCTTTCCCATTACGATTTATTTCGAAATTCGTATTTCGGATTTCGTATTTATGAAGAAGTTATTGATTACCGGCGGAACGCCTTGTAAAGGCGAAGTTCGGGTGAGCGGGGCCAAGAACGCAGCGTCGAAAATGATGATCGCCAGTTTGCTGACGGACGAGCCGGTAACCCTTTTAAACATCCCGCGGCAGCAGGAAACGGATATCACCAAAGAGATCTGTGGGATCATCGGGGCAGAAGCAAGTTTCCCCGAAGAACACACACTGACGTTACACACCAAAGAGATCAAGTCACGCTCGGTCGTTGCCTTGTCGCGCAAGAATCGCATCTCGATTTTGGCCACGGCACCGTTGTTGCATCGCGTGGGCGAAGCGATCGTTCCGATGCCAGCAGGGGACGCGATCGGTCCGCGACCGGTCAATTTTCATATTGATGCCCTTGAAAAGATGGGCGCCAAAATCGAGAACACATCTGAAGGATTGCGTGCGACCGTTAACGGACGATTGAAAGGGGCGTTGATCGAATTGCCATATCCGTCCGTTGGGGCGACCGAGTCATCGATCCTGGCTGGTGTACTCGCCGAAGGGCGCACCGTGATTGTGAATGCCGCGATTGAACCAGAGATCATGGCCTTGATTAAGATGTTGCAGACGATGGGTGCAGTTATCGGCGTCGGAGCTGGGCGCGTGATCGAGATTTATGGCGTTGAAACGTTGCATGGCACGACGGTTCGGGTAATGCCGGATCCACTCGAAGTTGTTTCGTTTGCCTGTGTGGCGCTCGGCACGGGCGGGGAGATTTTGGTGAAAGATGCGGTGCACGATCACCTGGTTACCTTCTTGAACACCGTCCGTCGCATCGGCGGCGATTACGAAGTGCGCGACGATGGCATCGTGTTCCGCGGTTCGAAGTCCTACAAAGGGATTGAACTTGAGACGGATACCTATCCGGGGTTCCGCACGGACTGGCAGCAGCCGTTTGTCGCCGTACTCACTCAGGCCGAAGGGACGAGTGTGGTGCACGAAACGGTGTACGAAGATCGCTTTGCTTACACCAAGTCACTAAACGAAATGGGGGCAGAGATCGCCGTGTTCTCTAATTGTTTGGGAGAAATTCCGTGCCGGTTTAAAGGGAAGAATCATCGCCACAGTGCTGTCATTAATGGTCCGCGCAAATTGCACGCCGCTAACCTTGAGTTGCTCGACATCCGCGCCGGTCTCGCTCTGGTCGTCGCAGCACTCATCGCCGAAGGCACTTCAGAATTGATCGTCGGCGAGCACCTGGATCGCGGTTACGAAAAGCTCGATGAAAAGCTGATCTCGCTAGGCGCGAATATCAAGGTCGTTAATGAGTAGTTTTCATGAAAGGGGATTGACAGAACGGGATTTTTCTGGTAGAAAGGGAGTATTACATTCCGGCAGTGATGCCGCTCGCACATACAGCTGTGCCGGCGGCGTTATTGTTTCACGCAGAGTTGGTGTTTCTCGAAAAGTCATTTTTTCAACCATAACCTATTCATTACCTAATCGCTACCTACGATTAACCTATTAATAACCTGATCGCTATATGTCTAAAAAAGTGATATTTTCGGTACCAGCACAGCTTGATGAACGGATTATGAAGTATCTCGAGACTTGGGGCTTCATGACCAAAGCGGAGTTTTTCCGTCACGCCGCCATTACCTACCTGGACCGAAATGAAAAACAGACAGAGGCTCGAAAGATGGGTGTTCGATTACCACTGACTGCTTTCTGACATTTCAGAGAAAACCAAAAACACCCCGGAAGGGGTGCTCTCGTTCCAGATTATTTTTCTGGATGCGTTTTTTGTTTGGTCTTGGCGCGGTTGGTCGTAGCTTTGCGCTTGTGGCGGTTCACTAAGCGACGTTCGACGACCCCGAGCGTTTCGATAAAGGTCGGCTTTTTGGTGAGGGTGCGCAGGCAGCGGGTGCACATGCGGTAGGCCTTGCCGGCGATACGCTTGACCTGGATGTTCACCAGTTTACGCGTCTTCGTTTTGTTGTTGGCATGGCTGACGGTCTGGGCGCTTTGCGCTCCGCGGCCGCAGGTTTCACAAAATCGGGACATAGGATGTATTTAATCGTGGCCGGAGTGTAGCAATATCGACTCTTTTTGGCAAGAGGAGTAGGATTGGGGAGCAATTATGTTCTTCTCTCTCTTAGCCCAGAACCCACTCGTAGCCGTTGCCTGGATCTTAGCGATCCTTATTTCTTTGACGATTCATGAATTCTCCCATGCCCTCATCGGGAAGCTGCGCGGGGACAGAACGGCCGAACGCGACGGCCGGTTAACCTTGAATCCATTGGCCCATATCGATTGGATGGGATTCATGGCGATGTTGTTTCTGGGGTTCGGTTGGGCTAAACCCGTGCCGTTCAATCCGTACAATTTACGCGACCCAAAGTGGGATTCTGTGAAGATCGCCCTTGCCGGCCCATTGTCGAACCTAGCGATCGCCTGTGTCTGTGCGATTATTCTTCGATCTTTAATCGCCTTTGGAGGGATTGTCGAGCTGAATCTGCTCGTTGTTTTTCTCGTTCTTCTCACGCTTCTCAACCTGTTCCTGATGTTTTTCAACATCATCCCGATTCATCCGCTTGACGGCTCCAAACTCTTTTTTGCCTTATTTGACGCTCCAAAGTACACGCAACTACGCCAATTTGTGGCTGTACGGGGTCCGCAGATCCTCTTTTTCCTCGTCATCGCTTCACTCCTTACCAACCTCGATATCTTTTTCTTCGTTAGTGCTCCGGCTTACGCCGTCTGTGATTCATTGATTGGCGGGTCCTGTGTGAGCGTCCTGTATTCCGCTTTTGGAGTGTAGTTCTTGACGTTTTTTGAGGTCAATGGTACCTTTTTGCCACTTGAAAACCTGTCATCTTGTTCGCGAATTATGCCAACGATCAATCAACTCGTCCGTAAAGGCCGCAAGAAACCGACGACCAAATCGAAGTCGCCGGCGATGATGTTTAAATACGACTCGTTGCATCGCAAGCGTACCGAATACCGCATCGGTTCCCCGTTCAAGCGCGGCGTTTGCGTTAAAGTGACGACCATGACCCCGAAAAAGCCGAACTCGGCTTTGCGTAAAATCGCCCGTGTGCGTCTTTCAAACGGGATGGAAGTCACCGCCTACATCCCAGGGGAAGGGCATAACTTGCAGGAACACTCGATCGTCATGTTGCGCGGCGGACGCGTGAAGGACTTGCCAGGTGTCCGTTATCACATCGTCCGTGGTCGCTACGACGCGGCGGGGGTTGAAGGGCGCGGTCGCAGCCGATCGATTTACGGGACCAAGAAGCCGAAAGCAAAGAAATAAGGAAAGCAGAAAGTGGTAAGTAGTAAGTTGAGACGCGAGTGTCTCTACGTTCCACTTACTGCTTACCAGTTACCAAAAAATTACTCTCCGTCCCCTCGAAGTACCACGCACGCTGGGAAGAAACGAGGAGACGTAACATACACCTATGCGTGGCAAAGCAGCCCCAAAACGCTCGATTTTACCGGACGGCAAGTATTCGAATCTCGAAGTTGCCAAGTTCATTAACTACCTCATGTCTGACGGAAAAAAGGCGACCTCTGAAAAGATCGTCTATTCTGCGTTTGACTTGATCACTGCCAAAAAACTCGATGCGCTTGAAGTGTTCGACAACGCCCTGAAGAAAGTGTCGCCAACGCTTGAGGTGAAGTCCCGCCGCGTCGGTGGAGCGAACTACCAGATTCCGATCCCAGTGCGTAACGAACGACGCATGTATCTTGCCTGTAAGTGGATTATTGATTCTGCGCGTGCCAAGAAGGGCCGTCCGATGCATGAAAAACTCGCAGAAGAATTGATGGCCGCCGCCGAAGGTACGGGCGATGCCTTCAAGAAGAAATCAGAAGTCCAGCGCATGGCCGATGCGAACAAAGCCTTTGCTCACTTTGCACGTTAATCTATGCCTCGCGAATATTCGCTCCTGAACACTCGCAACATCGGGATTATCGCCCACATCGACGCCGGAAAAACAACGACCACGGAACGCGTGCTTTACTACACGGGGAAGAAGCACAAGATCGGGGACGTGCACGAAGGGGAAGCGACCATGGACTGGATGGAACAGGAACGCGAGCGTGGGATCACGATTACGGCCGCGGCGACGACCTGTTTTTGGAAAGGACACCGCCTGAACATTATCGATACTCCAGGTCACGTGGACTTTACGGTGGAAGTGGAGCGCTCACTCCGTGTGCTTGATGGCGGCGTGACCGTCTTTGACGGTGTCGCTGGGGTGGAACCACAATCGGAAACGGTGTGGCACCAGGCAGACAAGTATCACGTGCCGCGCGTCTGTTTCATCAACAAGCTCGACCGCACCGGTGCGGATTTCTACAAGGACTTGGATTCGATTCACGCCCGTTTATCGAAGAATGCCTACCCGATTCAGCTTCCGATCGGAACGGAAGATGAATTCACGGGGATCATCGATCTTCTGAAGATGAAGGCGTTCATGCACCGTGATGACATGGGTAAGCAGGTCGACGAAATCGATATTCCAGAGGAGTACATGGAAAAGGCCAAGGAGTATCGCGCTAAACTAGTCGAGGCGATCGTTGAACACGACGATACGTTGATGAATCGTTATTTTGCCGGAGAAGAAATTTCGATTGAGGAGCTGAAGACGACGTTGCGCAAAGCGGTTGTGGCGATGGCGATCTTCCCGGTTCTTTGCGGAAGTGCTTTGAAGAACAAAGGGGTGCAGATGATGCTCGACGCGGTTGTGGACTTTCTTCCATCCCCGCTCGATCGTCCTGCGGTCGCTGGGTTTGATCCGGACGAACCAGAAAAAGAGATCACCCGTGAAACAGACGACGGCCAGCCGTTCGCAGCTCTCGCCTTTAAAGTCGCAGCTGATCCGTTTGTTGGAAAATTGATCTTCTTCCGTGTCTACTCAGGGAGCATCAAGTCCAGTTCGTATATTTTGAACTCCTCGACCGGTGGAAAGGAACGCCTTTCGCGCATCGTCCGTTTGCACGCCAACTCGCGTGAAGATGTGGACGAGGTGTTTGCTGGAGAGATCGCCGCTGCGGTGGGATTGAAAGAAACGGTCACCGGAAACACCATGTGTGATCCAGATCACCCAATCGTGCTCGAATCGATCACCTTCCCAGCGCCAGTTATTTCCGTGGCTGTGGAACCGAAAACGAAAGTCGACCAGGAAAAGATGGGCCTCGCGTTGGCCAAACTTGCTGAAGAAGATCCGACCTTCCATGTGCACACCGACCCAGAGACGCTCCAGACGATTATCGCTGGGATGGGTGAATTGCATCTTGAAATTATCGTTGATCGCATGAAGCGCGAATACTCGGTCGAAGCGAACGTTGGTAAGCCGCAGGTTGCGTATCGCGAAACGATCAAGAAGGCGGCCGAAGCGCAAGGGAAGTACATCCGCCAGACCGGTGGTCGTGGGCAGTACGGTGACTGTTGGATCCGCCTTGAACCGAACGAACCTGGAAAAGGATTCGAATTCTTTGAAGAGATCAAAGGTGGCGCCATTCCAAAAGAATTTATCAACCCGATCGAAAAGGGTGTCAAAGAAGCGACCGAACGTGGTGTGCTCGCTGGCTACCCAGTGGTGGACGTCAAAGCGACCGTTTTCGACGGTTCGTACCACGACGTCGACTCTTCGGAAGCGGCCTTTAAGATCGCTGGCTCGATGGCGTTCCAAGAAGCGGCCAAGCAGGCCGGGATCGCTCTTCTTGAACCGATGATGAAAGTCGAAGTGGTCACCCCAGAAGATTTCATGGGGACGGTCATGGGTGACTTGAACTCCCGCCGCGGACAGATTCAGGAGATGGGTGAACGCGGAACGGTCAAAACCGTGCGTGCGCTCGTCCCGCTTTCGGAAATGTTCGGCTACGCCACGACGGTGCGCTCCTTGACCCAGGGACGCGCGAGCTACTCGATGGAATTCGGCCACTACGCCGAAGTTCCAGGCAACGTCGCCAAGGCGATCATTGAAGCGCGTGCGGGTGTGGTCAAGCGCGTGACCTAGCTCGGGACAAATGACAGATGACGAATGACAAATGATGGGTGGGACGCTGTCCTACCCATCATTTTGTGTTATCGTGTTTCCAATATGTCACGCATCGTTCTCGTTCATGGATTCGCCGTTGGACTCACCGCACCGATTGTGCGGCGAGGGTTCGGGGCGTCGGCGAGTTTTCGTGCGTTCGATGCGTTTGTTGAGCGTGGAGAGGCCGCGGTTTTTCGCTGGGGGATTGAATGTCACGTTAAGCCGTGGCAACTGATGAATCTCATTTTTCTCCACGGTCATTACCTGGGTGAAAGGGCATTGGCGATGGATCCCGCCACGATCGATGATGTAAAAACGTTTCTTGAAAAAGAACGACCGCGCGTGGTCGTTGCTCATTAAAATCTTCCCGTTGACCAAACCGCTCAACCTGCACACCAGCTCCATTCGCGACCCAAAGCTCGTTCAATTTGTAGAGTCTCTTTAAAAGCCAACACCCCAGCGCCGTCGTGCACATGGGGTGTGAAGTGGCATCACCGCCTGTTGGTGGCCGGGCTGTCAGGGACCTCCTGGCGGCGTTCCAGGAGCTTGATCTCGAGACAGATCTGCTCGCACCTGTCCAGGTATCCGGTGAACCAGTAGCCGAGCGGGAAGAACGCGGAGATCCCGACGACGATCCGGCTGACCAGAAGCGGCCAGTCGAAGATGAGGGCGAGGAGCGTCGTGATCAGCATCATCTCGACGCAGATCACGGTGATCTTCCACGCCTCGCGCTCCATCTTGTCCATGAGCGCCTCCAGCTTCTGCTCCAGTGTCAACTTCTGCGGTTTCATCAGTGACTCCTTCTGTGGCAGGTGGAGGGACTTCATATCATGTGTGTCGTAAAAAGTCAATCCTCTGTGTACAGCCTGTTCACGGGCGCCTTGACACTCGGTCTCCATCAGATAAGATAGGCGGACTATGAATCGTCAATTTAAGCGCATTTTAAGCCTCGTAAAGAAGACCGGAGATCGGTTGATTGTGACCGACCCGGACGGCAACGAATCGTATGTGGTCATGGATTTAGACCAATATGAAGGGCTTTTGGGTTTAGGCTGGGATGATGACGATGATTTCGGGGACTGGGAAGGGCCGCAGGGGCCGACGTGGAGCCCAGAAGATGACGGGGACCTGGTGAATCTGGATGATTTGGACAAAACAGCGGCCGATGTCGGAATGACAGAAGTCTCCCAACCGTCGGCTGAAATGACCAACGGCGAAGCAAGTTCATTACCGCCTGCGGAAGATATCCGCAAAGCGGTAGAACACGATCTGGCGATCCTTGAATCCTGGCAGAGTGAAAAGGAGACAGATCAAAAACCAGAAGTTGAAAAAAAGCCCGAAGGTGAGCAAAAAATTGACCCTGATGAAGAACGTTTCTATCTCGAGCCGATTGAGTAACCCTAAGCACTTGCACGATTTTCGGAGTCCTGATACACTAGCGCCACCTAAAAAACTCTATCGATTTTAAGCTAATTTAAGCACGTATGGCGGACGTCTTTCAACGAACAAAACCACACGTGAACGTCGGAACCATTGGTCACGTTGACCACGGAAAGACGACGCTCACCGCTGCAATCCTGACCGTGCTCGGAGCACACGGGATGACCGCTCAGAAAAAGGGCATTGCCGATCTCGACAAAGCCCCTGAATCGAAGTCCCGTGGGATCACCATCGCCACGGCTCACACCGAATACGAATCGGCTACCCGTCACTACGCCCACGTTGACTGTCCAGGTCACGCGGACTACGTCAAGAACATGATCACCGGTGCCGCCCAGATGGACGGTGCAATCTTGGTGGTCTCGGCCGCTGATGGTCCAATGCCACAGACCCGCGAGCACATTCTTTTGGCTCGTCAGGTCGGTGTGCCTTCGATCGTTGTCTTCTTGAACAAAGTGGACATGGTTGATGATCCGGAACTCGTCGACTTGGTCGAAGAGGAAATCCGCGATCTTTTGAAGAAATACGAATTCCCTGGCGACACCACCCCGATCATCCGTGGTTCAGCGCTCAAAGCGCTCGAAAATCCTTCGGATCCGGAGGCGTCCAAGCCAGTGCTCGATCTGATTGCCAAGCTCGATGAATACATCCCAGAACCTGTGCGTGAAACGGACAAGCCGTTCCTCATGCCGGTTGAAGACGTCTTCTCGATTGAAGGTCGTGGCACGGTGGTCACCGGCCGTATCGAACGCGGTACGTTGAACGTCGGCGACGAAGCTGAAATCATCGGTCTTCGCCCAGACAACATGAAGACCACGGTGACTGGTATTGAAATGTTCAACAAGCAGCTCGACAAGGGTATGGCTGGTGATAACGCCGGCGTGCTCCTTCGTGGGACGAAAAAGGAAGAAGTTGAACGCGGGATGGTGCTCGCCAAGCCAGGTTCGATCACCCCGCACACCGAATTCGAAGCTCAAATGTACGTCCTTACCAAAGAAGAAGGTGGTCGTCACAAGCCATTCTTCAAGGGCTACAAACCGCAATTCTACATCCGCACGACCGACGTGACCGGTGAGATCACCCTTCCGGAAGGAACGGAGATGGTCATGCCTGGTGACACGGTGAACGTCAAAGTGGCGCTCATCCAGCCGGTCGCTTTGGAAGAAAAGCAGCGCTTTGCTATTCGCGAAGGCGGACGCACGGTGGGAGCTGGCGCGGTTGTGAAGATTATCAAGTAAATCAAGGTGGGGCGGGATAAAACCCGCCCCTCTCCTCGTTGAAACGCACCTTATCATTATGGCCCAGGCAACGAAAACAACTGAAGCTCCAGCGACACGCATCCGCATCAAGATCCGTGCGTATGATCATAAGATTATTGATCAGGCCACGGAGACGATTATCAAGACCGCGGAGCGTTCCGGTGCCAAGGTGTTGGGACCGATTCCGTTGCCGACCGAGAAACGTAAGTACACGGTCAACCGCTCGACCTTCGTGCACAAAACGTCTCGCGATCAATTTGAAATTCGTACCCACAAGCGTCTGATCGACATCATCGAGCCGACCGAACGGACGGTCGATGCCCTGATGTCGCTCTCGTTGCCAAGTGGGGTCGATGTCGAAATCAAAATGTAAGACCGGGGAACACGTGCTCAAGAACAGAGAAGAAAGATCCTTCGGGAAAACCTTCTCACGATTCACGAGCACGTCAGGGAGTCACGTGAACGATTAAAAATTTTAGAGGCAAATCCTTCAACCGATCAGAAGGTCAGAAGTCGGATGCTCAGCTCTGCTGGGATATCGACTTCTGGCTTTTCTCTTACCTCAAGTCAGCACGCGTATGAAAGCGATCATCGGAAAAAAACTCAAAATGACACAGATCTTTGCCGCCGACGGCACGGTTGTACCGGTGACCTTGGTTGAAGCTGGTCCCTGTGTCGTGACCGAAGTGAAGACCGCAGAAAAAGATAAGTATAACGCGGTGGCGATCGGTTTTGGCAAACAGAAGCATCAGAACAAGCCGGAAGCAGGCCATTTCAAGGAGCTCGGCGCGTTCCAGGTCGTCCGCGAATTCCGTACTCAGAATGCGGCTGACGTGAAGCGTGGTGATGTACTCGACGTTTCAGCCTTTACCATCGGTGATCATGTTGATGTGATCGGGGTGTCCAAAGGACGCGGGTTCCAGGGGGTGGTGAAGCGCCACGGGTTTGGCGGTGCTCCAAAGACCCACGGTCACAAGCACGACCTTCGTGCACCAGGTTCGATCGGTGCCGGTGGTGTGCAACGCGTCTTTAAGGGGATGCGTATGGCTGGCCGGATGGGGGGTGATCGTGTCACCGTCAAAAACTTGGAAGTCATGCAGATTGACGCCGGAAAGAATATTCTTGCCATTCGCGGTGCGGTGCCGGGCGCCTTTGGGAGCACGATCCTCATCAATGCCCGCGAAGCAAAAACGATCTGGTTAAGCTAAGGTATGGCCAAAGTTAATTTGTACAACATGGATGGCAAGACGGTCGGCGAGCTCGCGCTCAACGACAACGTCTTTGGCGTCGAAGTAAAACCAACGCTCATCCACGAAGCGAGTGTGGCACAGGATCACAACGCGCGAGTGGCCATTGCCCACACCAAAACACGCGGAGAAGTGCGTGGTGGTGGAAAGAAGCCATGGAAGCAAAAGGGGACCGGTCGTGCCCGTCACGGGTCGACGCGTTCGCCAATTTGGGTGGGTGGGGGTGTCACGTTTGGTCCTCGTAAGGATCGCACCTTTGATATTAAGGTCAACAAGAAGGTTCGCCGTAAAGCCATTTGCATGGTCCTTTCAGATCGTGTGAACGATGCACACCTGATCGCTCTCGATGTGATCGGCTCTGAAGGCGGGAAGACCAAAACTCTCGCTGCTGCGATCAAGAAGTTGCCGGGAGCAGGACGCTCAACACTGTTGATTGTTGATCCAAAGAATACGGACGTACGTCGTGCTGCACAGAACATTCCGAAGGTGACGACGATTGATCCGCAATCACTCAACGTTAATGATCTGCTTCGCAACGAATACGTCATGGTCTCCCAGGCAGACATTGATCTGATCGCTTCAACCTACGGAAAATAATATGGGACTCTTAGATCGCTTCAAGAAGCAGAAAGAAGTGGAAGTCGGTGGTGCCAAAGCCGCGGTTGTTTCGGACGTGAAGAAAGAAGAAGGTAAGAAGACAAAAACGGTTGCTAAGAAGGAAGCACCAAATGAAGAAAAGAAGCTAGTGAAGGTCGTGCGCGCTGAAACAGCTCGCGTCATCATCTCCCCGCTTATTACCGAAAAGGCCGGCCACTTGGCTACCCAGCATACCTACGTTTTCGAAGTCATGCCCAAAGCGACGCGTACCCAGATCGCTAGCGCTTTCCGTGAGCTTTACGGGGTGAAGGCAGAACGCGTGAACACATTGAAGATGCGCCCTGAGCCCGTGTCCTTCGGTCGTTCGTCTGGTAAGCAGAAGGGTCGCAAGAAAGCGATGATCACGATTGCCAAAGGGAAATCGATTCAAGTTTACGAAGGCGTGTAATTTATTATGCCAATCAAACGCTACAACCCAACTTCCGCCGGTCGACGTATTTCAAGCGTTGACGCACGTATCGACGTGACGACGGAAACACCGCACAAGCGGTTGGTTGTAGCCCGCAAAAAACATGCTGGTCGTAGCAACGGAAAGATTAGCGTTCGCCACCGTGGGGGTGGCTCCCGTCAGTTTGTGCGTCTGGTTGATTGGAAGCAAGAAAAGTTTGGCGTGCCAGCGACAGTCAAGACGATTGAATACGATCCAATCCGTGGCGCACGTATCGCTCTCATTTCTTACAAGGATGGGGAAAAGCGCTACATGCTTGTGCCTGCTGGCGTGTCCGTTGGGGACACGGTCATGTCTGCCAATGTGAAGGATGGAGCTGAAGTTAAAGTCGGAAATCGTCTGCGCTTGGAATTTATGCCAGTGGGTGCGCAGATTTGTAATGTTGAACTCGACCCAGGCAAGGGCGGCCAGATGGCTCGCGGTGCTGGGGCTACCGCCACTCTCGTTTCGATTGAAGGAAATTTTGCGACGGTGAAATTGCCGTCCGGTGAAGTTCGCAAGGTGCGCAAAGAATGTATGGCCACGATCGGACAGGTCAGCAACCCAGATTGGCGCTTGGTGCGCTGGGGGAAGGCAGGTCGTTCCCGCAACCGTGGGATCCGTCCAACCGTTCGTGGTAAGGTCATGAACCCGGTTGACCACCCGCATGGTGGTGGGGAAGGCCGCAACCCGATCGGTATGCCGTATCCGAAGACCCCGACCGGTCGCCATGCCCTTGGTGTGCTTACCCGCAAGAAAAAGGCGTCGGACGCGCTCATTCTAGAACGCCGTAAACGCCGCAACGGTTAATTGCCAATATGTCACGCAGCTCAAAGAAAGGTCCATACGTGGACGAAAAATTGATGAAGAAGGTAGGAAAGTTGAAGGTCGGCGATGCCACGGTTATCAAAACCTGGGCCCGCGCCTCAACGATCACCCCAGAAATGGTTGGGTTTACCTTCGGCGTGCATAACGGAAACAAGCATATCAGCGTGCGTATTGTCGAAAACATGGTTGGACATAAGTTGGGTGAATTTGCTCCAACGCGTAAGTTTGTCCGTCATGGTGGTACAGATAAGGGCGCCCCAGCCGCTGGTGCCGCCCCAGCTGCCGCCCCAGCCGCTAAAGCTCCGGCCGGCAAAAAATAATGTATGGAAGTGAAAGCATCAACAAATTTCTTGCGCATCGCCCCACGTAAAGTGCGGCTGGTGATTGACGCTGTCCGTGGACAGAAGATCGATCAGGCGATCATTCGTCTTCGATTTATTGAGAAGGCAGCAGCAGAACCGGTGCTCAAGTTGTTGAAGTCGGCCGTTGATAATGCCCGTCAAAAGGGGCTCGATGTCTCAACGCTCGTTGTGAAGGAGATCCTTGCCAATCAAGGCCCGATCATGTATCGTTACCGCCCCCGCGCGATGGGTCGAGCGACCCCGATTCGCAAGCGGACGACGCACGTGAATGTGGTTTTGGAAGGAAAGGAAGGAACAGAGAAGAAGGAGGAAAGTGGAAAGAAGAAAGTGGAAAAGAAGGTAACCACAAAGACAAAGAAATAATATGGGTACCAAGGTCAATCCACGCGCACATCGCCTTGCCACCATTCAGCCGCCGGATGCTAAGTGGTTCGCCCGCGGGGCACGTTTCCGCCAATTCTTGATGGAAGATGTTAAGATTCGTGCTTTCCTTACCAAGAAATTGCGTGAGGCATCGGTCGATCGCATCACGATCGAACGCACCAACCAGAACGTCAGCATCACCATCCATACCGCAAAACCAGGTGTGGTTATCGGTCGCGCCGGTGCCGGGGCAGAAGATATCAAGAAGGAATTGAAGAACCTCTTCTACCGCGGTCGTCGTGTCAACATCAACTTGAACGTGCAAGAAGTCGCCCATCCAACGAGCTCGGCCGCCATCGTTGCGGACCAGATCGCGATGGAGATCGAAAAACGCATGCCGTTCCGCCGTTCCATGAAGACCGCCATTGAGCGGGTCATGAAGGGTGGGGCACTCGGGGTGCGCGTCAAGTTAGGTGGTCGTTTGAACGGGGCAGAAATCGCGCGCACCGAAGCGCTCTCTTCTGGAACGATCCCGCTGCAGACGATGCGTGCAGATATCGACTTCTCCCGCAAGACCGCCAACACGATGTACGGGGCGATCGGTGTCAAAGTCTGGATCTATCGTGGTGAGATCTTCGAAGAAAAGAAAAAATCCGCTGAATAGTTGATATGTTCATCCCGAAGAAAGTCAAACATCGTAAATGGCACAAAGGACGAGCGAACGGCAAGCGCATTGCTTCGTCTAAGCTTACCGTTGCCTTCGGCGAGTTTGGCTTGAAAGCCACCACGGAATCCTGGGTGACCAGCCGGCAGATCGAAGCGGCGCGTCGCGCCATGACCCGCTACGTCAAACGCGGAGGCAAGATCTGGATTCGCATCTTCCCTGACCATCCAATTACCACCAAAGGGGCCGAAATGCCGATGGGTAAAGGAAAAGGTGCCGTGGATCATTACGTCTGCCCGGTTCGTCCAGGTACGGTGATGTTCGAGATGGGTGGTATTCCAAAGGCCACAGCCGAAGAAGCATTCCGTCTGGCTGCCTACAAACTTCCGGTCAAGACCAAGTTTATTGAACGCACCTAGTATGAAATTGGCAGATTTGAAAAAGAAGTCGATGACCGATTTGGACAAGCTCATGGCCGAGCATCGCTCGCGCCTCCAGGAGTTGTCCTTCAAATTGAACGCCAATCAGGTCAAGAACGTGCGCGAAGTTCGCGTCGTTAAAAAAGAGATTGCACGTATTCTCACCTTGAAGAACGCCGCCAAGGCCGCCAAGTAATTATGGAAGCAACTATCACCAAGCGCCGCATCGAAGGAATCGTCGTCAGCAATAAAATGATGAAGACGATCGTGGTTCGTGTTGACCGCACACTCGTCCACCCGAAATACGGCAAGCGTTATGTGGTTTCTAAGCGGTTCAAAGTCCATGTCGAAGGCGACAAGCCAGAAGTGGACACCTTGGTGACGATTGAAGAATGCCGACCAATATCAAAGGATAAACGATTCCGACTTGTGAAATAGTATGAAATTCGAATCTCTAAATACGAAATCAGAAACAAATCAGAAATTTCAATTTCGAATTTCGAAATTCGGATTTCGAATTTAATCAGATATGGTTCAACATCGCTCAATGATCGGCGTCGCGGATAACACAGGGGCTAAAAAGCTCCAGGTGATTCGTGTCCACGGTGGTTACCAAAAGCGTTATGCCTTTATGGGCGACGTGGTGACCGCTGTGGTTAAAATTGCCACCCCACACAACGCGATCAAAAAGAGTGACGTTGTGCACGCCGTGATCGTTCGCGCTAAAAAAGAGATTCGTCGCCCGGACGGTTCGTACATTCGCTTTGATGAAAACGCCGCCGTCATCATCGATCGCAAATCGAAGGAACCGAAAGGCACGCGTATCTTTGGACCGGTGCCACGCGAACTGCGCGATCTCGGGTTTACGAAGATTATTTCCTTGGCCCCTGAAGTGCTCTAATATGAAGCTTAAAGTTGGCGACAAGGTCCGTATCATTACGGGCACAGAAAAAGGCAAAGAGGGGAAGATCACTCAGGTGTTCCCGAAGGATTCGCGTATCATTGTGGAAGCAATCAACGTCAAGACCAAGCATTTGAAGGGCCGCAAAGGCAGCGCTCAGAAGGGTCAGAAAGTTGAATTCGCCGCCCCAATCCATATTTCTAATGTTGCCCTCGTCGGTTCTTCCATCAAGTTCGGCCGCGTTGGAATGAAGATGTTGAAAAAAGACGGCAAACTGGTAAAGACCCGCGTCTTGCACAAGGCCGGTAAGGTTGAAGACATCGCCTAATATGATCAAGCTCACCTCTGAAATGTATCGCAAAGAGATCGCGCCGGCTTTGAAAGAAAAGTTCGGTTGGTCCAATGTGAACCAGGTGCCGGTGATCAAAAAGGTGACCTTGAACGTCGGCTTGGGCAAGGGGCTTAAGGATTCGCGTTTCACCGACGCGGTGGAAGCGACCTTGACCCGCATCGCCGGTCAAAAGCCGGTCAAAACGCTCGCTAAGAAGTCGATCGCCACGTTCAAAATTCGTCAAGGGATGCCGGTTGGGATGATTGTTACTTTGCGCGGAAAGCGCATGTGGGCCTTCATCGACAAGTTGAACAAGGTGGCGTTCCCGCGCGTCCGCGACTTCCGTGGGATCGGGGAGAGCGCGATTGACAAAGCCGGCAATTTCTCATACGGTTTCCGCGAGCAGCTTGCCTTCCCAGAAGTGGGGGCAGACGAAGCGGAAATTCCGCACGGCGTGCAGGTAACCATTACCACCACCTGTCGTACGCAAAAGGAGGGATTGGCGCTTTTCACCGCCCTCGGATTCCCGTTCGCCAAAAAGGACGGCAAGAACAACAAATAATATGGCCACGCAGTCGCAGATCGCAAAATCCAATCGCAAACCGAAGTTCATGACCCGTGTCGTGCGCCGATGCTGGCGCTGCGGACGTCGTCATGGATTTATCCGCGATTTTAATCTCTGCCGTATCTGCTTCCGTGAGTTGGCCGTCAAAGGCGAGATCCCGGGCGTGACTAAAGCCAGCTGGTAATCACATTATGATCACCGATCCGATTTCAGACATGTTGACCCGAATCCGCAACGCCTCCAAGGTTAAAAAGGGCGAAGTGGTTTTGCCGTCTTCTATCATCAAATTCTCGATCGCTAAGATTCTTCAGAAGGAAGGATATGTCGCGACGGTGAATGAAACTGTTGACGGGTTCCGCAAAACGCTGACCATTGGCTTGAAGTACGAAAATGGTATGCCAGTGGTGCATGAAGTGAAGCGCGTCAGCAAACCGGGCCGCCGTGTCTACGCCAAGTTTGACAAGTTGCCACACGTCCTTTCCGGAATCGGGATGGCGATCATCTCGACCCCGAACGGTTTGATGACGAATAAAGAAGCGCGCGCCCGTAAGTTGGGTGGCGAGGTGATCTGCGAAATTTTCTAGTATGTCACGCATTGGTAAACAACCTGTGGTCATCCCGAGCGGCGTCGATGTGACGCTTGCGAATGGTTCGATTACGGTCAAGGGTCCGAAGGGGACGCTCTCCCGCGCCATCCACCCACGGATGACTGTGACGCTTGGAGAAGACGAAGGACAAAAGACGGTCAACGTTTCCATCGGAGAACAGGACGACGTCGAAGTCCGTGCGTTGTGGGGCACGACGCGCTCCAACATTCAGAACATGATCGTCGGTGTTGTTGATGGATTCAAAAAGGCGTTGGAAGTTGTCGGTGTCGGGTATCGCGTCAACGCGCAGGGGAATAAAGTTGTCCTTGATGTTGGTTACTCCCATTCTGTAGATTTCATTCTGCCAGAAGGAGTGAAGGCAGAAGTAGAAAAGAACACCTTGACGCTTTCTGGTATCAATAAGGAAGTTGTCGGTGAAGCTGCCGCTCAAATCCGTCGCATCCGCAAGCCAGAACCGTATGGCGGTAAAGGGATTAAGTATGTGGACGAAGTGATTCGTCGTAAGGCTGGTAAGGCCGCCAAGACCGGCGAATAATCTATGAAGGACGTTGTCAAAGAAAAGTTGCGAAAAGCAAAACGCCGCGCCATCCGGGTGCGCGCGAAGATTTCGGGCACCAGCGCTCGCCCTCGTCTGTCGATCAAGCGCTCGGCTAAGCATCTGTATGCCCAGTTGATTGATGACGTTGCTGGAAAGACGCTTGCCGCTGCCTCGGACACAAAATTGACCGCCGGCAAACCGCTTGAACGCGCAGGTGAGGTTGGGAAGGCGTTGGCTGAAGCGGGCAAGAAGGCTGGCATCACCTTGATGGTCGTTGATCGCGGTTCTTACAAATTCCACGGTCGTGTCAAAGCGCTCGTCGACGCCGCAGTGGAAGGCGGTATTTCGATCACCAAGTAAGTATGGAAAAGAAAGATTTTGGTAATAAGAAACAGGGTGGCCAAGGTGGCCAACGCGACGGACGCGGCGGAGGCCGTGGACGTGGTGGTCGTGACAATCGTCGCGACGAACCAAAGGAATTTGATCAGAAGATTTTGGATCTTTCCCGCGTTACTCGTGTGACGGCTGGTGGCAAGCGCATGCGCTTCCGTGTCCTGTTGGTCATCGGTGACCGCAAGGGTCGCGTCGGATTTGGGGTAACCAAGGGCGCGGACGTGCAGATCTCGGTTGATAAGGCGTTGCGTCAGGCTAAGAAGCGCTTGATCAAAGTGCCGTTTGTGAATGAAACGATCCCATTCCCGGTCACGGCCAAGTTTGCTGCGTCGGTCGTCCTCTTGAAGCCAGCTCCGAAAGGGACTGGGCTCAAGGCGGGGGGCGCTGTTCGATCCGTGCTTGAATTCGCTGGTGTCCCGAACGCGGTTTCAAAAAATTTGGGAGCCTCTAACCCGATTAACACCGTTAAAGCAACGTTTGAAGCGCTTAAGAAGCTTTCAGAAGGAACGAGCACGCTTCAACGCAAGAAGTCTCAGACGTCTGCTGCGGTGAAGGAAGAAAAAGAATAGTATGGCAGTTGGCATGCACAACATGAAACCACCGGCCGGGGCGAAGCGCAATCGTAAGCGTGTTGGTCGCGGGCTCGGTTCAACCGGTACCTACTCCGGTCGCGGTGGAAAAGGACAAACAGCTCGTTCCGGTGTTTCTGGTTTGAAGCGCCTTGGGATGAAGCGTTGGGTTTTGGCTCAGCCAAAAGTCCGCGGGTTCAAATCCTTGGCCCGTGAGATGTTTGTGGTCAATGTTGGCTCGCTTGAAAAGGCCTTTAGCAAAGGCGGGGAGGTCAACCTTGCTGTCCTAAAGGAAATCGGCCTCGTTCCAAAAACTGCCGCCCATGCTAAACTTCTGAGTAAGGGGGATCTCACGGTCGCTTTGAAGGTGACAGGAATGGCCGTTTCGGCTGCAGCAAAAGAAAAGATCGAAAAGGCTGGAGGTTCGGTTAGTTAAATTTCAACGCGTATGAACGTGTTCCTTCGGATCTTCCGCATTAAAGAATTACGGACAAGCATCCTCTTTGTGTTAGGGATGCTTGTTATCTTTCGGTTAGCGGCCCACGTTCCGGTTCCGGGGGTGGATCCGTCAGCCTTGACCTCTCTTTTCCAGGGGAACCAGGTTCTTGGACTGCTAAACCTTTTTTCCGGCGGGACGCTTGAAAACTTCTCGATCGTTGCGCTGGGAATTGCCCCGTATATTACCGCTTCGATTATCTTCCAGTTGTTAGCCATGATCATCCCTTCGTTTGAAGAGATGCAAAAAGAAGAAGCGGGTCGTCGCAAAATCAACCAGTACACCCGTATCGCCACCGTTCCGCTCGCCTTTTTGCAAGGCTATGGGATCATCAATTTGCTTGCGTCTCAAGCCCAAGGACTGATCGTTGATACTGGATGGTTAACGATGCTCCTCATCATGACGACGATGACGGCCGGCACGATCTTCCTGATGTGGCTTGGTGAATTGATCTCAGAACGCAACATCGGAAACGGTATTTCGATCTTGATCTTCGCTGGAATTATCGCTGGATTACCGACAACGTTTCAGCAGGTGCTCGCGACCTTTGATCGTTCCCAGGTTTTCGACATTCTGTTGATCCTCGCCTTGGTCATTGTGACGATTGTCGCGGTGGTGATCATCAACGAAGCCCAGCGCAATATCCCGATCCAGTACGCCCGGATGCAGCAAGGCGCGCGTTCGCTTGGTGGTGTTTCGTCGAACTTGCCGTTGCGTGTGAACATGGGAGGAATGATCCCGATTATCTTTGCGGTGTCGATCATTCTCTTCCCACCGACGATGGCTCAGTTCTTCCTTCGTGCTAAAACAGAATGGATTGTGAACGCGGCTCAGTTTACGATCGATATCTTCACCAACCAGCTCTTCTACGGGTTGATCTTCTTCCTCCTCGTCTTCGGATTCACCTTCTTCTATTCCGGGGTTGTTTTCCACCCGGATCGCATTTCGGAAAACTTGCAGAAGCAGGGCGGCTTTGTTCCGGGCATTCGCCCAGGTCGCCCGACCGCCGAATACTTGCAGTGGGTCACCAATCGTATCCTCCTTCTCGGAGCCACCTACTTGGCCGTTATCGCGGTCCTCCCGATTGTGGTGCAGCAGGTAACGGGTACAGCCCAATTGGTCGTCGGTGGCGCTTCGGTTATCATCATCGTCGGTGTTGTTATCGACCTTATCAAACAGATTCAGGCACAACTCTCGATGCACGAGTACGAGCATTAAAAGTTAGAGGTCAGAGGTTGGGGGAGAGAGGTTGGAGGGGATCTGCGCATCTCCTCTTTCTTCTTTCCTCTTTCTTTTAACCTCGGTATACTCTCCTCGTATGAAAAAGATCCTCTTATTTGGGCCCCAAGGTGCAGGCAAAGGCACGCAGGCAGAGCGTTTGGCAAAGCATTTGAATCTCCCTGCGCTGTCCATGGGTGATTTATTGCGTCGTGAGCAGGCGAAGGGGAGCGAAATCGGCCGACAGATCGTGGAGATTATGACCCACGGCGGGTTGGTATCTGATCAGATTGCGGTGGAGGTGCTCAAAGCTCGATTGAAAGAACCGGATGCGGCCGGGGGGTACATTATCGACGGCTATCCGCGCAACATGGAGCAGTACAAGGCCTACGTCGCCTTTGATCACCCGACCGACGTCATCGTCATCGACGTGCCAGACGAAGAGTCACTCAAACGTCTCGCTGGTCGTCGCACCTGTGTAGGTTGTGGCAAGGTCTATCACATTGATTTCGCCCGCCCTAAGGTGGCAGATATCTGCGATGTTTGTGGTGGATCGCTTGTGCAGCGCGAAGACGATAAGCCAGAAGCGATCCTGAAGCGTTTGGGGATTTATCATAACGAAACAGAACCGATGGCCAAAGAATTTGAAGCCCTTGGTGTCCTCCGCCGAGTGGATGGAATGGGATCGATCGACGAGGTGGAAGCAAAAATTCAAATGGCCCTTGGAGTGTGAAAACTCGAAATGTGAAATCCGAAATTCGAAATAAATTTGAATCGGAGATAGAAAATGTTCAAATTCGAATTTTTCGGTTTCCGGTTGTTTCGAATTTTGGATTTCGGATTTAATACGTATGGCGATGACTAAAACAACAGAAGAGATTGATGCGATTCGCGAAGGCGGGGCGTTATTGTCGCGTTCGTTGCAAACGGCGATCGATGCGGCCAAGCAAGGGGTGACACTGCGTCAGCTCGATAAGATTGCGGAAGAGGCGATTCGTGCCGGTGGAGGAACGCCGTCGTTTTTGGGATACAAATCGCGCAGTAGCGACGAAGGATTTCCTTCCACCGTTTGCATTTCGGTCAACGACGAAGTCGTTCATGGGTCGGGCGCACGCGATGTTGTTTTGAAAAATGGAGATCTCCTCGGACTCGATATCGGCTGTTGGTACAAAGGATTGTGCACGGACATGGCGGTGACGATTCCGGTCGGAGGGTTCAAGGCGATCCCGGACAAGCACAAAGAGTTGTTAACGGTGACGCGGGCATCGATGATGGCTGGGATTGAGGTCGCACGTGTTGGTGGAGATATCAAAGATATTTCTCGGGCGATCGAAGAATACGTTCGACCGTTTAAGTTTGGGGTTGTCCGGGCATTAGTCGGACATGGGGTAGGGCACAAAGTTCACGAAGATCCGCACGTGCCGAATTTTATTTCGAACCAATTTCCTTCTGTGCCGATTCAGAGCGGAATGGTGTTGGCGATTGAGCCGATGCTGACGCTTGGCGGCTGGCAGGTAGAAACAGGGGATGACGGTTGGACGATCAAGACGGTCGATGGCTCACTCGGCGCGCATTTTGAGTTAACAATTGCGGTGACAAAGGATGGGGTGGAGATTTTGACCCCTCCGCCAAATGTGGGGTTTTAAATTCGAAATACGAAATCCGAAATTCGAAACAAATTCAAAGTGGAAACAGGAAGTTTGCAAACTTTCCTTTTCCTATTTCTGATTGTTTCGAATCTCGACATTCGAATTTAGAGTTTCTATGCGCTTACTAGGAATTGATTACGGACTAAAAAAGATTGGCCTCGCCATCGGTGACGACGAAGCAGGCGTCGCCGCTCCGTTAGAGGTGATTAGAAATGATGGAGAGATGACGACGGAGCTTCTGGCTAAGCGTATTCGTGACGAAGAGATCGATGCAGTTGTTTGTGGGGCGCCCCTTTCACAGGGTGGACATCACTCGAGCGATCAACTCGATAAAACTCGCGCCTTCATGGAGTCGCTTCGGAAGCAGGTGACCATTCCGGTGTACGAGGAGGATGAGAGTTACACCACCAAAGAAAGTATTCGCATCGCGCGCGAGGAAAAATCTGGGATCGACGAAGATGCGCTGGCGGCATCCCTAATTTTGCAACAGTTTTTGAACCGCACCTAAAAGCAACGACCACCCCCGAGGAGTAGCGACGAGAGGGTCGCTGCATGGGGGTGGTCTTGTCGTTCGGACTACTACTCGTCGTAGTAGTCGTCGGGGTACTCGTGGTCGGATGGTTCAAGGACCCCGTCTTCATAGCCGGTGCCGTCTTCGTCCTCCTTCGGCGGGACGATCGGGAGGGCCTGGTCCTCGAAGACGACGATCCGGTCGTGGGCGTTCCGCTGGCCGGGCTTCTGCTCGCCGCGCCGGAAGGCGAGGGAGTAGGGCCCGACCGAGGCGAAGACGAACATGTCCGGGTGGCGGGTCCGCTCGTTGCGGCCGACCGTGAGGTCGATCGCCGAGGCGCCGCTGCCGCTGTAGACCACGAGCGTCTCGCCGGGGAGCGGCACCACGCGGTGGCCGATGAACTCGCCGACGCGCTGGAAGTAGCTCCTGGGCCCGTGGATGTTTTCGACCCGCTCGCCGAGCCGCTCCTTGCTCCCGTTGCTGAAGACCCAGTGGTCGCGGGTCCACGGCTTCAGGGTGAGGGCCTGCTCCCACTCGACGGTCTCGCAGCCGAGGTAGTCGAGCTTGTTGAGCGCCAGCTTCATCTCCACCCCCTTCGCGGGGTCGGCGAAGGTGATGGTGACGATGGGGGTCTTGTTGCGGTCGATCCAGCCCTGCTTCACGGTCAGCGTCACGCCCTCCTTCGGGGTGAGGGTGATGACCTCGCCGTCGAGCTTGGCGCCGAAGGGCTCGCCATAGCGGACCGCGTCCTGCGCCCGACTGGACTCGAATCGGTCGTTGTTGAACCGGTCGAAGTAGCCGCCGGGCCGGGGGAGGTAGACCCCGAGGCAGGACCCGAGCACCCGTTCGAGCTCGCTCCAGTTCTCGTTGGCTTCGAGCGCCATGCGGATCCCGCAGGCGACCATTCGGTGGTCGGTCCCGATCCCGACCCCGCGACCGTAGGGGTCGTAGATGTAGGTCGTGCTGACGGGCCGGCGGAAGCCGATGATCTGCTTCATGGACATCGGAAAATCCTCCTCTTCACGTGCGGAGTGCACGGTGGTGCTTCTCGCGCTTCATGCGCGGAAGTGGCCTAGATTAGCATCAAAAGCCGATTCTGTCAAGACAGAATCGGCTGAATATGGGAAAATTGACTCATGTCCGTAACCTTTCGCACTACTGGAATCGTTATTGCCATGCGCGATCTGTTTGAACACGATCGTGTCTATTCGGTTTTAACCGCTGAGCACGGGAAGCTCGAGTTGCGTGCCCGCGGGTCGCGGAAGATCTCTTCGAAACTCTCGGCGCACCTCGAACCGTTCGCTCTTTGTGATCTGATGGTTGTGCGTGGACGATACGGTGACTTGGTTGCGGGCGTAGAGCGCCTCGAGTCGTATCGATCAATTCGTGCGGACATGGATAAGCTCGAACTCGCTTGGCACACCTTGGCGTTGGTCGAGATGTCGACGCGAGCGCGGCTACACGATCCGGTGATGTTCGACGAAGTCCGTCGTTGGTTGACGTTCATTGATGGAGCGCCAGAGTTGACTGCAGATCGCGCGGCCTTTCTTTCTGGAAGTTTCACCCTTAAACTCCTCGCCATTCTTGGGTTTCGTCCAGAACTTTTGTGTTGCGTGAACTGCGAACGCGGCATCGCCCCGATGGGCTACTCGTGGCACGGGTTGAAAGGGGGGGTCGTTTGTCGCGATTGCTGCAGTCGCGAGCCAGAGCAGTGGTTTTCTGCCCGCCGCATTGATGACAATTCGCTTAAGCTGATCCGCTACGCCATGAGCGAGCACTTCGAGCATCTCCTCGACATTCGTTTGCCAGGCCCGATTCTTTCTGAATATCACGCCGTCATTGAGTCCTTGGTGGTCGCACACTTTCCCGTTATTCCCACCGTCTCTTTTTCGCGCACTGCTGCCTAAATCACAACCCTACGCGCTCCGCCGAATCCCGCCACGACATAGATTTTTGCTCCTGATACCGGCTTCAGAAGCCGGTATCAGGAATGGCGCTTGACGATCAATCGGTGTGAGGGTAGTGTGATTGTAGGTATGCAGAAACGTCGATTCGACATCGCCAATAATGATAATAACCAGCGTTCGCTGGCTTTCTTGGCATAATCGGGTGACGACATCGTATGCCAAAGAAGAACGCCAGCAGACCGCTGGTCGTTTTGTTTTATTGGCCTGTAGTTTAATTGGCAAAACATTCCGCTGTTAACGGAAAGAGCGCAGGTTCGACTCCTGCCGGGCCAGCCATCTATTCCTTGCGTCTATGCGTTTAGTTCGCTAAAATATGCACACTATGACTGAGACGATGATTGATAAGATCGGTGCGAAGGTTGGCCAAGAAGTTGAGTTAAAGGGTTGGGCGTACAACTTCCGCTCGAGCGGGAAGATTTTCTTCTTGCAATTGCGTGACGGATCGGGTCGGGTGCAGGTCGTCTATTCAGCGGCAGAGTTGCCGCCCGAACAATGGGAGGAGCTGCAGAAGATTCGGATTGAGTCATCTGTCGTTGTTCGTGGAATCGTTAAAGCCGAGCCGCGATCAGCCTCCGGATTTGAGCTTCAGGGCGTGTCGTTTCAACCGATCCAAGTCGCGCCGGAAGATTATCCGATCGGCAAAAAGGAACACGGACCAGATTTCCTCCTCGATCAACGCCACCTGTGGTTGCGTTCAGAAAAGCAGTGGGCGATTCAGCGCGTGCGCAACACGATCATCAACGCGACGTACGCCTATTTGAACGAAATCGGATTTATCAAAATTGATTCTCCGATTCTCACACCAACGGCTTGCGAAGGGACGACGGAGTTGTTTGAACTTGAGTACTTCGACATGGGCAAGGCGTACTTGTCGCAGTCGGGGCAGTTGTATTTAGAAGCGGCGATCATGAGCGTTGGCCGTTGTTTCGACTTTGGTCCGGTCTTCCGCGCGGAAAAATCCAAAACGCGCCGTCACCTCACTGAGTTTTGGATGATGGACGCCGAAGCGGCGTTTGTCGAACATGAAGAGAACTTGAAGATTCAGGAAGGGCTCGTCTGTCGTATTGTCAAAGACGTTCTCGAAAAGAACCGCAAGGAACTCGAAGTGCTTGAACGCGATATTTCAGCGCTTGAAAAAGTCCAAGCGCCATTTGTGCGCATGACGCATACCGAAGCGGTGAAGATTTTGCGCGAACACGGCAGTGATATCGGTGACTTGGATGATTTGGGGGCGGACGACGAAACCGTTCTTACTAAAATGTACGATCGCCCGATCTTTGTCGAAAAGTATCCGGCCGAAGTCAAAGCGTTTTACATGAAGCGTGATCCATCGGACCCGACCCGCGTGTTGAATGCTGACCTCTTGGCCCCAGAAGGGTATGGCGAAATATTCGGTGGATCGCAACGCGAAGATGATCATGACGCCCTTCTTGAACGCATCCGCGAACACAACCTTCCGGTTGAACCACTGCAGTGGTATCTCGACCTGCGCAAGTATGGCTCTGTGCCACACTCAGGATTTGGGTACGGTTTGGAGCGCATCACCGGCTGGGTCTGCGGTACGCAACACATTCGCGAAACGATCCCGTTCCCACGCCTGATTAATCGCCTCACACCGTAATATGGAAAAAAAGATCCTCCCCGCCATTGTGCTTATTTTGATCGCCGGGGCGATTGCCTACTGGAAGTTGTCGAATCCGATCATGGATAAGCCGGTCGCTCCGGATACCTATATTGTTTGGAGTGCGACACGTGAAACGACGGATCGATCTGTTGACGATACTCCCGGTGCAGACGTTCTTTATACCTGCGATGCCTTTGCCTATCGTTACGCGATCGGGGCGGAGGAGATGCTTCAACTGGATCGCATCACTGCGGAGGCGAGTGGCTGTGATTATCCCTACAGCTTTGTTCCTGCCACTGAACTTGTCTACACGTATTCCGATTATCGTTTGAATTTGAATGGGAAAAAGTTTGCTTGGGAAGACCCAGGGAAGCTTGGTGTGGAGGGATATGGTACAGGCGAGCTGCATGTCTATTCCGAGTACATGATGCCAGACAACGACACGATTGTGACGCTCGTCCCGCGTGAAGGGGAGAGTACTCAGTTTACGATTCAGAATGAGAATTATATCAGCAGGCCGTATTACCTCTCCCCAATCGCAGTAAGCGATGACGGCACGCAGATCTATTTTGGAGAGTTCACCGAAGCGAGCGGATCCCTTCGTTTCGGAATTCATGTCCATGTCTATAATGTGGCCGTGGGGAGCATGACTCGGATTGCCTACGGCAATGATCTGCTCGTGAGTGACTTTGTGTTCGATACGGCAGGGAAGCGCATGCTGGTTATTTCAGGAACGCGCCAGGTGAATGAAGAAGCGCCTGGGTGGGATGAAGTGATCGGACCGAGCCAGTTACATCTTGTTGATTTAGTGACCGGCAAAGGGAAGATTCTCGGTGTAGAAACAACGGACGAAGCAATTCTTACGTCTCCACGTTTCTCCCCGGTGAATGCTGATACGTTCTCGGCCGAATCAAACGGGGTGACGCACATGATTACCGTAGATGCGGATGGACTCATCACCGACGGTAATGATATCACTGGTCGCATCGTCGACTGGACGGACGACATTCTTGTTCTGGCCGGTCCTTCGCGCTACATGATTTTTGACCCGACAGGAAAGATATTTCTTGGAGCGACGAACTGGGCGGACTTCGATCTGACGGATGGCAGCTTTGGCTTCCAGTACCTTGGTTCGGCCACCATCTCAGAATAAGTATGAATCGCATTCAACTCGCCTCTGTTCTCGTGATCGCTGCGATCGCCATCCTGACCGGATGGGTGTATCTGTCTTCAACGAAGGAGCAGATTGAAGTGACGCCTGCTCCTCTGGGACAAGAGGAGCTCGTCGAAGAAACTGCTGAACTCCCGGGACTCACACCTGGAATGTACGTCTTGTATACCAAGGAAGTTGTGGCCGATCGTGGGGAGGACGTAGAACAAAATTCGGATGATGTTCGTGAAGAGACGTACTGGGTTTATCCGGTCGCTGGCGGGACACCGCGTCAGCTGACAGATGAGCAAGCACAGGAGTTGCTTCCATCAAAGGAACAGGTCTGGACTGGTGGCACTACGACCGTCACCGCTGACTTCGTATTTAAAGAAGGCGAGCGTGGGCCAACGGTGACGATGAACGTTGTGGCTGCCGGGGATTCTACGTCGATCACGTTTGACGATGCAGAAATGGGGATCGAATTTGGCTATCCCTGGCCGGCGGCCGTCGCGAGTGATGGTTCGGCGGTCTACCTCCGCCAAGTGTTCGAAGGAGAAGGATGGTTTAGCGGATTCTGGAAGTATGACGTCGTGACTGGGGAGATCACGCGTTGTGCATATTGCGACACGTTTGCGCTCAAGATGCCGTTCGTCAATCCAGCAACCAAACAGATGATCGCTACATCGTTCCCACAACCAGAATCGCTCAGCGATTGGATCATGGGGCCATCGGCACTGCATCTCATCGACTTACAGACGATGAATGGCATGGAGATCAGCTCCTCTGCAGATCTTGGTTTCGTGCTCCCGACCCTTTCCCCAGAAGGGACGTACTACAGCTACAACTGGGGGAATGAACAGCCGCCACAGTTGTGGGTGGTGCCGGTGGTCGGCGGTGAGTTTAAAAACAGCAACCGTGTGATCCAAGGATCATTGCTCACGTGGGTTGATGATCACACCCTTCTTGTCGACCGCTCTGGCGAACTGGTGCTCTACCAGATGACCACCCGTGCAGTGACGGCGATTGATCGTACGATTGGGTTTTATCAAGATTCAGATTATCAGCGCATTGCGTTCGTTGATATCGTAACTGTCGAATAATATGCAGCGCACATGGAATTGGGAGACGAAAGACAAGGTGGGGGAAGTGGTTCGCTTGAACGGCTGGGTGCATAACGTCCGTCGTGTCGGCGATAAGCTCGTCTTTGTTATTTTGCGTGACGGTTCGGCTACGGTGCAGTGTGTCTGCTACAAGCCGGATTTAGACGAAGCCACAAACGCGCTGATCGATTCGCTCGGTACAGAGTTTGTTGTCGAGATCGAAGGTGAGGTGAAGGCGCGTGGGGAGAAGCAGATCAATCCGGATATGGTGACCGGTACGGTCGAAGTCGGAATTAAATCGCTCAAAGTGTTGAACACCTGTAAGACCCCGCCGTTTGAGATCGACAAAGACACGATGGGGGTGAATGAAGAGTTGCGTTTGAAGTATCGCTACCTTGATCTGCGCTCAGAGCGAATGCACAAGAATATTTGGATGCGTTCCTCGATTGTGCGGGCCATTCGTGATCATCTGTACGCCTCGCATTTTACGGAGATCGAAACGGCGATTCTGACCAAAGGGACGCCAGAAGGGGCGCGTGAGTTTTTGGTCCCGTCACGCCTGCACGCCGGGAATTTTTACGTCCTGCCACAATCGCCACAGCAGTTCAAGCAGTTGTTGATGGTCGGTGGAAAAGAGCGTTACTTCCAGGTGGCCAAATGTTTCCGCGATGAAGACCAGCGCGGCGATCGTCAGCCGGAATTCACTCAGATCGACCTTGAGATGAGTTTTGTTGAGCGCGAGGATGTGATGAACGTTATCGAAACGATGTTGATCGAACTCGTGACCAAGTTGTATCCAGGGAAGAAGATTCAGCAAACGCCGTTCCCGCGTTTGTCGTACAAAGAAGCGATGGAAAAGTACGGCACCGATCGTCCAGACTTGCGCGAAGACAAGAACGATCCGAATCTTCTTGCTTTTGGCTGGGTGATTGATTTTCCGTTCTTTGAGAAAACCGAGGAAGGTGGGTGGACGTTCACTCACAATCCATTTTCGCGCGCCTTGCCGGAATGTCATCAGGACTTGATGGACAAGAAGAATATTGAAGGGATCGTCACTTCACAGTATGACGTGGTGTTGAACGGGTTTGAGATCGGTGGGGGATCGATTCGCAACCATGAATCGCTCGCGCTACAACGCGTCTTCGAAATCATGGGGATCGCCATGGAAGAGATTCAAGCCAAGTTTGGTCATATGCTCGAAGCGTTCGAATTCGGCGCACCACCGCACGGGGGGATTGCCCTCGGACTCGATCGCTTGGTCGCCATTTTGCAGAACGAACCAAACATCCGCGAAGTGATCGCCTTCCCGAAGGATGGCCACGCCTACGACCACATGATGCAAGCGCCGTCGCCGATGCCGGAGAAGTCGCTCAAGGAAGTGCATATCGAATTGGATGTAGAAAGCGGAAAGTAGTAAGCAGAAAGCGGAGACATGAAATTCGAAATCAAACTTGATGCCTTCAGCGGGCCGCTGCAATTACTCCTCGAGCTTGTCGAGAAGCAAGATTTGCCGATCACCGAAGTGGCGCTGGCGAAGGTAACAGAAGATTACTTGAAGCATCTCGAAGCAAACGAGGTGCCTTCAAGTGAATTGGCAGATTTTCTCGTTGTTGCTGCACGGTTGTTGTATCTCAAGTCCGCAGCGATCTTGCCGACCCCTCCGGCCGAGGAAGAAGATGCTGGTGCACTCGCCGCTCAGCTCAAGCTGTACAAAGAATTCGTCGTCGCTACAGAATATGTCGATGCTCTTTATCGCGCCGGCCGCGTGAGTTACGGTCGACCGGTGAACGCCACCAAACTTCCGGTTGTGACCGCGTTCCGTCCACCCGAGAATGCCACGCCGTCAGCCTTGCAATCCCTCTTCGCCACTCTCCTGAAGCGCCTTGAGCCGTTTTTCACCTTGCAGCAAACGACGATGCATAAGATTGTGAGCGTGCAGGAGCGCATCAAACAGATTCGCGAAGTGTTGCTCGAACGTGCCCAGATGTCTTTCAAAGACATCACAAAGGGGGCGGGGTCGAGGATCGAAGTTGTGGTTAGCTTCCTCGCTCTGCTAGAATTGATGAAGCAGAAAGCCATCATGGCTGTACAGTCGTCAGCATTCGGGGACATTGAGCTCAAGAGGGTGGATTAATTCGTGGTACGTAGAAAGAGGTAAGTGGAGACACTATGGTCAAAGGAAAATTAGAAGCGGTGCTGTTTGTTTCAGGAAAATCGATGGCGATTAAGTCTCTTGCAAAGCTCGTCGAAGCAACAGAAGAGGAAGTTCAAGCGGCGATAAAGCAGCTTCAGCTTGAACGTAATGTGGAGAGTTCTGGCATCCACCTTCTCGAGCACGATGGCCATGTTCAATTTGTAACCAATCCAGGATTCGCGACTCTAGTCGCAAATTTGGTAAAGGATGAATTCTCGGACGAGCTCACGCGACCGCAACTCGAAACGCTTTCCATTATTTTGTATCGTGGGCCGATCACCAAGCCGGAGATCGAGCAGATTCGTGGGGTCAACTGTAGTCTCATTCTACGCAATTTGTTGATTCGCGGTTTGATCAGTGAAGAGGAACACGCAGAGAAGCTTCAGATGGTTTACAGCGCCACGACCGATTTTCTTCGTCATCTCGGCGTCAGTGGCGTCACGGAGATCCCTGAATACGATCGATTTCACACCGACGAACGTATTTCCAAACTGATCGAAGAATCAACTCAAGGAACGCTGTGATCTTTCGGACTATTTTACAAGGCATTCTTGCCGCCAGTTTGATGGAATTCGTTCCGATGGATGGGGCGATGATTGAGCAGGCCGCCAAACTTCCGGTCGCTCCTCTACGATCGGCTATCCTTGCATCCCTTGATACGAGCGATGCCTTTCTGGGATTGCCCACGTCCGCCGATCGATATCCAAAAAAGATCGATGAGGAGAGCCTGGGAATCGTCACGACCGCAGAGAGCGTTTTAGTTCTTGATCGGGAAAGTGGACTGCCACTCTATCAAAAGAATGCCGATTCGGTCCGTTCTATCGGGAGCATCACCAAACTCATGACCGCTCTCGTCTATCTTGAAAGGTCACCGGATCTGAATGCTCCTGCCAGCATCTTACCGGAAGATTATCGTAATGGCGGGCGTCTCTATTTACTGATGAATGATCCGGTTACGGCGCGGGACATATTGAAAACAAGTTTAGTTGGTTCTGATAACTCTGCCACCATGACCTTGGTGCGTCTTTCCGGGGTAACCCTTGCAGAGTTTGTCGACAAGATGAATGCCAAGGCGGTCGAACTCGGCATGACGCAGACGACGTTTGCTGATCCGACCGGTCTGACCGCAGATAATCGCTCGACCGCCTATGATATTGTGCGCTTATTGACCGCGGCGCTCGCTGTTCCAGAGATCGCTGAGACCGTTGTTCAACCGCAGGTGGAGGTTACCCAAGGCAGCGGGATCACCGTTACCGTTCCTTCGACCGACGATCTGCTTGAAAGTTTTATCAACCAGGATCCGTACACCATTCTTGGTGGCAAAACCGGTTACTTGCCCGAAGCGGGGTATTGCATCGGCCTCGGCGTGAAGCGCGAAGGGGCGGGGGAAATTTTTGTCATCCTTCTCGGTTCGGATTCCAAAATCACTCGGGTGTCCGAAGTGAAGGGGCTTGTCGACTGGGCCTTCCGCGTGTTTCAATGGCAGGAGGACGCCCTGAACTCCTAATGCATGCAAGACCTTTTGATCATCGCTCTTTCGACTTTGCCGGTCGCAGAGCTTCGAGTGGCCCTTCCGCTCGCCATTGAGGTGTATCATTTTTCTATTCCGCGAGCGTTGTTTGATGTCTACGTCGGTAATGCCCTGCCGATCGTCCCGCTCATCTACGGCCTCGAGGTACTGACCAATCTGTGCGATCGTCATTTCAAAGTGTGCCATCGGGTGTTGGTCAAAGTATTCGAGCGGACGCGCACCAAGTTTCAAGGGGATTACCAAAAATACGGAGCGATCGGTCTCTTCTTTTTTGTCGTTTCGCCCTTGCCGTTTACGGGGGTATGGAGCGGGTGTGTGGCCGCGGTGCTATTTGGTATCCGTCCGCGGTTGGCGATTCCGGCGATTCTTGGCGGAATGATCGTCTCTGGACTGATGATGCTCGCAGTGGTGAAAGGGTTTGTAGCCATTTTTTAATATGCGCATTGCGATCGATGGTCGTTCGATCGTGCGTCCGGATGTTGGGCGAGTCAGTGGGATCAATCAGTACACCTCTTGCATGATTGATGCCTTGGTTGATGTTGCTGCAGATGATACATTTGTCGTTTTTCTAGACAGCGACGTGCCGTCAGAGCAAGTCCGGGCGATGATTCGTGGGCGATCAAATATTGAGGCACGGCAGGACGCTTCGCTGCTTCGAGCTGTACCGTATGTTGGGGCTCATTTGATGTTGCCGTCGGCGATCCACGCGGAACGGATCGATCTGTTCTTTGCGCCTACAGGGTTGATTCCGCTCGGGTTGCGTATCCCCTCTGTCGGATTCATTCATGATCTTTTCATTTTAGAACATCCGGAGTGGTTTCCTGATTCAGCGATTCAACAGGTATTTACGTTAAAGTTAGTACTTCCGCGCTCTCTTGATCATGCTCGATTACTTCTGACGCCGTCTGCGGCCGTTCGCTCTGATCTCATCCGTGCTTTTCCAAAAACCAAACAAAAGACCGTTGTTGTACATGAGGGGATCACGATCTGTTCTCCGCAACCGGAGCGCCAGATTCACGGTCGTTATATCGTCTCCGTTGCTACGCTCGAGCCGCGCAAAAATTTCCTCTTTGCCTTACGGGCGTTTGAAGCGCTTCTATCTCGCGATCCATCCCTTTCTAAGTCGTTGCAGTACGTGATTGCTGGTACGCCAGGGTGGGGGGCTGAACCGATTTTGGAAGCGATCGACCACATCAATGCGCGCTGGCGACAGTATCGACCTGACGGCGTTGTACGTTATCTCGGGTCGGTGACCGATGCCGAGCGCTGTTCACTCTACCAACACGCAGAATTGTATTTGTGCACCTCCTTTGCCGAAGGATTCGGGTTGCCACCGCTTGAAGCGATGGGGGTCGGCACCGCAGTTGTGACCACTTCGGTCGGTGTGATTCCAGAAGTTGCCAAAGGGTCAGTAGCGATCATTAGCGAAAGTGATGTCCCATCCACGGCTACCATCCTTTTGAAGTTATTGAACGATCAGGTCGCGCGCCGGCGATTAGCTGAGGCAGGGAGAGCTGCTGTTGCTCAATTCACCTGGCGCCGCTCGGCCGAGCAGACACTCACTCACTTTCGCTCCGTTTGCTAGGGAGGACCTCTTGCCAGCAGGCGTGATTTGTGCCATACTTTGCTCTTGCAATTGAGAAATATTGCCTAGCAAAGGTATGAAAATCACTCGTAAGCGCCTGATTATTTTGACTCTGGGAGCTGTTCTTTTTCTTGTGATTGGAGCATTTGCGGCTCAGCCATCGCCAACAGAATCGATGACAAACGATACGGTAAAGCGACAGGATCTCATTCAGACCGTAGAAGTGACCGGACGTGTGGAAAGTGTGACCGAAGCAGATCTCGCTTTCGGTGCTTCTGGCGTTGTCGGCAAGATGCTCGTTAAGGTAGGGGATACGGTAAAGGCCGGCCAGCTCCTCGCCTCGCTGACAGCTGGTGATCTGCAGGCATCCTACGCGCAGGCCTTGCAATCTGTCGCCCAGGCACAAGCCGACTTGGATTTGAAGCGTGCGGGGATTTCTTCTTCGGCCACAGCGGTCAGTCAGGCAGACGTAGACGCCGCCCTTGTCGCTTTGGATCAGGCCAACCTCGATCTTGAGCGCACAAAACAAGAAACGGCAGATGAGCTGGTGCAGGCAAAGGAGAATCTCGTGGAAGATTTGCGCGCGCTCGTTTCAGAAGTGCGTCAGTCTCTTGCTTCGGCAGACACTGTGCTTGGAGTGGAAAATAGTTTGTACAATAACGATTTCGACGAGATTCTGGGGGCGCAGGATGTGAGTTCTGTGGCACGGGCAGTCGATGCGTTCGAACAGGCGATGGTCAGTCGCGATCGTGCGGAGGCAGATCTTGCCACGATGCAGGGAGCGGATGCAGATCCGGCGATCCGCTCAGCACGGGCCGCGTACGAAGATGCCTATGACGTGCTGGCAGCGACGAGTCGTGTGCTTGATGCTACTTCTGCCAATACGGATGCGTTGACGCTCGATGAATTGACGACGTTAAAGTCAACGATCGCATCTGCCCAGGCGTCGCTCGTAGCAGATGGTTCGGCACTTCTTTCTGCGGAACAAGCTGTTGACGATGCTGCGCTCGCGATCGTTCTTGATGTTGCTGATGCGGAAGCAGTCGTTGCGGCTCGGCACGTTGCGGTCCAACGGGCGGAGGCGTCACTTCTTGATGCAACCGAAGCCCCGCGTGATGTCGAGTTGGCCGGATACGAAGCGGCGTTGGCACGTGCTCGTGCTGGGGTGACGTCGGCCTTGGCACGCCTAGCCGAGACACGGATCGTCTCGCCATTGTCCGGTATCGTCACGGCCGTTGAGGTGCAAGCGGGGGAAGCCGCTTCGGCATTGACCCCGATGATTTCTGTCCTCGCCAGCGGCGATCAATACAAAATCACCTTAGATTTGCCAGAAGCGGACATCGCCAAGGTGCAGGTCGGTCAGACCGCGGACGTTACCTTTGACGCCTTTGGGGATGATCTTCACTTCACGGCCACGGTTACGGCAATCGACCCAGCCGAACAATTGATCCAGGACGTCGTTTTCTATAAAGCGACGGTTCTTCTCGATCCAACCCAGGATCTTTCGGGCCTCAAGCCAGGCCTGTCCGCCAATGTCACGATCACTACAGCGACGCGCACGGCCGTGCTGACGGTCCCTTCGCGTTCAGTTCTTGAAAACGACGGTGTGAAGTATGTCCGTGTTCCAGAGGGCGAGAGCTATCGCCAACAGACCGTTGAAGTCGGATTACGCGCGGACGGTGGCCTGATGGAGATTATCAGCGGGCTGAGCGAAGGGGAGACAGTGATCGTTTCGATCAAGGCACTTTAGTATGTCGATCCCGCTCATTCGCGTTCACGGCATCACCAAGACGTATAAAAATGGTGAAGTGGAAACGCCGGTGCTCCATGGGGTGAGTCTGGATGTGCACACCGGCGAATTCGTTTCGTTGATGGGACCTTCCGGTTCAGGAAAGTCGACGTTGATGCACATTCTTAGTTTGCTCGATCGTCCGGACGCCGGTTCGTATCAACTCGATGAAGTGGACACGGTCACGCTTGACGAAGTGGCTCGCGCTTCCCTGCGCTTACAAAAAATCGGTTTTGTTTTTCAGGCTTTTCATCTGTTGCCTCGACTTTCCGTGCTTGAAAACGTCACGTTGCCACTCCTCTACGCCGAGATGCCTGAGGCAGAACGCGTGGCACGAGCCAAAGCCGTTTTGGCCGATGTTGGACTGAGCGATCGAGAATCCTACTTACCGTCACAACTTTCTGGCGGGCAAAAACAGCGGGTGGCGATCGCGCGTGCCCTGGTCAATGATCCAGCCGTTATTTTTGCAGATGAGCCGACCGGTAATTTGGACTCTGTCTCCAGCCGTCAGGTACTAGAGATTCTTCGTGACCTCACCAAAAAACACGGTCGTACGGTAGTGATGGTCACCCATGAAGAGGAAGCGGCCGCGTATGGCGATCGCGTTATTCGCATCCGCGACGGCTACATCATCTAATATGCGTTCGCTCGACCTTCTACGGACTTCTACAGACTCCTTGCGCCGCAACACCTCGCGGTCATTGTTGACCGTGCTCGGGATCGTCATCGGCATCGGCGCGGTTATTTTGATGCTTTCGATCGGACAAGGGGCGCAGGGGTACGTGCTCAGCCAAGTTTCTGATCTCGGGTCGGATCTGGTTTTTGTGGAGGCAGGGAACGGGGGTGGAAGCTCTGGTCCCCCATCTCCTTTTATTGAACAGACGATCACGCTTGATGACGCCAAGGCGCTTGAAGAGGATGGTCCCTTCTCGTTCGTGTCGTCTGTAGTGATTACCACCACAACGGTCTCCGCAGAACAGGATTCAACGTTCACGGATATCGCTGGAGTCGATCAATATCAGCTCGACGTCTTTCCAGCAGACGTTGTCTCTGGTCGATTTATTGAAGGCGAAGATGTGGACAGTCATGCGCGAGTGGCTGTGCTTGGCTCGGAGATTGCTGAGCAGTTGTTTGGTGACCAAGATCCGATTGGAGAACGGATCGAGGTCAAGAATCTTTCTGTACGGGTGATCGGTGTGCTTGGCGAGCAGGGGAGTAAGTTTTTTTCGAACCTCGATAAGCGCGTTTATTTGCCAGTCACTACCGCCCAACGCGAGTTGCTCGGTGTCACCTACGTCAATTATATTTCTGCCCGTTCGATCGGTGACATTGAATCGGCCAAAGAGGACGCCCGGGCTATTTTGCGCGATGCGCACAATTTAGATAATCCCGAGCAGGACCTGGCCAAGGATGACTTTATCGTCTCGTCACAGTCTGATGCGGTGGCGATTATTGGGGGTGTCGGGTTTGCCTTGACCCTGTTGCTCGCTTCGATCGCGGCGATCTCATTGCTCGTTGGAGGGATCGGGATTATGAACATCATGCTTGTCTCCGTCACCGAGCGTACCCGCGAGATCGGTTTGCGCAAAGCGATCGGAGCGACCGAATCAGAAGTTTTGCGTCAGTTTTTGCTTGAAGCGGTGATCCTCACCATGTTTGGTGGGGTGATCGGGATCGTTGGTGGTGTTGGGACTTCGGCTTTAGCCGCGGCTGTGCTTTCGCAATTTGTTGAAGGATGGCAGTTCATCATTCCGCCATCCGCTGTCATCGCTTCGGTTGCTGTCGCTACCCTTGTTGGGATCGCCTTCGGTTATTATCCTGCCCGTCGCGCCGCCCGCCTCGACCCGATCGAAGCACTGCGTTACGAGTAATTGCAATATTTAAAGCGGTTCGGTAAGGTGGGGCGGCCCAACCAGGAGTCCACATGTCCGACCCTTTCCGCATCATCCAGTTCGGTCCCCGTCACGGACAGTCGAATGGATCGCCCGTCCTGATCGAGGTCGCCCACGGGGCTACGACCATGCTCCAGTACGCCCGCACCCTCGGGCTCCTCCGGGGTTTGTACCCTACCAGCCTGCTCGACTTCTTCCTGGTCAACACGGACCAGGGGGCGCCTGAGCTGGCCATGGAGATCGGCAGGCAGATCGTCGACGCCCATCCGGGGCGGTCGGTGACGATCATGATCGCCGAGGTTCCCCGGACGTTCATCGACTTCAACCGGATCCCTGGCGTGACGGCCGAGGCGGCCAAGGCCGGTGGGGTCACCCCCGGGCTCCAGCCCTGGGTCACGAACCCGGACGACGTCAAGCTCCTGACCGGGTTCCACCGCGCCTACCACGCGAAGCTCGGGCCGATCGTTGATCAGGTCTGCGAAGCGGGTGGCACGATGCTCGCGCTTCACACCTACGCCCCGCGGTCGGTCGACGTCGAAGCTATCGACGAGCGGATCGGGGAGCGCATGCGCGAGGCTTGGTCCGGCAACGTCGAGCGCTGGCCCCTGCGTCCGGAGATCGATCTCATCGGTCGCGACAAGTGGGAAGGGGATGACCGGCCGTGGATGGTCGTGCCCGCCGTTCTCACCCGTCTGCGCGCTGAGTTCCTGCCGCTCGAACTCGAGGTTGCAGACTCCGTGTCCTACCATCTGGCGGACGTCACCATGGCGCGTCAGTACCGCGACCGCTACCCCGAGCAGGTCATCTGCCTCGAGGTGCGTCGCGATCTGCTCACGGGGTGGTGGCTACCCTTCGCGCAGATGATCCCTGATTCGTTTCGGATCCGGCGCATCGGCGAGGCTCTTGCCCACGCCCTGTTTCTCTTCTAGATTCGGTCGCTCCTTCGCGATCGCCCAAGGCCACCCTTACTCGGGTGGCCTTCGACGTTATGGAGCGGGTTCGTCAGGGGTAATATCGATCGGTGGGGTGCGGTGAACGATCGAATGGAGGATCGGTTTGATGATAAAGAGAAGGCCGATCTGTCCGACCACCAAGAAGAGAAGGCCGAAGCGGATCCCGACCACGGGTGAGCTCACGGCGAGCGACCACACTAGGAGAAGTCCACCGAGGCGGCCAATGTTCAAAAAGAATTCCCGATCCATCAAATAGACAAATCGATGCTGCGCCCCTTGAGCACTGAACTGATCGACGAGTTCGTACATCACCGCCGCGAGTGATGGCCAGCGGAACGTATTGGTAAGCGCGCTGATGGCAAAGTAAATAATCGCACCGACCGAGGAGAAGAGGACAGCAAAGATCCCTCCACCAACGAGGGTTCCAAGCATCCATACGACCAGGATGAGGAGATGATTGCGATGTTTCACGTGGCGTCCGATCAGTCCCAAGAGGACAACGCCGACGATGGCGGTTGCTGTCTCAATCGTGCCGACAACTTCCTCAGCACCCAGGAAGGTGAGGGTAATAACGACAGGGAGGATTGTTTCGACCCCACCGATGAATCCGTGGCAGACCTCAAGGAAACGTTGGCGTTGCCACAGTGCGGCTGGGTTTTGTAGAAAGATCTGTTTCAGCGGTGTTGAGCACGGTGGGAGATCAGCGCGATAGACGACGAGTCCAGCGGCACCGAGCGTCAGGATGGCGATGACGGAGACAAACCAGTAGGCAGCGCCCGTTGAGTAGAGCCCGTAGAGGTCACCAAAGCCGATGATCCAACCGATCGAAATCGGGGCGATGATTCCAGCGACGGTGTCCACGATCCCTTCTAAGCTCAAAAAGTAAAAGCGATGGGATCCGCTTGTGACTTTGGAGAGAAGGTAGTTACGATTCGCCCAGTAGAATCCTCCAGAGACCCCAAGAACGACACCGAGGAGAAAGGCGAAGTCAGCGGCAGCTTCTCCTAAAGCGACCATCGCAAGCGGCACGACCCCGACCATCACAGAACCAACGACATACAGCACGGGCGTGTCGGTCCAGCGCAGGAGGATCGCATTCAAGAAAAACCCGATCGACAGAGCGGCAAAAAATCCGGCATTATACAGAATCAGGAGGGTCACGTTCTCCTCGATTCTCCACAGAAAGGTGTTCATGTAGGTGAAGGCGATCGGGGAGGCGAGGCCGTACAGAAAGTAGGAAACCAAAAATCGCCGCTCTGTGCCGGAGAGGATATTGAAATGGTTGCGTTGACTCTGGAACCAGGATTTGATGGACATAGATTGATCAAAAAAGCAGCTCCGAGGAGCCGCCCTTTTGGTGCCGCGGGAGGGACTCGAACCCTCAAGTCCTTGCGAACAACGGTGTTTGAGACCGTCGCGTATACCATTCCGCCACCGCGGCATGCGGCAGTATCCTAGCAAACCCTTGATGTTTTTTCAAGGAATTGCTATTATCACGTCACAAAAGTTCTGCGGATGCCTCTAAAAAAGGCATATTCAAGGCGCGGGGAGACGGCGAACGAGGCGTACCAAAATGTACGTCGAGGAGCCGTCGGGGCCCCGCAACGCAGAAGATGCCATTTTTAGGGGCATACGAGGCGGGATAGCTCAGTTGGTAGAGCACAGGACTCATAAGCCTGTTGTCGGCGGTTCGATTCCGCCTCCCGCTACCAGAAAGTCCGCGAGGAAACTCGCGGTTTTTCTATTGACAAAAGCTTTGATTCCTCGTACTGTACCGACGCGGGATAGAGCAGTCTGGCAGCTCGCTTGGCTCATAACCAAGAGGTCGCTGGTTCAAATCCAGCTCCCGCAACCATAATTCCGTCTGACATCGTCAGGCGGTATTATGTTTAAGGTCGATCGTGTATGCTAACGGTATATGATTGATCATGTGACACTTACGGTGCGGGATCTTGGCGTGAGTAAAGTCTTTTACGAAACGGTGCTTGGGGCGCTCGGGATGCGGGTAAATCTGGGGAGCACTGAGGATCAGTTTTGGGGATTCGGTTCTGGGGATGTGCCAGAGTTTGAAGTGTCGCTTGGGCGATTTTTTGTTGCTCAGGCCGATGCCACACATCCGATCGCCCCATCCGTTCACATCGCGTTTCGCGCCAGGAATCAGGATGAGGTCAAGGCATTCCATCGTGCGGCACTTGCGGCAGGTGGAGTCGACAATGGCGCTCCTGGTCCGCGCCCAGAATATGGGGAGACCTATTACGCCGCCTTTGTTCTTGATCCAGATGGGAACAACATCGAGGCGGTGACGTTTGAATAAGAGTGTGCTATAGTTCCGGCACGTTATGACCATTTCGACACATACAGCGATCGGGGCAGTGCTTGGAGGGTTTGTCGGTGGACCGATCATCGGATTTTTTGCGGGGATGCTCTCTCATTTTTTGGTCGACATGATTCCTCATGGCGATGCTAAATTGGGTAAAGAGTTCCATACCAAGCGTGCCAGTAAATCCGGCAAAGCGTACGTCACGATCGACGGTGTATCTGCGATCTTCATCCTTCTTATCTTCTTCAATCTCGTCGATTTTGACAGTCGTTTTGTTTTTAGCTGTACGATCGCCGGATCTGTTTTGCCCGACATTCTGGCTGGGATTCACGGCATCACCAAAACGAAGTATCTCCGTTGGTTCGTCAAGCTCCATTTCTTTTTTCATGACTTTTTCACCAGTCGCTACGGCGACGTCCGGTTACGTTGGGCGATCATGGGACAGGCCGTGTTTATCCTTTTGTTAGTCCGCTGGATGTAGTGGTATACTGGGTCCGCTTATGGCCCACATTATCTCAGTCGTAAATCAGAAAGGAGGCGTGGGGAAAACGACGACCACGGTTAACCTGGCTTCGTATTTGGCACATTTAGGCAAGTACGTTTTGGTTGTTGATCTTGATCCGCAGGCCAACGCCAGTTCGGCGTTTGGCATCAACTATAACGATATCCCTGGAGGTACGTATGAAGGGATGATCGGAACACACCGCACCAAGGATCTGATCCGCACGACTGAACATGAAGGACTAAAGATCCTCCCGGCGTCACCGTCGCTTGCCGGGGCGGCTGTGGAGTTGGTCAATGAACTCGCCCGCGAGCACAAATTGCGCAACACCTTGCTTGAGGTGCGCAACGACTACGATTATATTTTGATCGATAATCCACCATCGCTCGGGTTGTTGACGGTCAACGGACTTGTGGCTGCGGACAGTGTGCTCATTCCTGTGCAGGCCGAATATTTTGCTCTCGAGGGTCTCGGTCAGTTGCTGCAAACCGTTGACCTGATCAAACAGTCGCTCAATCCAAACCTCAAACTGATGGGCGCCGTGATCACCATGTTTGATCCGCGCACCAAATTGTCGCAAGAAGTTTTTTCTGAACTGTATCGTTACTTCCCAGACAAGATTTATCGCTCGGTCATTCCACGTTCTGTACGCCTGGCCGAAGCGCCGAGTTTTGGCAAGTCGATCTTGAGTTATGACCCGTCCTCGAAGGCGGCGCGGGCCTACGAACGGTTGGCGAGAGAATTTTTATACCGAGAGGAATTATGAAAAATTCAGGTCTTGGGAGGGGGCTTGGCTCCTTAATCCCGATGAAGCAGACAGAGGCACCGAGTGTGGTGCCACAAGGGAACATTCGCGACGTTCCTGTCGGTTCGATTCGCGAAAACCCGCGTCAGCCACGTACCCATTTTTCTCCGAGCGAACTTGAGGATCTGATCGCTTCCATTAAGGAGCATGGGATCATCCAGCCGCTCGTGGTGACGGAACTTGGCGGTAATTCCTACGAGTTAATCGCCGGTGAACGTCGTTTGCGCTCGGCACGGATGCTGGGCCTCGCGACCGTACCAGCAGTGGTGCGTACCGCCAACGATCAAGAAAAGCTCGAGCTCGCGCTCATTGAAAATATTCAGCGCCAGGACTTGAACGCTCTGGAAGAAGCGGTCGCGTTTCAGGCGCTGGTCGAAGAGTTTGGGCTGACCCAAGATGAAGTGGCTAAGCGGGTAGGAAAGAGTCGTAGCGCCGTCGCCAACACTATTCGTTTAATGGATCTGCCGGAAGAGATGCGTCAGGCGTTGGTGGACGGGAAGATCACCAAGAGCCATGCACGCACCTTACTTGCTGAAACGGATCTCGCTAAACGTGAACATCTTTTTCATGCCATGATGAACGGCGGCGGGATGACGGTGCGCGAGGCAGAGGCTCGTACAACCCCAACGACTAAATCTGCACCGATGCCAAAGGATCCAAATATTCTTGATCACGAACGTAAACTACGCGAGATTCTCGGCACCAAGGTCGACATTCAGGATCGTGGGGGTAAAGGGAAAATCACTGTCAGTTATTTTTCAAAGGAGGAATTCCGTGACCTGCTTAGTAAGTTGAGCGAATAAAAACGGGGGCTTGTCGCCCTCGTTTTTACTTTGTTTTTTTGCCGACCATTTTGGTAAGCCAGACTTTGACCGTCGATCGTGTTGCTTCGCGAATCCGTTCTCGAGCGTGATGGGACTTCACGAACTTCAGCCAGTCGGGGTTCGGTCCTTTGCGATTTTTATCAGTGATGATCTGACACATATCCCCGCTTTGCAATTCTGTGTCCAAGTTAACCATGACGTCATTAACGCGCGCCCCAGTGCATTTGTTCCCAATATCGGTGTGGATGGCGTAGGCCAGATCGACTGGCGTTGATCCTTCGGCCAATTCAATCACGTCGCCCTTGGGAGTAAAGACGAAGATACGATCTTTAAAGACTTCTAGCTTCGTCTCCTTTAACTGATCAAGGAAATCTCCCTTTGCCTCAATCGACTTTTGTACCTGCGCTAACTCTTCCATCCATTTCATGTCGCGCGGTTTGTATTTGCCGCCATCTTCTTTATAGCGCCAATGGGCCGCAACCCCATATTCGGCACTTTCATGCATTTCGGTCGTACGGATTTGGAATTCAACGATCGCTCCGTCTTCAGCAAAGATCGTCGTGTGCAACGATTGATAGCCGTTCGGCTTTGGTTGGGCAATATAATCCTTGATGCGTCCAGCCAGCGGCTTCCAGCGATTATGGAGGATACCAAGAACGGAATAGCAATCGCTGACGTCGTCAACGATAATGCGCACGGCGATAATGTCGTAGACTTTGTTGATGTCGTTGTGATGCTTGCCGAGCTTGCGATGGAGCGAGTAGAGGCGCTTGACGCGGCCGTGGATGGAAACGGGGATAATCTCTTGTTCAAGAAGTTCCTGGTAGGCGATCTCCATTGTTTTGTTGACCAACGTTTCTTTTTCACGCACCGTACGTTCGAGCAAAGTGTTGACCATCTGATACTCCTTTGGTTCGGCGTACATAAATGCTAGATCTTCCAAATCGCCGCGCATCATCCCCATCCCCAAACGATTGGCGATTGGGGCGTAGATTTCGAGCGTTTCACGAGCAACACGCAGTTGCTTTTCCCGCGGTCGGGCATAGAGCGTCCGCAAGTTATGCAGGCGATCGGCAAATTTAATAAAGACGACGCGTACATCTTTTGACATGGCAAGGAACATGCGGCGCATATTTTCCGCATACAGATCATTCCCTTGGTACTTCACTTTTTTGAGCTTGGTGACTGCATCAACGAGGTCGGCGATATCATCATTAAACGTTTGGCGAAGCTGATCAACGGTGACGTCCGTGTCCTCGATAACGTCATGTAAAATACCGGCAGCAACGACTTCGATGCCAAGTTTCATCTCAGCGAGCTTGTAGGCGCAGGAAACGGGATGGGTAATGTACTCATGACCCGTTTGGCGCTTTTTCCCCCCATGGGCCGACAACGCCAACTGATACGCCCGTTCGATCAACTGAAGATCGGGCGCTTCGTAATTCTTTTTGACGAGCTCGATAAGGTCGTCGTACGTCATTTCAATTTTCTGATCAGACATAGCGTATCTATCTAACGTAGTGAAATTTAAGCTTTTTGTAAAGCAGGACCCCCACGTGACGTACTCACGCGGGGGTTCCGTTCTTGATGATCCCGGCTTCGACCAGGACCTTGTAGAGGTTGGGGGAGATGGGAAGACCATCTTCGGTCTGACCCGCCTTGATCTCGGTGGTAGTGACGAATCGCGCCATGGGGGACTTGGCTGCCTCCTGTTCGATGCGTCGCATGACCTGTCGGGCCAGGGACATGACCACGAGGACGTAGAAGTAGATCGCCAGCTGACCACGGCTGTCCATCTCCTGGTGCGGAAGGGGAGGGGTCTTTCTCTGGATCTTCATCTTTGTCTTGTGGAGTTCCCGATCAATGAGTCCGTAGGCGACCAGCTCCTGGTTCAAGCGGCGGCGGATGGCACGGTCGCGGGACTCTCGGCCTACCATCGGTTGGGAGAACCCGGCGATCGTCGCTGCCATCGCCCGAGCGGTCGTGGCCTCGACGTGGACCGGCTCACCGTTGCTGTTCCCGTCGGCAGAGGTGTAGTGCACCCGCCCTCCTGGAAGGAAGAACCAGGCGCGCGGGGCTCTGTGCATGAGCAGGAGGAAGCGCCCCTGCTCGTCACGGATGATGGCTTTCACCATCAACTTCATCATGACGGACATGGAGGACTCCTGGGTTGGTCAGTCGCCACAATCATGGCAGATCTGCACAAAAAGTCAACGGTTGCCCCGGGAGGCAGTTTTCGATATACTGGAGGCATAATCATCAACTATGCCTCCAAGGAATGTTCGTGCGGGGAGAGCCGGTGGCGACCCAGGTGTGGGTGGCAGAGGCGGCCGCGATCGCAGCGTTGCTGCTCGAAGGAATGCAGAACCTGCCATGCCTCGCATTTCGCCGGAGAAGCAGGCACTTGTTGATGCGGAACATGCCCGAGAACGAGCGGAGCGTGTTGTCCAACTGCGAGCAGAGGTTCGGGCAACAGAGGCCCGAGAAGAGGAACGGACCAGAAAAGCCGTGGAGCGAGCCAGTCGAAATCCAGAGGATTTTTCCGTAGGCTTCTCGACGCATGACGGGGCTGACGGTGCAACTGAGGTCACCCTTTCCCTTCGTGGATCTGACGGTCAGGAAATTGACCTCAAGGAATATCTCTCTGAGTTGGAGGATTTCGACGTTCGTCTTTCGCCGGATGGCGCCTTTCATTTTCAAGACAAGCCCGCCGATCGGCCAGACGCCAAGGCTGTTATTTTAATCCCCGAACGCTTAACGAGTGATGCCGGCAGTCCAGAAGATTCCGCCCGTAGATTGCTCGAGGTCGCTGAAGCGATCATCGGGAGAGAGAAGGAAAAAAAGGTGGCGGAGGCCCGGGAAAAACTCGAACATGAGCTGGTGCATATTTACGAAGGTCACGCGCACGAGCCGCCAGTGCGTTGGGCGGATCGGGTCGAACATTGGGCGGCGGAGTTTCCGAGCAAGCACCTTTTTTGGGATGATAAGGCGAAAGACTATAAAAAACTTGAGGATGCCTACGCCAAGGCAGATCGTGAACGTGAAGCGTACGTTTCCGAAAAGTTGCAGGGATTTGCTGACGCTTTAAAGAACGGTGAAAATGTCGATCTTGAAGCGGTCCTGGGTGGTATCTCCGCCAGGCCTGCGGATACCAATCTGATTTTCAGTGGTCCGCAGAGCGAAGGTCGAGGATCGTTTGAGCAGAATGATTCGGTGCGAACGCGTGTGGTCGATGCGGTCTGGGATAAAAGGGATGCAGAAGGAAGTCAGCGGCTTATTCCTCGTGCTGCTCGAGCGACGGGGCGCTTCCTTCATCGTGACGTGGGGGCGGTAACGAGGACGATGGGTGGCGTGGCTCTCGGTGCGGGGATAGGACTCGTTGTCGCTGGATGGAAGATGGGTGGACGGTTTTTATATAAGCAGCTTTCTCGTTTCTTCCATAACGTCGTCGGTGCAGAAGATCACCCGCATTCGACGGTGCCGGTTTTCGGAGGGGCCATTGATTGGCTCCAAGGGAAGATGAGAGGATTTTCTGAGGAGGTTCTTCCTCTGCTTGATGAGAAGGGTGCGGGCGGGCACGGAGGGGGAGGAGGCGCACATCATTAGCAAAAATAAAGGATCCGGTGCCTCATCAGCGCCGGATCTTTTATTTACTCCTGGGTCAATTCGTGTGTTTGTTCTTTTTCAAACTGACATTCCTTGTTCGAGCACTTAATCTTTTCTTTGCCCGCGAAGACGAGGAGGGATCCGCAGGTCGGACAGAGTTCTCCGGTCGGTTTATTCCAGAGGGCGAACTTGCAATCTGGATAGCGCTTGCAGGAAAAGAACACTTTGCCGCGGCGCGATTTTTTTTCCACGATCTCCCCTTGCTTGCATTCTGGACATTCAACCCCGGTGGATTTCAGGATCGGTTTGGTGTTTTTACAATCTGGGAATCCTGTGCAGGCGATGAACTGGCCGAAACGACCGATTTTGATGACCATCGGTTTGCCGCACTTATCACAGATCTCATCCGTTGGAATAACTGGCTGGACCATCTTTTCGATTGTCGACTCCTTGGCCTTGATCGATTCTGCAAATGGCGTAAAGAAATCGCGGATCATCGGTACCCAGGCCGTTTTGCCTTCGGCGATATTATCTAGTTCATTTTCCATCCCGGCGGTGAATTCGTAGTCAACGATATTGGGGAAGTGCTCTTTGAGCAGATCCACCACATCTTCCGCCACGGCTAATGGGGCAAGTTTGCGCGATTCGTCCCGTTCCACATAGCCGCGAGCGACAATCGTCGCGATCGTTGGGGCGTAGGTCGATGGGCGGCCGATCCCATGTTCTTCCATCACTTTGACGAGCGTCGCATCGCTGTAGCGGGCTGGGGGTTCGGTGAAGTGTTGGGTCGGGGTGATCGAGGTATTGCTGACGGTGTCGCCTTCGCTAAGCGGCGGGAGGAGCGTTTCTTTTGTTGCTCGGTACACCTTCATGAACCCATCAAAAACGATCGTTGATCCATTGGCGCGGAAGATGTCGCCCGTTTTACTCGCCACGATATTCATGGCGGTGCGCTCGAGTTCGGCTTCGGGCATCTGGGTAGCCAGGGTACGGCGCCAGATCAAGGTGTACAGCTTCAAGGCGCGTGGATCAAGTTCACCAGCAAGCGATTCTGGCGTCGTTGTTGGGTCGGTTGGGCGGATCGCTTCGTGCGCTTCCTGCGCCCCTTTGGATTTTGTTTTGAACGTGCGGTGCTCAGCTAACTGATAGTTCTCCCCAAACGCCGTGCCGATATAATTCTTGGCTTGTTCCAAAAATTGCTCAGAGAGGTTCATCGAGTCCGTACGCATGTAGGTGATGCGACCTGTTTCGTACAGACCTTGAGCAAGCTGCATCGTCGTCTTGGCAGAGAGGCCAAGTTTGGTGTTGGCTTCGATCTGGAGGTTCGAGGTGGTGAACGGCGTTGGCGGAGCTTTTTTAACGCGCTTCTTTTGGATGGAATGGATGGTGAAGGTGTCGCCATTTAATCCATCGACGATCGCTTGAGCGTCCTCTGCAGTCTTGATGTCCATCTTTTCCAGCTTTTTCCCGTTGTGCGAAACGAGTTCGGCGGCGATCTCTGTCCCGTCTTTGGTGAAGACGGCGTCGATCGTCCAATACTCTTCCTGAACGAACGCACGGCGTTCACGTTCGCGCTCCACGATCAATCGCACAGCGACCGATTGCACCCGTCCGGCCGACAACCCGCGACGGATCTTCTTCCATAGAAGCGGGGAGAGGGAATACCCGACTAAGCGATCAAGAATACGTCGTGCCTGCTGGGCATCGACGAGCTGCATGTCGAGCGCACGAGGATGCTCGAGCGCCTTTTCGATCGCCCCTTTGGTGATTTCGTGAAAGGTGATGCGTTTGGCCTCTGCTGTTGGTACCTCGAGTAATTCTGCTAAATGCCAAGAGATCGCTTCACCTTCACGGTCCTCATCTGTTGCAAAGTACACTTCGTCCGCTTTTGCCGCTGCTTTTTTGAGAGCGGTGACGTGCTTGCGGGCTTTGGTCGGGACGATGTAATCCGGACGAAAATCATGTTCCATGTCGACCCCCATCTTGCTTTTGGGAAGATCACGCACGTGCCCAAACGAAGAGAGGACGGTGTAGTCCTTTCCCACAAATTTCGAAATCGTTTTTGCTTTCGTCGGCGACTCGACGATCAGGAGTTTATGCGTGCCTTTTGTCATATGTTGAACGATGATGCCCGCTTTTTGCGCGTCTGTCAACCGATGATGTAATGTCCGCCCCCCACATGCCGTACCTTTCCTTTGATTTCCATCATGGTGATCGTTGCTAGTGCTGTTGATGTACTGAGGTTGCTTTTCTCAATGATATTGTCAATATGTGTCGGTGCTTTGCCAAGAAATGAAAGGAGCGTCGCCTCCTGCTCGTTGTCTGGTTTGTGACCTCCGACGACGGATGTCCCAACAACGAATCCTTTCTTCTTCAGGATATCGAGAATATCGCTGGCTGACGTTGTAACGTAAGCCCCATCTTTGATAAGGAGGTTTGGCCCCGTGCTCGTTGGAGAATCGATCTGTCCAGGGACGGCGAAAATCTCTCGATTTTGGGCGATTGCGGCTCGGGCGGTAATCATCGTTCCAGAGGGCTCGGCCGCTTCAATGACGAGCGTGCCGTAACACATACCGCTGATCACCTGGTTTCTCACCGGAAAGTTTGCACGGTATGGAAATGTCCCTGGTGGAAATTGGGTGATGATGGCACTTTCGCGATCAAGCATCCGGTTAGCGATAAATGTATTTCCTGCTGGCCCGACGCGATCAATACCTGAAGCGAGAACTCCGATGGTCCTTCCACCAACATCAAGTGCAGCTTCGTGAGCAATAGCATCAATTCCGTACGCTAGCCCAGAGACGATCACGACTCCGGCTTGAGCTAGCCCTTCCACGATCATTCGGGCAGTACGTCGACCGTAAGGCGTACAGTTACGACTCCCGACAACAGCAATCATTAAGGTGTCGGGGGGAGGGAGGACTCCCTTCACGTATAGTTGATCCGGTGCGTCATGGATTTCGCGCAGGAGGTTAGGGTACTCAAAACTACACTTATCTAAAATTTTGAACACAAAATGTAGTCAAAAAGTTTAAAAACGGAGTTTTTCGAGCACCCTGGCGATGACTTCAGGCAACTTCGCGGCTTCATCAACACTCCAGCGCCCCAGGACAAACACGTCTAAAGGAACCCCGTCCTCTGGCGGCCGCCCAATCCCAACTCGTACCTGAACAAAATCCATCGATCCGCCAAACGTTTCCTGAATGGATTTCATCCCATTATGCCCAGCACTTCCGCGGCCAGGTTGAATACGTACGTCCCCAAAAGCGAGGTCAGCTTCATCACGCACGACGAAAATATCCTTCGGTTCAATTTTATAGAACGAGGCAACGGCTTGCACGGCCTTGCCTGATTCGTTCATGTACGTATCTGGTTTGAGCAGAACAACCTTTTCATCACCGATCATGACTTCGGCAACCTCTCCATGAAACGCCTTCTTAAAAGACCACCCCACGTCGTTCGCCAACGCGTCAACAACAAGAAACCCGACGTTGTGCCGCGTGCGGGTGTAAGCGTCGCCAGGATTGCCGAGGCCGACGATTAACTTCATACGAGATTATGTCTTTCGTAATTCGGTGCGTGAACGCATGCGGATCGGGGTGCCGTCGAATCCAAACTCTTCGCGCAATTGATTTTCGAGGAAGCGCAGGTAAGACGGATGTAAGACGTCGGCGCGCTTGCCTTTAATCGTCAAGGCAAAGACCGGTGGCGCGACCGCGGTCTGATGAAATTTGAGAATCACAGGATGGGAAACGCCCTTGTGGCGGGACGGTAAGTGCTTCTTGATCATGCGATGCAAAAATTCGGTTAAGGTATCTTCGTCAATCTGTTTATAGCGCTCGTTTTGCACATGATCTACCATATCAAGAACTTTTTGGACGTGCTGACCGGTCATGGCCGAGGTGAAGATGATCGGAGCGTAGGCAAAGAAGGGGATCTTGCCCGCGACGTGGCGCAGATATTCATTTTGCGTGGTCGTTGTTTTGTGCGGTACTAAATCCCATTTGTTGGCGACGATGAGCGTTGCTGTGTTCGATTCAGACAAGAGCTCGATGATCTTCTTTTCTTGGTTGCCGATTTCACCGAGGACATCGAGGACGAGAATCGCCACGTCGACATGTGGTAAGAGTTTGAGAGTTTTCATCACACCGGCCAGTTCCATCCCACCACGCTTTTTAACTCCGGCCATCTTGCGGATCCCAGCGGTGTCCACGAAAATATAGCGCTTGGTGCCGCCCTCTTTCATCGGTACTTCGATTAAGGTGTCGTTTGGTTCGCGAGTGGTGTGGGCCACTGGGCTGGTAATAAAACGCTTTTGCCCAACGATTGCGTTCAAGAGCGTGGACTTGCCGACGTTTGGTGTGCCAATGACCATCACGCGCGTGGTGGCCACTTCGGAAACGGGGACCGGCGGACGTTTGGCTTTTTTCAACTTCTTCCAAACGTCTTCCAGCAAGTCCCCGACCGCCTGCCCTTGGTGAGCGGCGATGGCAAACGGCGCCCCAAGCCCGAGTGCTTTCCATTCGCCCGCTTCTGCGGCGCGGCGGAGCGCAGGAGTGTCCGCTTTGTTGCCGACGAGGATGATCGGCTTTTTGCTTTGGCGTAAACGCTTGGCGATCATGCGATCGTCCGGGTTGATCCCAACTTTGATGTCGACCAAAAATAACACCAAGTCACACTCGTTGATCGCCAGTTCGGCTTGTTCGCGGATGTCGCGATCGAACGGATCGATCGCCTTCATGTTGACCCCGCCGGTGTCGATGACGCGAGCGACCGTTCCGTTCCAAAAACAATCTCCTTCCGCACGGTCGCGGGTCGTGCCAGGGATCGGGGAGGTCAGCGCTTTGTTGGCGCCGAGCAATCGGTTAAACAAGGTCGACTTTCCGACGTTGGCGCGGCCGACGATCGCAATTTTTGGAATCATATTAACGCATCACGAGGTTAGCGGTGTTGGCACCCAGAATCACTAAGAAGTCGACGGGCTCGGTTGGTTGAGCCGAATGATCTTCATCGCTGACCGTGAGCTCGCTTGGAATAATTTTGTTGGTGTACACCCAGCCGGCGGCCGACATCGATACTTGACCGGCCAGAATTTCAGACAGTGCCTGGAGCGCTTCCGGCTCGGTACCGTCGGTTAAATCGTAGATGACCGTTTGGGAGTAGTCGCGATTAACGGCGTTGCCGATTTTGATCACGTCAAACCCTTGCGCGGAGAGGATCTGCGAAGCGCCAAAAGCCATGCCACTGACGTTGGTCCCATTTTGAATTTCTACCCGAACGAAGTTGGGGACTTCTTCTTCTGGTTCGGACATGGCGATGTTTGAACCGCTGTCGTTGAGGATGTTGGCAGCGATGCGTTGGATCGGTCCCCAATCGTTGTTATCGGGCAAGAGGAGATAGGCGCCGTTGACGATCGCGCTGTAGAGCGGGCCGGATTCGTCGAGGACATGGTGGCTGATCGCGTTTTGGTCGATCGAAGGGATGTAGGTGGCGAGCTTGGTGATTTCCCACCCGGTTAAATTCGTTTCAATGTTGTCGCCAAGGGCGTCAAAGAGTCCGATGATGCGGGCAGGATTCAACAAGGTCGAAGCGGAAAGGAGTTCTTCACGTACGGCGAGGAGAACTTTTTGCTGACGCGCAGCACGGGCGAAATCGCTGCCCTCGCCGTTGTTGCCATGGCGTGAGCGGACAAACTTGAGTGCGGTCGCTCCGTCCATATGTGTCCATCCTTCCTGGAAAGAGAGCGTTTCGTATCGGCAGCCGTAGGTCGGGACTTCGATCTCTTCGCCTGAAGCATCGGTGGTCGTTGTCGTCGTGCCACAGTCGGCATATTCCTTGCCTGGAGTTGGGTAGGCTGTATCGGTGAAGGCATTCTCCACGTAGATATCGACACCGTCCAACTCATCAATGAAATCAGCGAACCCGTTGAAGTTGACTTTGACCCAGTAGTGGATCGGCTGTTCTAAAATTTCCCCGACAACCTTGGCGGTTGTTTCTGGCCCCTCGTAGACGTTGATCGAGTTAATGCGACCGATTCCACGGTCAGGGATCGGTACCGCCATATCGCGAGGGATCGAAAGCATACCAACTTCGCTGGTCGATGGGCGGAACGAGGTGAAGATCATCGTGTCGGTCAGTTCTGATCCTTCATGGCCTTTACCGCCAACGCCGGTGAGCAAAATGTTGATGCGATCTTCGTCCTCGCCGGCGATCGGCTTGTCTCCTGAAAGGACGAGGCGCGAGAGGGTACCGAAGAATCCGCCTGGGCCTGTTTCCGTTGAGGTTACGCCAAACGAAAGGGCGGCCGCCATCATTGCTCCCGCAACGAGCACGACGAGAAAGAGACGTGCAAACAAAGAAACACCCCGTTCGCGCGGCGCCTCTAATCCGTATTTGGCTTTCAAAAAATCGACTTTGATCCGATCCATAACGCGAGACCATTATAAGAGGAAGTGGCTCTCTTGCCAAGCTTTGCGAATTCGGTTATTCTTGCTGCCGTTCGAGTTCACGGGCGTTTAGCTCAGTTGGTTAGAGCGTTGCATTCACATTGCAAAGGTCGGTGGTTCGAGTCCACCAACGCCCACCAAAAATTTCTCAGCCTAAGGCTGGGAAATTTTTGATATTGGTGGACTCGAATCAGGGAAAGGGGAACGGGGGAAACGGGAGTTTCCCCAGTGAGGTCGCCAGTGAGGAAGGGGTGACAGCGAGCGGAGGCGAGCGCCAGAGGGGAAACGACGTTTCCCCATGGGGAGGAGCGTAGCGACGACGTTCGCGTCCACCAACGCCCACCAAAAAATCCCGAGGCGTACGCCTCGGGATTTTTTGTTTTCTATCCAGTGTGCGGAGGGCAAGATGCTATGACTAGCGATCTGCTGATCTCCGCGGTTGACTCACCGTCAACAACAAAAATTTTCCTGAATCAAGCTGGGCGATTCCCGGATCTCCTCCGATCGGTGAAAGTAATGTCGTCGGCTCTGTCCAAGCATTATCGCGATACTCGGCAAACCACAGGGAAGGACCGGATCCATAAAAACGCAGGACACCATCAATGACCACCATATTGCCCGTCCAGTTGCGTTGATCACCGGAAGTGAACGTCTCCATCTCGCTGAAGTTCAATCCATCGGTCGATGTCTGAAAGAAATATTCCCCTGGCTTCCCTGGAGTTAACAGATACCAGGTGCCATCGAGAAGTCCGACTGCACTGTCGTAGGCATTTTCTTCTGCATAGGCAGTGCGGGCCCCTTCTTCAAACACATAGTTCACACCGTCCGTAGAAATGGCTGAGTAAATTTCTACTCCTTCTAACATTTTCGTCCCGGTTGTGTTCGAAGTAAAATACAGTCGGATACGGTCATCGTCTGTCAGCACGAGGGTCGGATCAAACGGGCGTTGGTAATTTGTCGGGAGTCCGCTGATGGAAATAATCTGCGGCTCTGTCCACGTTTGACCTTCATCTTCAGAAATTTTGACGGCAATTTTATCAAATGCGGCGTCGTCATTTTCTGGAAACCATTGGAAGGCCGCGATCAATCGACCGGAGGCGTCTTGAATAATGCTCGGTACGCCCGCACGCTCTTCAAATACCGCTGATTCTTCGAAGGTCGTTCCGTCCTCGCTCCACCAGATATCGACATCATTCATCCAGGGGCCTTTTGTCGATTGATTGTTCGCGAGCGGCGGAGCTTGATTCACCCGAGCAGCGTTGGGTGATGATACGTTGTTTGATGGATCGGTGGATGAACAGCCGGCACCGGCAAGAACAAAAAACGTCAGGAGAACCGAACAAGAGAGGCGGAAGATTTTCATAGATAGAAAGAGCATAACATTTCACATACCAATGGGGAAACCCTAGTGATAATTTAACTTTTGTGATACGGTTTGCTTAAGAATATGGCTCGATTTTTTATCGCATGCGCTTCGGTCAGCCTCGCCCTTTTGGGGCTGTTTGGAATGCAGGGCGCGGGCTCGATGACCTTGATGGATCATGGGCAGATGATGGAGCACACGGGATGTGAAGACGGACATTGTGGCGAACCAACCGGCACGGCCTGTGCTACACATTGCTTGGCCCAGGCGATCGAGGAAACAGCGCGGGTCGTTTCTGCTCCGGCCAGTTCGACCGCTGTTGTTGCTGGCGTAATCTTCGGGGTCATCGTCCTGTTTCAAAAAGCGCGCCTTTGGCAACCGGTCCTTGCTATTCGTTCACGCGATCCCGCATGGATACGCTCAACGATTCGTCGAGAATAACAGTCACGTTCGAGCAGAGCTTGTTTCGTGATTTTTGATTTCTATGACTACTGAACAACAACAAACGTGTACACTCGCTCCAAGTAAACCGTCGATCGGTGAACTCATCGTACTTTTCGGTGTCGTCCTGTATCTCGGGTATCTCCTGAAATCGTTCGGCTTCCTCACTCCGGAGGTTGTACTTGGTGGATCAGTCGGACTTGGTGCCGTCTTCCTGATGGGTCTTATTGCCGCGGCTTCGTCTTGCATCGCCGTGTCTGGAGGGTTGATGCTTTCTTCTGTTGCGTCCTTTCAGAAACGTTATGGCGGAAACGGCAAGTGGGGAAAGATGCAACCAACGCTTCTCTTTGTCTTGGGTCGTGTCGTCGCCTACACCGTGCTTGGGGGGGCGATCGGCTACATCGGCCAAGCGTTCGTTCCATCGCCAGTCGTGCTCGGGGTGATCACCTTCTTCGCCGCTACCTACATGCTGATCATGGGACTTAACATGTTGTCGATCGCTCCAGTTTGGGTACGACGGCTGACTCCGACGATGCCGCGGGTGCTGACCAAAAAAATTCTCGGTGGGGAAAATCGCGAAGGGTGGTTTATGCCATCGCTTCTTGGTGGTGCAACCTTCTTTCTACCGTGCGGTTTTACCCAGGCGCTACAGATCTTCGCCCTCACGACCGGAAGTGCTGTGACTAGCGCATTGATCCTTGGGGTTTTCGCTCTTGGTACGGCGCCATCACTCCTTGCTCTTGGTTGGGCTTCCAGCTCGCTTAAAGGACAGACGGGCGCTTGGTTCTATCGATTTTCTGGCGCGCTCGTTGTTGTCCTTGGTGTTTGGAATGTCGGCAACGCGGCGACGATCTCCGGGATCGATCTAGAAGTGCCGAGCTTCGCGTTATCATCGACCTCGACGAACGAAGATCCTTCCACAGGGTCTGATCCGTACGTCAAAATGGTCGACGGTGTGCAAGTGATCAATATGCGGATCACGGGTCAAGAACCATTCTACCTTCCTGCTGATACGTATACGGTCAAAGCGGGTACACCGGTACGCATGGAAATTACTGGAATCGGTACTGGATGTCGGACGATCTTCCAGATTCCAAAATACAACGTCAGCGTGCCTCTCATTGATCCGGTGAACATCGTTGAATTTACGCCGACCAAAACGGGCAAGGTGGTCTTCTCCTGTTCGATGGGGATGTATAAGGGGACGTTGAATGTCATTTAGTATGAAAGATAAGACATTCATGATCCTAGGATTCGGAACAGTAGTCCTGGTGATCGGCGGATTGGCTGTGCTCGCCGCGTCGCAGAGGGTGGACACGTCGACGCTCTCAACACGCGAAGTTGCTTTGAGCTGTACAACCGACATGGCCACGGCATTCCATATTCATCCGCGTCTCGCCATCACCGTTGATGGTGTTGATGAGTCGTTGCCTATGAATATCGGCATCAGGAGCGGTTGTATGAATCCTCTGCACACACACGAGGAACAAGGGGTGATTCACGTTGAATCACCGGTACAGCGCGACTTTACCCTCGGTGATTTTTTTGCCGTGTGGGGTGAGCCGCTGGCGCGCGAAGGGTATGCACTGACCGTGTTAGCTGACGGGACGATCGCGCCTGATCCGGAATCCGTTGTCTTCAAGGATGATCAGCAGATCGAACTATTGTATTCATCAAAATAGGACGTTATGAAATCCACTTTTAAGATTGATGGGATGCACTGCGCTTCCTGCGCGGTGACGATTGAAAAGGATCTCTCCAAGACTGCGGGCGTGAAGGACGCTATTGTTAACTTTGCTACGGCAAAAGCCACGGTGGAGTTTGACGAGGCTACGGTGTCGGAGATGGGATTACATGAGGTGGTTGTCAAAGCAGGGTATTCCGTTCAGATGGATCACGGTACACACGGCGCCGGAGCACCGCAGAGCGAACACGCACACGGTGGAGTACGAGAAGCAGGGCGTCGAGCGCTGATCTCGTTAGCGTTGGGTGTTCCTGTGATGGTGCTGGCGATGCTTGGGCGCGAACCGTGGGTGCAGGCGGTGCTGGCCACGATCGTCGTGCTTGGGCCTGGGATGGAGTTTCATAAGATGACCTGGAAGGTCCTTAAGCGTGGGCGGGCGAACATGGACACGCTGATCACCCTCGGGACGCTCGTGGCGCTTCTCTTCAGCTGGTGGAATCTGATCGCTTGGTGGAACTGGCAAGAGCTTACGAAGGTTGCTCTTGTGGAAGGCGTTCAACCAACGTTTCATCTCTACTTTGAGATTGCCGCGATCATCACTGGATTCATTTTGCTTGGTCGTTACTTTGAGGCGAAGAGCAAGGGGCGGGCGAGTGCAGCGATTCAGAAGTTGCTTGAGCTGGGAGTGAAGTCCGCACATCGAGTGAAGTCCGACGGATCGATCGAAGAAGTTCCACTCGAAACACTGGTGCTCGAAGATCGTGTCTTGGTGAAACCGGGGGAAAAGATTCCGCTGGATGGACTCGTCGTTGATGGACGATCATCGATTGATGAATCGATGCTGACCGGTGAAAGTTTGCCTGTTGGGAAACAGGTTGGTGATGCTGTGTACGGTGCGACGATCAATCAACAAGGTGCGCTGACGATCGAGGTGAAAAAGCTTGTTGGGCAAACGGCGCTTGATCAAATTGTGAAGATGGTTGAAGAGGCACAGCAGAAGAAGGCGCCGATCCAAAAGTTAGTCGATCACATCAGTGGAATCTTTGTTCCGGTCGTGATTGTGATCGCTGTCATTACCTTCGCGATCTGGTATTTCGTGACGGGAGATGTGACGGCTTCGTTCGTTCCGGCCGTTGCTGTTTTGGTGATCGCTTGTCCGTGTGCTCTTGGGCTTGCAACACCGACAGCGATTATGGTCGGCACGGGTCGTGGAGCCGAACGTGGGGTGTTGATCAAAAATGGCGAAGCGCTTGAGCGCGGTCGCAACCTCGACGTTGTGATGTTTGATAAAACAGGGACGTTGACCGAAGGCAAACCGTCGGTGACGGATTGGACAGGGGAGAATTTGAAAGGCGTCGCGACCGTTGAATCTTCGTCCGAGCACCCGTTAGCTAAAGCCGTCCTCACCTACGCTAAATCGCAAGATGTCGCTCTCGGTAAGCTTGAACACTTTCAATCCGTGACAGGGAAAGGGGCAAAAGGGACGGTTGATGGTGTGGCTGTTTTGGTCGGCAACGCGGCGTTGATGGCGGACGAAGGCGTGGATTTGAAAGAGTACGCCAATGACATCGCGCGATTGCAGTCCGAGGCGAAGACGGTTGTGATTGTTGCAGAGAACGGCAAAGCGGTCGGTTTACTGGCGATTGCGGACGCGCCAAAGGCAACGGCAAAGGAGACGATCAAAGCGCTGCGAACGCTCGGGCTCGAAGTGCTCATGATCACTGGCGACCACAAAACAACGGCACAGGCGATCGCCAATGATCTCGGCATCACCCAGATTGAAGCTGAGGTTTTGCCCGATCAGAAGTTAGAGATCGTCAAACGCTGGCAACAGAACAAAAAGAAGGTCGCCTTTGTCGGCGACGGGATCAACGATGCTCCAGCCCTCACCCAGGCTGACTTGGGGATCGCTGTGGGGAGCGGTACGGATGTGGCGATCGAGGCCGGACAGATCGTGCTGGTGGGTGGCGGACCGGAAAAGGTTATCGAAGGGATTACCCTCTCGCGTCAAACGTACAGCATCATTAAGCAAAACCTCTTCTGGGCCTTCATCTACAACGTCATTGGCATTCCGGTTGCGGCCCTTGGACTCTTAAATCCGATCATCGCTTCGGCGGCGATGGCCTTTTCCTCGGTTTCGGTCGTCTTGAACTCCCTCCGCTTGAAATCGGCCAAATAACCTGCTAACCTAGTGTCACATGCTGTTTCGCAAACAAGATCCGACGATAGAAACGTTCTGGCATCGAACGTTCGGCCCAACGCTTGGCGCCGTGGCGATGTTTTTGCTGGAAGTCATGCAGATCGTGATCATCTCGGCCGCGATCATCGTCCCGATCCGTTACTTCCTGATCCAACCGTTCTACGTCAAAGGAGCGTCGATGGAACCGGAATTCTACGATCATGAATACTTGATCATTGACGAAATCTCCTACCGGTTCAGCGATCCGGCACGCGGGGACATCATCGTCTTCCGTTATCCGCGCGACCCATCGCAGTATTTCATCAAGCGAGTGATCGGGTTACCAGGGGAAACGGTCGAGGTGACCAACGGAGTTGTCTTTGTCTACAACGATCAACATCCGAACGGCGTAGAATTGGACGAGCCGTATTTGGATCCTGAGTTCACTGCTGGCCATAAGCGTGTCACGCTCGGTGAGGGGGAATACTTCGTCCTTGGCGATCATCGCGACGCGAGTTTGGACTCGCGATCGTTCGGGGCTGTGCCAAGTGATTTGATCGTTGGAAAGGTGTGGTTGCGTGGATTGCCGATCAATAAAATTACGCTCTTCGAAGCGCCTGAATATAATCTATGAAGAAAGCAGAAGTGAAAGAAGAATCAGCAAAGGCTGAGGCGCCAAAAGCTGGAGAAGCACCTGCCGGGAAGCGTGTGAAAACCCCGCAATTGCTGCGCGGGTTTCGCGATGTGTTACCGGAAGAGCAGTCGTTTTGGGATTTTGCTCGCACCACGGCGGAGAAGTTAGCCCGCGCGTATTCGTTTGATCGCATCGGTTTGCCACTTCTTGAATCGCAAGATCTGTTTATCCGCTCGGTTGGAAAGGCAACGGACATTGTGGAAAAAGAGATGTTCGCCTTTGAAGATCCAGGTGGGGACAAGGTAGTCATGCGTCCGGAGGGGACGGCCAGCGCCGCCCGTGCCTACATCGAACACGGCATGCTCGATCGCCCCCAGCCCGTCAAACTGTTCTATATCGAACCGATGTTCCGCTACGACCGTCCGCAAGCTGGACGCTACCGTCAGCACTATCAGTTCGGTGCGGAAGTGTTTGGGTCAGAAGAAGCGATCATTGATGCGCAGTTGATCACCGTTGCTCACAGTTTTTATAAGGAGTTGGGGCTCGACGTGGTCATGCGTATGAATTCGATCGGCACCAACGAATCGCGCACGGCATATAAGGTCGAATTGGTGGCGCACTATCGTCGTCATCGCAATACGATCTGTGAAGATTGCAAGCGCCGGTTGCAGAAGAATCCATTGCGCGTTTTGGACTGTAAAGAAGAATCCTGTCAGCCGGTTAAAGCGAGTGCACCGCAGATTCTGGATTATCTTGATGACGCTTCGAAAGAGCACTTCATGAAAGTTCTCGAGTACTTGGACGAGGTGGGTGTGAAGTACGTTCTGTCTCCGCATTTGGTGCGCGGATTGGATTACTACTCGCGCACCGTGTTCGAAGTGACGCTTGCTGATGCCGACGAAGAAGCGGCGCGCGGAACTGTTTTGGGAGGCGGCGGACGCTACGACGCCTTGATCGAAACGCTCGGTGGCCGACCAACTCCAGGATGTGGATTCGGTCTTGGGATTGAACGCACGGTGATGGCGATGAAAGACAAAGGGGTTGTGCCGCCGGTTGTGACTCCGTTTGTCTTCTTGGCTCCGCTTGGCGACGGCGCACGTCGCAAGGGCCTGCTCTTGTTCGAGCAGTTGCGCCAGGCCGGGATCCCCGTGGCCGAATGTTTCGGCAAAGCGGCTTTGAAAGCCCAGCTTGAAGCGGCCGACCGTATGAAAGTGCCACACACCTTAATTTTGGGCCAAAAGGAAGTTTTGGACGGCACGATCATCATTCGCGACATGGAATCCGGCGCGCAAGAAACGGTTGATATTGGCAAAGTCGTCGGGATTATTCAGAAAAAATTAGCCAACGGAAATGGGAAGAGCGAATAAGAGTTTATAGGGAAAGAACGGCCTAAATGGCCGTTCTTTTGTTTTGTGGCATAAAGAGCCCAACATAATTGACAAAGTTACATTTTTATGCTATTTTTCTTGACCACCAAGGCAAGGAGGAAGGAAAGATGCGTCGTTATTTTATCGGCATCGGCGGTCTCATGGCCGCTGGATTTGCAGGGATCGCCGTGGCGATGGTTTCTGTCCACAGACAGTGGCAGGCAGACGTCGCGGCGGCTGAGGCGGCCCAAGCTGAGTGGGTCGCTGAGCGGGCGGAGATCGCCGAGCGCGAAGCGGTCGCGCGCAAGGCCGAGGAGCAGAAGGAGCTCATCGGCGAGGCGATGGCCAACCTGACGGGGGGCTGGAACCCCTGGATCGTCGACTCGATCGACCAGGTCCAGAACCCCGAGTTCGTCGCGCTCTTCCTGGTCGTCCGCGCCCAGCGGGACGAGCAGAGCAAGGCGCTCGACGAGCTGCTCGAGAAGGAGCCGTGCGCCAGCCGGTTCGAGAAGCCGGGCTACAAGGAGCGCTGCGACAAGCTCTTCGACGCCCTGTCCCTCGAGACCTTCGCCCCGATCAAGCCCAACCTCGACCGCATCCAGGAGATCGCCAACACGTACAACTAGTACGACCACCCCCAGCGGCCACCCTCGTCGCACTCTCGGGGGTGGTCGCTGCATTTCATGCAGCCACAGGGGCTTCCGCCCCTCTGGTCGTCGCTCCGCTCCTGTCACCCTCAGCAGGTAAGGGGAGATATCTCCCCTTACCATCCCCTCCGCCCACGCTTCGCGTGGTCGCTGCATTTTAGCTACTTTAGCCACGAACGTTGACAAAGTCGACTTTTTGTGTTATTTTCGGCCCTCTGGCAATCCCGCCAGATGTGTCGACCGGATTGGGAACGGGGTTTTCCGTTGCCCTTTTCGCTCGGCCCTTACACCGTTTGGATGCAATAGGCCAAACGCTGGAGGTCTCGTGTTTCTGCCCACTTGGATCCCCTGGTGGATCGGCTTTCTGCAGCCGGCTTCGAAGCTGCAGCGCATGATGGAAGCGTGTTCCATCGTCATCATGGCCGTGTTCACGGCCTGGTGCGTCATCAACAACGTGGAGCCCACGGTCACCGAGCAGGACCAGGCCCGTCGCGACGCGGACGTCATCGCCGTCCAGTACGAGGCCCGCTGCAGCATTTACACCCTCGCCGAGATGGGCTCTTGGCCGTCCAAGCCGTGGACGAAGGCCAAGAACATGTGGGGCAGCAACCCCGGGTGTGGCGCCCTCGGCCAGAACTTCCTCCACTTCTTCACCAAGGGCTACCCCGACGGTGGGGGACGTTCGCCGGCCGTCTTCTGGTGGAACAACGATCGCCCGGCGGTCGCGCTCTACCAGGAGTGGTGGAAGGAGCGTGAGCGGCACTACGAGCGGGAATGGGACAAGAAGGAAAAGGCCGAGCTCGCCAAGGCGGACGCCGCGTTCGAAGCGGCGCTCGTGAAGGCCGACGAGAGTGAGCGGTTTCAGCTCGTGCTCATCGAGACCGCCAAGCGCACCGTCGGCTGGTGGGTCGGCGGGCTCGTCGTGATCGCCATGATCGTGGGGTGCATCTACGGGTGGCTTCGCATGATCAACCACCGCTTCATCACGCACTGCGGTGTCTGGGCTGGCGGCGACTGCCTGGCCGAGGTGGTGATCCCGCGCTACCCGTTCGGGCGGCCGAAGATCACCGGTCGCTTCGACAAGGCCTGGAGGGCGGTCGTCAACTTCCGCGGCCAGACGGTGCTCGCCGACCGCCTGGGCAACCGGGTCGTCATCGGAGAGAACGGCACCTCCACGACGATCAACATGATCCTGCACCCGAGCCTCCCCGCCTACCTGAAGGCGGTCGTCAATCAGTCCAGCACCCAGGCGGTGACCATCCGTCAGCAGGGGGAGCAGATCGCCCAGCTCGAGGCGGCGGCGCAGAAGCAGAAGCAGTGGATCGACTGGTACCGCGATGAGATCCGGGCGCGCAACCGCCTGCTCGTCCTCGCCATCGAAGGGATGCGGAAGTCGAAGGACTTCCAGCGTCTCGGCGTGGTCCAGACGATGCGCGAGCGCCTGCTCGAGCGGATGCGCGAAGAGCTCAAGGACGACAAGGAGCTCTGGGCCGCGATCGGGGAGCGCGAGGAGGAAGAGGGGCTGTCCGTCAAGCCCCCGACCGAAGACAACTAGGCGACCGTACGGGTCGCCCCTAGACCGACCATCCCCAAGCAGCGATCATCCTCGTCGCTACTCCTCGGGGGTGGTCGTTTGCATTTTTAGGATCGGCCGCGAAATTCGTGATCTTTCGGCTTGCGGGCCCCTGCCACCTCTTCGGCGTACGTTTTTGGTACGCCTCAGAGGATGGCATCCCGCGCGCCGAAATCTCATCGAATTTGGCGACCGATCGGCTAGGAAGTGAAGGTGCTTGAAAATTAAACTGTCGCAAAGTGGAAGTACACAGGGTTCATTTTGTACTAACTTTAGTAAAAACTGATGTCTGTGTACTTCCACTTTGGGGAAGTTGTATTTTTGAGGCGCTCAACCTTTAAAGGCCATGAATTAACCACGCGGCCGGAGCCTGCGACTACTGTGAATTATCTCTATTATAAGGGACCCTCCGTCCCTATTGACCTTTTTAAACCTAATTGATACTCTTTTCGCACTCGAAAGAGATGAAATATATGGCAGTAGATATCAAACGCAAAAAAGGGGAGAGTTTTGAAGCGATGTTGCGTCGCTTTACCCAGCGCGTGCAATCGAGCGGCACGATCCTGGAAGTAAAGAAGCGCAAGCATCACACCAAAAAGCCGACCAAGATCAAGCTCAAGACGAGCGCCTTGGCCCGCCTCGCCGCCAAGGAGAAGCGTGATTACCTCGAAAAAGCCGGTTTGCTGGTCGAGGACAAGAAAAAGAAATTCGGTCGCCGTTAGAGAAAAAGCTCGCTGGTTTCCCAGCGAGCTTTTCGTTTGCTATAATTGCCAAGAAATAATCCACAACTTGTATGTCACTGCTATCTCGTATTGAGGAAGATGTAAAGACCGCGATGAAGGAGAAAAAGGAGGACGCACTTTCGACGTTGCGCATGATCCGCTCTGCCCTCAAGAATAAACAGATCGACTTGATGCGTGACCTGGAAGATGAGGATGTCATCACGGTTTTGCAATCGCAGATGAAGCAACTCGGGGAAGCGCTCGATTCGGCGCTAAAAGCCGGACGCACAGAACTGGAAGAGCGCGCCAAAGCCGAGATGGAACTTCTCAAGGCGTATCTCCCGGCCGAGATGAGTGATGAAGATCTGCAAGCCGCGATCCAAGAGGTCTTGGCCGACGCCAAAGATCTCGGCAACGACATGGGCAAGGTGATGGGGCTTGTGATGCAGAAGGTCAAAGGCCGGGCCGGTGGACAACGCGTTCGTGAAAAAGTCGCGCAGATGTTAAAATAGACAGGCATGAAGTTTGTCGCATCACTTTTTGTTGCGCTGACGTTAATTGCCACACCGATATTTGTCGCGCTCGCCCAGCAGGAAGGGCTCGATACGGTTGGTACAGCGTCAGGACTTGGGAACCAGGATCTGCTGGTGACCATTGGTCGTGTAGTTCAAGTATTCCTTGGACTTCTTGGTGTTATCTTCCTGTTGCTGACGATCTACGCCGGCTACCTTTGGATGACGTCGCAAGGGGATGAAGAGAAAGTTCAGAAGGCGATCAACATCATTAAATCGGCGACGATCGGGTTGATCATCTGTCTGGCCGCGTTCGCGATCGCTACGTGGATCGTGAATGCGCTCATCGCAGCGACAGGGCTCGGTTCCGACACTACGGACGACAGCGCAACGCCAACCCCGTTCTCGGACGCTCTCGGAAGCGGTGGTATTGAAGATCATTATCCGCCACGCAACGGAACGGATATCGCCCGTAATACAAAAATTATCGTCACGTTTAAAGAAGAGGTTTATATCCCTTCACTGATTGTTGATTACGATACAGGGGCGGATGCGTCAGATGTGAGCGATGACACCGCTCCAGCCGTCGCTTATTTGAACACAGATAATGTGACGATCTCCTGTGTTGATCCGACCACAGCAGAGGAGACGGATCTTACTTCAACGGAAGTGACCGTGGCCTTTACGGAAGATTTACAAACATTCGTGTTCGATCCGCCCGTTCTCGGTTCGTCTGTTTATGAAACGACATGCACCGTTGCTCTTGGTCCGGGTATCTTAGAAGCGGATGGAGCGAATGTCTTCACCGGTTCAAGCGCGGAAGGTTACCAATGGTCATTCACGGTTTCGACCGAGATCGATACCACTCCGCCGACGATTCGTAGCATCTACCCAACAGAAGGGGCGACAGACGCACGCAATGTCTTAGTGCAGATCGTCTTTTCCGAGGCTGTGGATCCAACAACGACATCTGGAACGTATGACCTGACAGAGGGCGGATTCACCAACATCCAGGTTCAGTCTGACGAAGACGAAACAGGCACCTACAGCCCAGTTGCCGGAACATTCGTCATTTCGAGCGGATACACGGTCGTTGAATTTACCTCCGCCGACGCTTGTGGGACGAATTCTTGTGGAGAGACGATCTATTGTTTGCCTGGGCCGAGTGCTACAGAAGCAACAGAAGAAATTCAACTTGAAATTCAGGCCGCTGACCTCGGAGATTCTCCTCCAGAGGCGGCCACACCGTATACGGGCGTCGTTGATGTGGCGGGGAATTCCCTTGATGGAAACGACGACGGCACAGCCGGGGATGATGCACGTTCAGATTTTTCTGTCACGGATGAAATCGTTTTGGCCGGACCTGAGCTGACCGATATCTCACCAAATCCTGTTGAGGAAGATGTCGACGTGGATGCAGATCTGACCTTTATTTGGGATACGATCATGCGTTCAAGCACACTGACCAACAGCAACATCAGTTTGTACGCTTACCCCGATCACGAATTGTATTACGTCGCTCGCAACAGTTCGTACGACAGTAGTGGGGTGGAAGTGACAGCAACGACCCAAACCCCGGATCACACCGTGACGGAGATGAGTCATGGGACGTTTGTCGAATCGATTGAAGATGATCCATCAACAGCGGCGGATGAATCGACCTCACAACTGTATGCTCCATTACTCCCGGACGCAGTGCAGAGCATCTATCAAAACTGTTTCTACCCAGCGGTGGGGCCAGGGGCGAGCGAGACGACTTCGTGTGATGGTACGGCCAACAATCCGTACTGCTGCGATGGAGTAGAAGCTGACGCTCCGTTTAACGCCACGACATTCTCATGTCCTTAAAACGTTTCATCCTGAGTTTCGTGATCGCCCTCGCTGCCGTGGGATTCTTTGCTCTGCCAGCCCTTGCCCAGATCGATACAGGGATTGAAGAGGGGAGTGCATTCCAACAAGCGCTCGGGCTTGGCACGGCCGATCCTAAGATTATTGTGGCGAACGTGATCCGTGCCGCCCTCGGACTGCTCGGTGTTGTTGCGGTCTGTCTGTTCATCTACGCCGGCTTTTTGTGGATGACGAGCGGCGGAAGCGAAGAAAAAGTTGATCGGGCGCGCAAGATGCTGATCAACGCCACGGTCGGGTTAACGATTATTTTGGCTTCATTTGCCATTACGCAGTTTGTCCTTTCGCGTCTGCTTTCAGCCACTGGAGTCGGCGGCTCTGATATTACCGGTGGAGGAGGCACGTCTGGTGGGGCACCGGCTTCCACCGACGCGGTGTTTGTGATTGAAAGCGCTTCACCGCAAGGCGAGCAGACGATCAAAAACTTAACGGTCCGTCTGACCTTTAACAAAGACGTTGACGGGGACACGGTGAGTGCGATCACGATTACACCAGATGGATCTTCGACGCCGGTTGAGGGGACGTATGCGGTCAACGGTGATCGTGTGACCTTCACCCCGAGTCTCGCCTGTGAAGAAGCGCCGAGCGAAAACTGTTTTGCGGAAAATACGTTGTACACGATCGAGCTGGGTTCAGGGCTGAAGAGTGAGTCCGGCCTGACGATCTCTTGTGGTGGACTGTATGACGCCTGTGAGTACGAATTTACTTCTGGGGAGCTTGTTGATACCACAGATCCCGAAGTTGAGATCACCTACCCGGAAGACGGCGATTCCGTTTCTGTTGATGCGTACGTTCCGCTTCAAGCGCTCGTCACGGATGATGCCGGAGTTTCTTTGGTTGAATTTTACGTGGACGGTGTGTTGGTTGATACCGATCAACCGGACGGCGACACCCCGACCGAATTTATCGCTGAAATCGAATGGGACACCGCGGCGATCGAAGAGGGCAGTGAGCATGAGATTTATGCGATCGCCTACGATGTGAACGCGCATGATGCGGATTCGGATGCGATTGAAGTGACCGTACGTGCCGCGCACTGTTTTAATGGAGAGACAGATGAAGATGAAACGGGGGAAGATTGCGGCGGCGAAGATTGTGGTTCCTGTGGCGGTGATGCGTGTGTCGAAGATAGTGATTGTCAAAGCGGAGTCTGTGAAGACGGTTCTTGCGTCGATGCCCCAGAAATTACAGGCGTTTCTCCGGCGGACGGCGCTCCGGGCACCTACGTTACGATTTCTGGAAATAATTTTGGGAGCAGCACTGGCACGGTGTTGTTTGGAGACGTTGAGGCCGAACTTGCTGACTGTAACGACCCGTGGGATACGGATCAGGTCATTGTTGTCGTTCCGGAAGGGGTGAGCGAGGGGGAACTTTATACTATTACGCTCACAACCGCAGGTGGTCATAGCGATAGTACGGATGATGACAACGGTACGTTGATTGATGATTTTGAAGTGACTTCGGTTGTCCGTCCGGGGATCTGTCAGTTGGATCCGGATTTTGGTGAGGTCACAGACCCGACAGATGTATTGGGGGTAAATTTTGGCGATGCCCAGGACAGCGGGGCATTTTATTTCGGCACCGTAGAAGCTGGAGCGTACACGGATTGGGCCGACGAACTTCTTTCCGTGATCGTGCCAACGCTCGCAGCCGATGATTACGATGCTACGGTTTGGATTGATGGAGTGGAATCAAACACCGTCAACTACGAAGTGCAGGAAGCAGACACCGGTGCGGCACCTGTCATCACCTCGATCGATCCAGAATCCGGACCGATCGATGAATACGTGACCATTGTCGGTGAAAACTTCGGTTCTTCTACTGGTTTGGTTTATTTCACAAATACGGATACAGAAAGTGCTGATTTTGGGGTAGTGACGGCCGCCTCCACGGATTTCCCCGCCGTCTGTGTAGATGATATCTGGGGTGGCGAAGAAATCATCGTCAAAGTGCCAGAAGGTGTTGAGAGTACAACGTACTCGGTCAATGTCTATCGGTACGACAGCGTCGCTTCGGAAGGGATAGACTTCACGGTGACGGACGGTACGGCCGGTCCGGGGATCTGTGCGATCGATCCGGATTCTGGACCGTCCGGGTATGAAGGGGTGACGATCTCGGGTGAAGGATTTGGGGACGATGAAGGCACAGTCACGTTTGCTGACGGTCAGTCAGCGAGCGTCACTACCTGGGAAGACGGAGAAATTGTGGTCGATGTGCCGGAGGCGGCAGTGACGGGCTATGTAACGGTCACGGATACCTCAGATGATGAATCCAACGGTACGCTTTTTGGCATCGGCGACTGTAACGAAGTTGATCTTTGTGATGCGAACACCCAGCAGTGTTGTTCTACAGGGGTGTGTGTTGCTTCAACGGGCAGCTGTCCGGAAGAAACGGTGATTGATGCGTCGTATGCCTGGCGGTTTTCAACTGGGCCGATTCCGACGGTGCCGGGGATCGAGGTGGAATGCTCGGACGACATGATCAGTCCGACCCCTTGGGACGGACGCTCTGGTGGTGATGCGGTTTGTGTCAATGCCGCCCTTTCGGCAACCTTCGACACGACGATGGATCAGGATAGCTTTACCTCAACGACGATCTTGTTGAATAAATGCACCGGCCCATCCGACGACCCTTGTTCATCTGTGGAATCGGTTACTCTCGACACGATCGATACAACAAGCGTCAGCTTTACGGTCGCGCCTGCCTCGGTTCTCGACGTCTCCTCGACCTACCTGATCACATTAACGAGTGGGATCACTTCGTATAATGGAACGGCGATCGAGGAAACAGCCTGGACATTTGGGACCTCCTCGAGCGCGGAAATTTGCGATATCGAAGGGGTGAACATCACCCCGAGCAGCCAAACGATCGAAGAGGAAGATGGGACGGCGAATTTCAACGCCCAAGCGGTCGCGGCGGACGAGTGTGTCATCCTTGATTCCGGCGCCTACGCTTGGAATTGGGAGACAGACGAGACGTATGCCACGCTGACAACCGCAGCCGATGCGGATTGCACCGGCGAGCCGTCTTCTTGTCAGAGTGCGCTGGCGGTCCAAGAGGGTACGTCTTACATGTTGGTCGAAGAAAACACCCAGGGGGTGGACGATGATGCCGACCTGCTGATTAATTTTACTAATCCGTACATCGTGAGTTACGAACCTTCTTGCGGTGAAGGGGGAACGGCCTGTATCAACGCCGGGATTTACGTCACCTTTAATACGGAGATGGACGAAAGTTCTATCACGAGCCCTGGGCGGGTCGTGGTGTATCCGTGTACGGATGAAATTTGCGCTGCCTATACGGATGCCGACGGGATCGAACTTTCCATTGATCTCGATGACGATGATCCAACACAGCTCTCCATCATCCCAACCAGCTACTTCACGTCGACAACGTATTACGAAGTTATCCTGTCCGGGGACATTGCTTCTGAGAGTGGGGTGTTGATGTCGGAAACGTACGACGGTGATTTCTCCTGGACGTTTTTGACTAAAGCAGACGACACACTTTGCGCTGTTGATCGTGTTGCCTTGGATCCAGGTTCGGCGACCGTTGATTACGTCGGGGCGACAGCGGTTTTTGAATCGCGCGCTTATGGTTTGCCAGACGCCTGTTCTTCGGAAGGTCAACAGCTTGTCGGTACGAGCTATGACTGGGCGTGGGTGAGCGACAACACAGCTGTTGCCACACTCTACAGCGATGGTGCAGTCGAAGTGGCTACGGACGAAATTCCTGACGGGTGTACAACGTCTTGCTTACCAGAAGGGACGCAAAGCTACACCGCCATTTGCGGCGAAGACGCAGACGGTGATGGGAGCTTGCTCGATTCGGGTGAGGATTGTGATGACGGAAACGCTGAAGACGGTGATGGATGTTCTTCGCAGTGCTTGAACGAGGGGACGACGGCCTGCACTTCTGCGACCGACCCGTCCTGCTGTGGAAATGGTACGGTCGATGCGGCTGAGGAGTGCGATGATGGCGGGAGTAGGAGTGGTGACGGTTGTTCCGCAAGCTGTCTCAATGAAGGATCACGGTCCGTTGGTTTGAGCTGCACGGACAACGTTTTGACACACTACGACACCGTCGGGACAACGACCTGGGCCGGAGGGGAAGAGTGCAATGACGAAGATGATGGCTGTTCAAGTGTATGCTTGAACGAGGGGTCGCCGTCGAACTTGGATTTGGTCGGTGTGTGTGGTAACGGTGTCGTGGAAAGTCCGGCAGAAGAGTGCGATGGCGGGGCTCGCTGTTCCGACACCTGTCTGTTTGAAGGGAATACCACGGCCTGCAGTGCAACCGTTACCACGAATTGTTGTGGCAATAGCACGACTGAATCTTCTGCTTTTGAATCTTGTGACGACGGAAATACCACCAGTGGCGACGGCTGCTCAAATCTTTGTCTGCTGGAGGGAAGTTCCGCACTCTATACCACCCCAAGTTTCTGCGCGGATGCCACAGTGGGGTTGGGCGAAGCTAGTGCTTGCGAAGTATCAACCAGCGATTTAGACGGGAACGTTGAACCGATTCAGGTGGCGATCATCGCCACGACCGCTCCGGCAGAAGTGGTTGACGGAGTGGCGACGTCCACGATTGAGGCAACGACCGAAGGGGAGACCGGCGAGGCAGCGTTTAATCTTTCCTGTTCCTGTACGGTGGACAGTGACTGTTCCGACTCGACGACGCTCGGCTGCGGAACGGGTGGATGTTGTTACGTCCGACCAACAGTAACCGACTACACCCCTTCAACAACGGATGCCTGTCGCAACACGTTGATCTCTTTTACCTTTGATGCCGAAATGAACATCAACACCTTTGCTGAAAATGTTTCGGTCGAACTTGAGTTGGATGCTGATGAAACCTGTCCGTATGATGGGTCGACGGCCCGCGCGAACGGGAGCTGGTTCTCGCGTCTGTGGAACACGGTCACCGATTTCTTCACCGGATTTGTTCTGCCGGCAGATGCGCAATCATCCGTTTGCGAACTTCCTTTCACCTTCAGTGTCTCTGACGATGCGGGCGGACAACGCGTATCCTTGATCTATACGGAATTACTGGAAGCGAGTCATGATTACACCGTGACGATCACCGGTGATCCAGATCACGACGGTTCTGGTGTTCGCTCGGCCGACGGGGTCGGTATGCAAGCGGATTACACCTTCACCGCTGAAATCGGCGAGGACGTCTGCTCATTTGATGCGGTGAGAGTTGAGGATGAAGACGAAGATTCTCCAGGGCTCTTCACAGAGACGAATGAAGAGCACAGCTATCATGCTACAGCGATCACCACGACCGGAGGTGTGGAAGAAGAACTCTCTTCAATCCCAGGGGTTTACGAATGGGATTGGACGCAAACGTGGTGGTCAACCGACACGGAGATTTTGACCGTCCCTTCGACGAGCGAAACCGATGCCGAGGGCGATGATAACGTCGTCACCGCCGTCGGAGAAAACGGGGAAGCGGTTATTTATGCCGATGCGCTGATCACCGTCGATACGCTCTTTGGCCTGGCGGGTGAATCTGTTGCTGGATCGGTTGATGCCGTTGCTAACTTGTGTGAAAATCCTTGGCCGGCATTGCCGACCGCCGATGAACTCGCGGCGGGCGGTACCTGGGAACCGTTTACCGATGAAGACGGCGCGGATGCGGATCCAGATGATGACGGCACAGATGAAATTGCTGAACGCGATGGCTACATGCACTTCTCGACCTATTATTGCCGTGATGATGGCGATGAAGGGGGGAGTGATGACTTTGATTCGGCAGACGCCGTCGGTGTGACGGCTCCACCGGGTGATGTGCTCAAAGAATATCTTTTCCGTTTCAGCAACGGCGACGGTATTGGTATTCGCATCTCTCCAAATGAAGATCTCCTGGCGATCGGTGACTGGTATGCAGAGCAAGGATTCACCGGTTCGCCTTCCGCCACAACGGTCGATGGCTACGAAGCGCTCCAAGACGGCCGCACGGTTTACGTTTTGGCCGCCAATCAGAGCGACGATGGCGACATCTATTCGAATATTTACGTCCTCTCCTATTCCGAAGGGGCTGATGAATCGACGGTGGAGATCTTCAACCAGATGCTTGAAAACTGGTCGTTCAATACCAACGTCAGTAATGATCAGCTTTGCTATGAAACGGTAACCACAGCAACGGAAGTGACCGCCAGGATTCCGATCTGTAATTCAGCGACCTCTGCCGGATATCAGCAGGATTGTGTCATGGACTGTGATGACGCATGGCAGTGTTACTACGGTGATACGGACGAGGACGGCTATTGTGACATGGTTGGGACGGCCAACTTGCGTGGTGAAGGTGCTGTCTGTGGCGATGGAGATTACGACTGTAGCATTGATTGTTCAGGATCAAGCATCGGTTTCCGTACCGGAACCGTTACTCATGATGTGGATAGCCTTGAGATTTCAGCGGAGACCTGTTCCTCGGATTTCGATTGTTCCAGCGGGCCTTGTAGTGCAGAAAAGGACAAGCTGACGCGTGACCTCAAGCGTCTGACCGACCTGCGCTATATCGAAGGAGCTCTTGAGAATTATGGCGAATCAAACGGGCGCTGCAGCGCATCGACCTCTATCTCTTGTACTTCAAGCGCGGATTGTCCGAGCGCCAGCGAAACATGCGAACCGGTCTATCCAGAGATTAACTCCGGTTCGTTCCTCCGCTCCATCACCGATAGCGCTTGGTCGTCGTGGACCGAGGTGTTGCAGAGTGACTTGGAAGTAACGATCCCAACCGATCCGCTCAATCAATTCGATCTTTGCGGAGAGACGGGTGGCGATTACGCGGACTACAGCGCAGACACCTGCTGGAACGCGACCAACTCGTTATTCGCCTGTCCGGCCGGCTCCTACACCTATCTCTATCGTAATATTGGTCAAACGGCGTATCAGATCCTCGTTGACCTAGAATATGATTACGTCAGTGCTAGCCCGACGGCTTCTTGGGCCTTCGCCATTGACCAAGACACGACGGACGATCTCGATATTTTGGTGGGGAACGCCTTCGATAATCTGACTGACGGGTATCAAGAGGATCCAACGTGTAACGACGACATCTACGGCGCATCCGAAGTTTGTGGGGACGGCGTGCGTGGGTCTGGGGAGGCGTGTGAAGCGGGTGATACCCAGAGCGTTGCTTGCACCGCACTGGTCTGTGTTAGTAGAGACGCGGATTATGACGGACAAGCCTGTCTGATCGATTGTACGGACACGACGATCTGTTCCGGCGGGGATGCGGATGCGGACGGTGACTGTGATTCCGGCCTGGCCGCCGGCCTTGCCTGTAATTCCGGCGCAGTCGATTGTACGGACACGACGATCTGTACAACAACCGCTTCGGAGAGCGGGACAACGACCGAATCTTGTATCGACGACCCCAGCGATGCCCTGGCTTGTGATGATTATGAAACGAATCCTCGTGCGGCCTGCGTGCCGGTTCGCTGCGGAAACGGTGTCGTTGATGCGGGTGAAACGTGCGACGACGGTTCACGCAACGGGACGTACGGCTATTGCGGTACTAATTGCGCTTGGGACAGCTCAGCGTTCTATTGTGGTGACGGTACCCTTGCTGGCGGAGAATCTTGTGATGAAGGTTCAGACAACGGTGTCTATACACTGAATCCGGCTAATTCTTGCAACGCCACCTGTTCAGGGACCGGTCCATCCTGCGGAGATGGAAAGGTAAATGGTGCCGAGATTTGCGATGGTGACAACGAGCAATACGAAGGCGCACTCTGTTCAGATGGGGAGACGGCGTGTGATGATGATAGCGACTGCTCCGGAACAGATACCTGTCATTTGACGTATGATTCGAGTGTGTCCATTTTGGGCCAGCATCTCGCCTGTCCGACAGGGAATGTCTGCGTCGGTGGCTCGCTTGATGGAGTCCTTTGTAATGGAACGAGCTGGGCGGATGTTGGGATCACGGGCTTGGATGAACTTGGCGTCGATCTAGTTCTACTCGGTTTGTGTCAGGCGGGTGGGGGAACATGCGACACAACAGCGGCTGAATATCAAACCTATCGCACCCGTTCTTGCGATGAAGATGCGACAAGTGCCACCGCCTGCCAATGGAACTCTTGGAATTATTGTAACAGTGCCGAGCAAATGTGCGGCGATGGGGAAATACAGGGTGAGGAAGAATGTGATGACGGTAACAGCAGCAATAATGACGCCTGTACTAACGCCTGTACTTCGAACGTCTGCGGTGATGGCTATTTGTACTCCGGTTACGAAACGTGCGACCGCGGGGACGAGAACGGCACGATCTGCGAAGCAGATTACGGTTCAACCTGTCGCTACTGCTCAAATGCCTGTGTCTATCTGACCGCTTCGGGTGACTATTGCGGTGATGGAGTGCTTGATACATCTTCTGAAGTCTGTGATGGAACACTTACCTCGCACTATTACTATTTTGATTCAGCAACTCGGACGGTTAACGGGATCTGTTACACGCTCGGTGACACACTCTCGGACGATGGTGTTGATTACACCTGTCGTGATGTTGGTGTTTGTGACGGTGGTCCTGATGGCGGGGAATATTGTACCTACTCCGCTGGGGAGTCGGTTAGTGGAAATGATCAAACGACCTGTGATACCAACTCGACACAGTTCTATACTTGTATGAAGCCGACGTGCAATGATGATTGTGCAAGCGCCTGTCCGTTCAATTATGAAGAAGGTACGGTCTCGATTACCAGCGAGTCCGCTGGGGCTGTGGCTGGTACTTCGCTTAGTCTGTACAGTTTTGAGAATGATGATGGTAATGCGCCGGACAACGCCACACTGACGCTTCCAGCCTGTACTGTTTGGTCGTCGTTAACTGCCGATATTTCTGAATCAGAACGTAATCTCCCGGACACAGATATTATCTTTGTCCTTGATAAGTCGCAGTCGATGTCTAGTACGTTGTCTGGTTCAGATACCCGATTAGATATTTTACGGTCTGCCGTTAGTGATGCTGTTGACGAACTCTTTGACGCCTATACCGGGGTAAGTGCCGAGTTGAGAGTCGGCGTCGCCTATATCGGCGGCCAGCATGGTACAGATGGTGATTCGAGTGGGACCTACAGCCAGAGTGAACTCAACGATTTCTTACTGCTTGATTTGACTGATGAAAAAGCCGATGTCTTGCAAACCTTAGCAGATGACTTCAGAGGTGTGGACTCCGTGCAAGGGACACCAATATACGAATCGGTAGCGGACGCGATTGATGCACTTAGTGATTCAACTGCTGAGAGTCGCATCATCATTGTCTTTACCGACGGAGATATTTACAACACTTCAACAGAGTATGGAAAGATCCAGTCGGTTTATGGCCTGAGTGATTCTGACTCAAGCGGCAGCGTCAATGATGAATATATGGCCGAAGTCAGTCAGTTGACTGATGACGCCAAGGATAGTGGGATAGAAATTTATTCTGCTGTTCTGACCTCTACTACTTGTGACATTCGTCAGATGCAGCGCTGGTCGTCAATGGTGTGTACAACAGATACAAGCGCTGATAACTGTTCTGGTGCTCGCGCTGAGGGGAATGATCTTTCTTGCACGGAACCGGATTCGGGGCTGACCTATGCTTACTCGGCAACCACAGCAGACGAACTCGCGGCGATGTATGAGCAGATTATCGACTCGATTCTTGGCGTAACAGTTATCATTGTCGACGAGGACGGCAATGAGGGCATGGATCTGGTTGACGTCGGTGATTCGATTACCTTGCCATTGCCCTCGGCGTTCATCTGTGATGAAACGGCAGAGAAGGATGTGAGTATCAAAGTCAGTTTCCGTGGGAGTGGCCCGGTCAAGTTTGAGGCGTTTGAATTGAACATGTGTGCCCCATAATATGGAGGAACAATACCAGCCACAATCGTATGTCTATGAAGGACAATCGGGCGCACCGGAGCCAGTTGTAAAAAATCGCCGCTGGGTTGTTATTGGGGTGGTGGTCATTCTCGTCATTATTCTGTTCTCGTTCGTCACTATCTTTTTTGTGAATCGGTCACGTGCGAACCGAGCGGCGGAACAAGCAGCAGCGAATAAACGCGCGGAGGTAATCGTTGTTATTGAAGAAAAGTGCAATGATGCTGAATTACCTGAAGAATGTCTGTTGGATCTGCGCGGAAGTGCAGCACAGAAGGCGGCGGATGTTGCTTATTGTGACGGGCTTGCATCTGGAACAGCCTACGATTCTTGTGCCATGTTGGCGGCGATCGCCGCGGCGGATGCTTCATATTGCGATAAGATATCGGATGCAACCAAAAAAGCCGCTTGCAATGATGCGGCCCTATCCTCTGTTGCATCCGCGGATCGTCAGTATGACGATTGTCGGCTTTATTCGACGACCCAGCGCCAAGATCAATGTAGAGATGAATTTGTTATTCGGGCTGTTGTGCAGGGGGTCTGTGATCCTGCGTTCATGGATGATGTATCTTGCGATGCGGCCGAGGTTGTCGCGCGCGCGATTGCAGTGCGTGATCCAGATCTCTGCCTCTCTCTTTCTGAGAATGATTTTCAGGATACGTGCGTGGAGGTCGTGGGTGTTGCTGATCGTGACTTAGATGGTTTGGATGAATTAGAGGAGGAAAGTGCAGGATCAAGCGATCGTTCCATTGATTCAGATAATGATGGATTAACGGATGCGGACGAGGTGAATACCTACGGCACAAATCCAGCGAGTGCGGACACCGATGGGGATGGATTCACTGATGGCACAGAGGTCAATTCAGGGTATAATCCTAATGGCCCTGGGATGCTCTAAGAAATGTATGTTTGAAGAACCAAAAGATCTGTTCGAAGAAGGTGGTGTGCCAGCGAATTTGCCGGTCGGTGGAGGAGTTCCTCCGTCTGTTCCCGCACCGACGATGCCAACGGCACCACCCGCTGCTGCCCCAGTTCGTGCAGTGCCTGCACCGGCGCCGGCGCCGGCGTCACAAACTCCGATGATGGTTGCTCCAACCCCTCCGCCTACAATGAAGGCGATGCGCCCGCAGGGTAGTGGAGCTGGCAAGATTGTGCTCGTTGTCATCGCTGTGCTCGTCATTTTGGGCGTTGCGGCTGCCCTGACCTATATTTTGTTGACGCGCAAACCTGCAGAATCGATTGAAGCGACGGATCCTGAAGCCGTTCTCGAGGAGGAAGAAGTTGCAGCGCCGATTTCAAAACCTCAACCGGTCGTCAAGCCGACCCCGGAAGCCACGCCGATCGTCGTTGATTCTGACGGTGATGGGCTTTCTGATGCTCAAGAGATCGAAATCGGCACGGATCCTGATGAAGTCGATACGGACAACGATGAGTTGGGTGATCGTGAGGAGGTCGTTGTGTATGGGACAAACCCGCTCGAGGAAGATACGGATGGTGATGGCTATCCTGATGGCAGCGAAGTGCGCAATGGGTACAATCCTAACGGTTCAGGAAGGCTCTTCCAGGTGCCGCAGCAATAATTGGCCTGGCTGCCTTGACTGTATTAAGCAACAGGTCGAATACCGATATGGTTGCCGAAGCATCACAGCAATTGCAAAAACCGCCTGGTGAACAGAAACCAGCTATTCCGGAGCCGATCATCCACGCGATGCCTCCGGAGTTTCGTGGTGGAAAAACGCCGATGACTCCACCTTCAGCCGCACCAAAGCCTGTTTCGCCGCCAGCTCCAGTGCAACCGATCGCGCCGCCTGCCGCAAAGCCACCGCTCCCGCTTGCCAAAAAACGGATCATCTCTAAACCGCTCATCGTCGGCGGGGTTATCTTTTTCCTGTTCATTGCCGGGGGAGCTTGGTATCTCCTTGCTACGCTTGAGGAACCGAACCCTGTCGTTGTTGTGGAACCAGAGCCGGAACCTGAACCAGAGCCGGAACCTGAACCGGAATGTTCAACGAAAAATCCTTGCAGCGACGATCTGATCTGTGTCCGCGGGGCCTGCGAAGTAGCACCGACTCCTGAACCTGTTGAACCAACCGGTGGAACAGATGCAGACTCTGACGGGCTTTCCGACATCGAAGAAGTTCTGTACGGTTCAGATCCGCGGATTCCGGACACGGATCATGACACTTATCTTGATGGAAACGAAGTGTTTCATCTCTACAACCCGCGTGCAGATGCTCCGGCGCTGCTCGTCGATACCGGTTTTGCTCGGGAGTACAGTACGGAAGGGATTGAGTATACGCTTATTTATCCTTCGCGTTGGACCGTACAGGTCGCGGACGACGGTTCAGTCATGTTCCGTGTGCCGACAGGGGAGTTTATGCAGGTTATCATCCAGACCAAAGAAGCCTCTCAAACGCTGAAGGAGTGGTATGTAGCACAAGCGCCAGACGCACGGGAAGACCAGTTAGAAGACGTGACGACCCGCCAGAATTTTGCTGGTATAAAGAGCCCGGACGGCATGACAACCTACCTTGAGGATGGAGAAACGGTTTACGTCATCAGCTACTCGCTCGGCACCCAATCGACGATCAATTTCCTGACGACCTATCAGATGATGGTCAATTCATTCATGTTGACCTCCACCCCATGATCACCGTAGAGCTTGATCAGCGCAAACTTCCCTCCTCAGCGCGTCTTTCCGGACGCGCTGTACGTGCGGTTATGGCAGCGATCGATCGCCGGGTCAAGCCTCGTCCATCAGGGGAATTGTCCGTGGCCTTCCTGAGCGAGACAGAAATGCGTCGGATTAATCGCGAACGGCGCAAGAAAGACAAGGTGACCGATGTCCTCTCTTTTTCGTTTGTAGGGCCTGTATTGATCGGGGAGGTGTTGATCTGCTACCCGCAAGCCAAGCGTCAGGCAGCGGAGCGCGGCCACACCGTTCGTGAAGAAGTTCTCGACCTGCTGATTCACGGCACACTGCACGTTCTCGGTTTTGATCACGAAACGCCGCGGGACGCCGAAGAGATGCTCCCTCTTCAACAACGCATCCTTAACGCTCTATGAAGAATTTTCGCCTTGTAAAAAGTTTTCACTACGCTCTGCGCGGCTTAGTACGCGTCGTCCGGACAGAGCTTTCGTTTCAGATTCAACTGTTGATTGGTGTCGCTGTCTTCATCTGTATGTTCGTCTTTCCGCTCCTGACCTGGCAGAGGATTATTCTCATTTTGTTGGTCGCAGCAGTTCTGATTCTCGAAGTCATCAACACAATTTTTGAGCGGATCGTCGATACGTTTAAAGCACGGGTCCACCCGGTGGTGGGGGAGGTGAAGGATATGATGGCTGCCGCGGTCCTCATCGCTTCAACCGTTGCGGCGATCGTCGGTTTACTGATATTCTTGCCTTACCTTGTATGAAATCCGAAATCCGAAATCCTAAATTCGAAACAATCGGAAAGAGGAAAGGGA
>CAMTUG010000003.1:0-134912 GCA_947084965.1 uncultured Parcubacteria group bacterium
AACGTGTCCCTTTCCAATCACCCCGCTTCCCTCCATCCCATCAAGAAATTCCCGAAATTCTTGGGACAAAGAAGAGGCGTGACCTATGTTTAATTCGTGGCAGAAGCTTACAAAAACCCGGGAATCCTGTCAAGCGACGGGTTCCCGGGGTCGATCCCCTCGTTATACACAGGCGAATTTGGCTTATTTCTTAACAAACTCGATATTTTGGAAGTTCAAGTCGAGCCAAGTGAAGTAGGCGGTGTTTATATCCGTTGTGCGTGCAGAAACGAGACGTGCTGAACGCACCTCGCGATCTGTGACCGTGGTCAGCCAGGTATCGAACGGATCGATCGCGTCAGGAGCACTCAGATCTCCGAGCGCCGACAGATCGATCATCAGCGAAAAGACGTTGACCCGTCCTTTTTCTGCCATACCGAGCGTTTCATAGAATGCTCGGGTGATGTAGGAAAAACCGACGTCACTCATAACAGCAAGCTTGCCCGGATTCTGACAGTGCCCCGGATAAATCCCTTGCGGCACCTGGACGACCGAACCAAAGACGTCAAAGCTCTCCAAAGACTGAGATGACCCCCCAACGGCCGGCGTCCACGGCTGATAGGTGATCGGTGCGCCCGGAGAAACATGCACAACAAACCCTAAGTCGTGAGCGACTTCAAAGATACGACCAAACGACCCGCCGTCTGCAAACGTGACGACTGAACAATCACAGAGCGCCTCCGCGTCAATTTGAAATTCGTGTAACACGAGCAACCAAGTGCCGTACGGGATCTCAGCATCGGGCTCACTTTGCGGAAACAACTCAGTGCGGTCGACGTTCAGCCCGATTTCGTGTCCACCCTCGGCCCACGTCGCAAGTTCGGTAACTATCTGAGTGTTGGCTGCAGAAACAAACGTCGGAGAAACAAGGATGGTGAGTTTAACTTTGTGCGCATCAGCAATATCTACAAGTTCTGTAAGCGTTGAAAGATCCTCGAGACGATCAATCGCTACGATTACCACGAGCGAAGTCTTTTCATCGACCACGGCCGGACGTTCTATCGTTGGAGACAGGGCGTTGGTCTCCGCGTTAAAACACTCTTCGGTAATGCCGGTATAATGCGCGGATGAAACCACCTCGCGCGAAACAGAGGTGTAAGAGTAGACCGGCAGAGACTCGCTCGCGTCCGGACCAGTGAAGGCCTCCTCGGAAGCGCGTTCATCCTTTGATGTGTCCGTCATTTCGACCGCGCTCGTTGCTGCCTGCTCCTCGATCAGTCGAGAACGGTAGAGAGTGACAAAAAGGGCGAGGAGTGTGCTGAAAATAAAGAGAGCGATCAAGACGTAGACCCAAGGAGCCGGTCGGGCCTTTGGTGGCTCGACCGGACCAGGCGTTGCCGGGATCGGCAACGGTTCGACCTCCATGATCTTTTTCCTCCGTGGGGGTGAAGCAGACCGTATTGTGGTACGCTTCTTCTCAGACATAACGCTATTTTATCACGTATGCTACCGATTCGCATCATCGCCGTCAGTAAAATGCCACGTGGGCCGTATCAAGAAGTCACGGAGCAATATAAAAAGTATTTAAAGGCATTTGCTCGTCTGGAGATTCTCGAAGTGAAAGAGCTCGCAGAGCTCCCTGCAGGGGCGATTCTCCTCGACGAGCGCGGCAAAGAGATGGAATCAAAAGCGTTCGCCAAGTTCGTCGGTGGATTCGAAGATCGCGGCGAGCCGATCACGTTTGTCATCGGCGGGCCGTTCGGGTTTGAAGAAGCGACCAAAAAACAGGCGCGACACACCCTACGCCTGTCCACCATGACCCTCCCCCATGACCTCGCCCGCATCGTCCTCCTGGAGCAGCTCTACCGTGCCTTCACTATTTTGCGAGGTAAAACGTACCACTATTAGCTATGTCGGAATTAAAAGAAGCACGGGGACACCAAACAGATACAGCGAAACAACAAACCACACCCGCCTCACAAGAACGAACCCCCGTCCTTGATCGTGAAACAAATACCTTTGATGTTCCAAAAATCGAACGACAGATGGGCTATCTCACCATGATCGTCGCTGAAGAGATGCGTAAAGATGAAGCACTCCGCGATGCGATCATGACCTTTGCCGCCACTCCCCTTACCGAAGAACTCCCAAACGCTTTTGTGGAGCAGATCGAGGCGACGGGAAACGAACGCATCGCTGCCTTTCTTTCAAGCGAAGGTCTGGAATTGAAGCCGTTTATTGCCCTACCCGCTGTGCCCGAAGAACTACTCACACCAGACATTGTGAACGCCCCGAGTTATGAAAAATCAGGGACAAGTACCTGGAGTCCTGAAGGACGCGCCGGAGTCACCTCCGAAGAACGCAAACTCGTCGGATCTCGTTTTGTTTTCGCTCGCTACGTAAAACGTTTGGCGCTTGGAGCTGAACTATTAGCTAACCCGCAACTAACCAAAGGGAACACATCCGGACGGGTTGAACTACCGAGCGGGATCAAAGTCACGTTCGACCCAAAAAAGACCAACGAGGCACAATCACTTATGGATCCGACGGGTTGGAAAACCAATCGCCAGATTAAAGATCGGGTCTATGAAGTTTCAGCAGGGAATGAACGCCATATTCTTAAGGAACGAAAGACAAATAGACACCTGCACGTGAAAAAGAATGGGCACACCGACGGATTAACGACCAAGCAGGAGTATGCGACGGCTCGGTTTTTCGAATCGATCAGCCCCATCACGGAAGGTGACGTCCGCGTTCGTTTTGAGGAGGCTGTCGGGTATGTAGAATTTCCAGACGGCTATTCGTTCACCTTATTCAGAAATGAAGAGGGGCTTTGGCCGATCGGAGAACACGGAACAGGGAGCAACCGCGTGACCGCGCGGTTCGCTCAACTGATCGAAGAACATCCAGAATCGTTTCAGCAGGAGTTCAAGGAAGCTGTCACTGAAGTGGAGATGATTATGAAATCAAAAACGTTTGCTGGACAACGTGTCCAGTTACCGTTTCGACTGTTCTCGAAATTTCCTCCCCTTACGTTCAAACAGTTTGCCCGCGTCCAAGCCATTTCCGATATGGAACGCGCCCAAGCCCTACTCGATGAAACACAGATCAAGCACGGGTTCCGCAACACCGACCATGACGGCTTTGCCTACAAGCTCTATCGCGGCGATCAAAAACGCCGTCCATCGCTTGAGCTTGTCGGATTCGACTTTGAATACTTCTCATTCAATCGCCCGCCCGAACAACGCAATCAGGAGATCGGGCGTCTACGCCGCTTCGATGTCATGGGCAAACTCCAAATGCTCGTCAACCATCTCCGCTACTACGCCGCAGATGAGGAACCCCTCTCTCCCCAAGAAGTGATTTATTACTTGGCCGTCATGCAAAAAACGTATCCTGAAATGACCGAGATTGTTGAGGAGATGAAACGCGAAGATCCGGATTTCATCTTCGACTTGCAGTACGTGCGCTAGCGAAAGGACTTATAGGCGTCGGGAAGGGTGGCGCCCGGTTGAATTTCAGGAAGCGGTTCAGATTTTTTGAGAACCGTATCAAGCAGGATTTTGTATTCGGCATCCATGTAGTGATCGTTGCCTGTCGACTCCACCAACTCGGCTTGGAGCATCTTTTGATACTTCTGTGCATGATCAAATGGGACGAGTTTGTCGTCCTTATCGTGGACGACGACAAATTCTTTCGTCTTCCACATCACCACTTCATAATCAAATTCAGACAGGAACATGTTGCGCGTCTTTTCACTCTTCGTCTGGTACGGCGCCCCGACCAAAATAACGGCGCGCGGGGTAGCCATCGCTTCGGCCGCTTCGAGGTAGCGCAGAGCGAGCACCGCACCGAGCGAATGACCGAGGAGAATCGTTTCATCGTCCAGCTGACCGACCTCTTTGATCAACGCATCGATACAAGCGAGCACATCGACTTCGCCTTCGAGCGGAATCTTCGGGGCGATCACTTCAAACCCGCGCTCGCGCAGTTCGTTGGCGAGCCACGGATGGAAGTTTTGATCTGGGCCTGAATTGTATCCGTGAATCAGGACGATTCTCATAATCCTTTGATGTAGAACGTTTCCTTGCGAGACTTCTTGAACGCTTCGAGTCGAGCGTGAGACGTTTCTGAAATAGGACTCGGCAGCTCGTTAAGTGGGAACCACTGGATCCTATCTATTTCGTCGTTCTCTGTCCACTCTCCCCCGGTGATCGTTGCTTCGAAAATGAACATCGATTGGCCTTTGTCGACAAACCGATCATGCATGCCGGCAAGTCGCACAATCTCCACGTCAAACCCCGTTTCTTCTTTTGTCTCCCGCACCGCGGCTTGTTCAGCCGACTCCCCCACCTCGATCCCGCCACCCGGGAGCATCCACACGTGCCGCTCTCCCTGAAAGCCGAGAAGCACCTCATCGCGATCATTCACCATGATCGCGTATGCTCCCGCTCCATAAACGTGCGGCCACTGTGATTGCTGTACAACGGACATATTAACTTAGTTCGTTACCGCACTCTAAATAAAGACATGTTTTTCTTCGCATCGCTTTGAGACACTTTGGGAGCCGATGAGCCAGGCGCGGATTCAACACTTTTAGTGCTCGCTTCGTCGTTACAAAAGCAAACTCTGCGTGTTCTGCTGGATCAAGTTTAATCCGTTTAATCTGTGCATCTGTCAAACGCCCACCATTAAAGATAAATTGAAACGAATCATCTTTGATAACTTTATCTGTGACTCCTTTGTAATCTACGCATAATAAATTCCCGAGACGTTTAATCTTCAGACCAAGCTCTTCCTTGATCTCACGTATACATGCTTCAGTCGGGGATTCACCTTCGTCCACAATACCGCCAGGGATGATCCACCCGTCACGATACGTCGTTTTTAAAATCAACACCCGCCCTTGTCGATCAAAAAACAGGACCCCTGAACCGCTTGGCTTGCGGTGCAGGCTTCTGAAGTATTGCGCATACGGCAGAATCTTTTTCATACTTCGGCGAGCAAAGCTCCCATCCCCGCTTGGAGGACGTGACCATCTTTTAGCGGAATCCAGAAACATTCGAAACGGGTCGGGGGGTGCTGACCATCATGTTGCTCCTCGCTCGACCAGCGTTCTGGAAGCTCGGCGGTTGGTCGTACTAGAAAGAAATGACGTTCGTGGATTTCGTCACGGCTCGGGGCCATGTTGTACATTGCGGTTCCGACTTCGCGCACGATTTCGAAGCAATCACGCCCCGTTTCCTCGATGAGTTCTCGCAATGCTGCAGCTTCGATCAATTCCCCGTCTCGGACGGAACCTCCTGGCACCTGAATCCCCACCTGTTCATAGGAGAAATCAACATGCCGCAAGACGAGCAGCTCGTCATCCTTCACAACATAGACCAAAACTTTTAATTTGATCTCCGCCACAACTGTTACTTCGCTTTGCGGATCCCGGCCACGCCGCCAAGAATCGTACCGACGATCGAGCCCATGGCCATCGCGGGCCAGTAAACATCACCGACGTCCGCCGGCATCATCTCCGGTCCGTTTCCACTCAAATACCCAACCAATGAGATGAAGTAAATCATGATCAATCCTCCAATCGATCCGACAAAAGCGCCGATGAAGGCATGGACGAGCATGGAAACGAACGGGTCTTTCATATCGACAGTCATAAGGTGTGTGGGTTAATAATTTACTTGGTGCTGGGGGGGAGAATCGAACTCCCACGACCTTGCGGTCACATGGTTCTAAACCATGCGTGGCTACCATTACACCACCCCAGCTTGCAACAAAAGAATTCTACTTGCGATCTCCCGCTTTCTTGGGAGGAAGTACTTTACATCATCATAATACATCGACTTTAGCAAACTTAATGAATCTTTATTACCAAAACACAGATAATAGCAAAATTCCCCAGAATGACATTTTGATGAGCTGATCCAGCCGCGGTTAATCTGAAAGATTGTCTTTATCTTTCCGTGGATCCACTCCAGAAAGTCACGACTAGCCGACGCAAGCCTCAGACGAATTTGAGGACGGGTGGTCTCCGGATGACTAAATGTTCCGATGGTGCCATCTCCATCGATGCATCCACGAAAGAAATCAACGAAGTAATCATCTGGAACCTGGACTGATTTGAGCTTCCTCGACTTAGCAGCCATTAATCCAATGGACGTTAGAAATTTATAAAAATTCTTGTCTCCGAACTGAACAATAAAATATCTTTTCTCGGTTTCTCCACCGCGGACTCTCCGACCAATAGCATTATCGAGATTGAGACATCGCTTAAAAGTCCTTGCCAATTCTCCATCCTTTGAAACGAATACTATATGCCTGCCGTCGGTCGATAAATTTCCATCAGACGTGATTAACCCAATTGCATATGCCAATTCAGGTCCCCAGTTGATGTTAACTTTAGATCTTCGTTTCATGTCTTCGTTTTTACAGATACAAGGTCATTTTAGCAGAAAAGACAGGTGACATAAAGGGGGAGAAAGCGATCTTTGAATCACCAATCCTTTCTGTCAAGCATCAATCCACAGATCAATGTCAGCGCGTTCTGACAAACGCACTTCTGTCAGAAATACCTGACAAAACCGTTGACAAAGATGCTTTTTTGCGATACGATGGACTGTACATTAAATTGATTTCATGGAGGCAATGTACAACAGAGGAAGAACAAAACGGCCACCAACAAACAGGTGCACGACCCGGCAAAATCCGCCACACGTGCGCAACAATCAAGCTCGCAAAAACCATCTCACTCGCCAATCGGCGGGTGAGATTGTTTGTTGTCACGAACGTGTGACAATCCGCGCGCCGCCGCATCAAACGTTGTATCAATGGAAACTAATTCAGAACGTATGAAGCAACAGAAAAAACTGAGCGAGATCTTTTCCTGGATCCTCCTCGCAACGATGGTGCTTCCAAGACAAGCCTTAGCAGAAGAAGCGCCACGGGTGGTGATCAGTGAAGTGAACTGGGGCGGATCCGTCACAAGTAACGCGGACGAGTGGCTCGAACTGCAAAACCTCTGGGAGGAGGCGATCGACCTATCCAGCTGGTCGATCGAAGGAGCAGGTGCGAGTGGCGGCACAATCATTTTGCCAGAAGGTGCGGTGATCGAACCGTACGGCACATATCTCATCAGCAACTATGCATCGAGTGATTCCACCCTTGCCGTCGCCCCAAACTACGTCACCACGAACGTCTCGTTATCCAATTCCGCACTGCGCCTTGTGTTACGCGCTGGAAACGGGGAGGTGGTTGACGAGGCGGGTGACGGAGGACGGCCCATGGCCGGATCCAGTCCAGGAAGCGGAGATAGCGGAACGGGCGGAGCTTCAATGATCAGAACTTCGGACGGTTGGGAGACAGCGGCCACGTCGATCGGATTCGATGACGGGGTGGAACAACTTGGCACGCCTGGCGTCGGCGATCTCCCAGTAACACGCACCATCGTCGAACCAGAACCGGAAGTTGTGACGGAAGAAACGCCTGCCACGGAAGAAGTTACTCTATCTGATGATCTTGATACGGCGGAAGAACTATCTCTGATCGAAGATGAAGTTCCAGACGCGGAGGAGCCTATTGCCGAGGAGACTTCAGCCGATGAAGAAACACCAGAATCCGTTGATGAACCTGAGGTGCTCACACCTGCGAGCTACACACGCGGCACTCTGATCATCAACGAAGTCTTCCCTGCTCCAACGGAAGGGAATGAATGGGTCGAGATCTATAATCCCTTTAACAACGTGATCCCACTTGAAGGATGGCAGTTGATCGAGGGAGGCGGAACAAAAGTTACCCTCAGGGGCTACCTCGGCTTTGGACAGTTCACGACCTTTGAGTTCGTCAGTCGGTTGAACAACAGCGGCGACACCGTGCGGCTTGTTGATCCAACAGGGGCGACGATCGATACCCTCACCTACGGTAAAGAGGTAAAGTCCGGGATGTCGGCCGCACGCGATGATGAAGGCCGCGTCGTGGCCACGCTGACACCGACGCGCTACTCGGCAAACGTCATTACGGTGGAAGTTGTCGAGGTAAAAGAGGAGGCGGCAAAGGAAGTGAAAGTCGAAAAGAAAGCGACTTCCGAGGAAGTTCTAGAAACAGCAAAGTCTGGACCGACAACGCTGTGGATCATCTCCCTTCTCCCTAACCCGAACGGAGCGGATGAGGAACTCGAAGAGATTATCATCGAGAACTTTGGCGATGATCCGGTTCCTCTCGCCGACTGGATCCTGACGGACAGCGCAACCGCCTACAAACTCGTCGGCGAACTCGGGCCCGGACTCAAACTCATCCTGCCACGACCAACCACACGCATTGCTCTTAACAATACGTCGGACACACTTTCCCTCAACGCACCGAGTGGTGAGGTGATCGACACCATTACCTATGAAGACCCAAGCGAAGACGCTCACTATGCTCGAAGTGATGAAGGATGGACGTGGACGGGAATACCTACGCCAGCTGAACCAGAAGATGTTTCGGACCCTGCCTGTGAAGGAACTGCTCCAGAGGGAGCTCGGGCAAATTCGATAACGACCACGCCCACAACGCGCACCAAAAAGAGCTCCCAAGCCACTGCCGTATTTGAAGGAGTGGTGATCGCCCCACCAGGCATCTTTGGCACCCAGGTTATGTACGGTGACGGGCTCCAGCTCTACCAGTACAACGGGGACTTTCCGATCCTCTCCGTCGGTGACGTTGTCCGGGCGCGCGGCACGCCAAGTACAAATCACGGTGAGGGTCGACTCAAACTATCGAGCGCTGATGACCTCACGGTGATCGGTCACGAAGAGGTCGAGGCCACAGAGCAGACTCTCAACGACCTCACCGCGTTCGTCGGTCGACTCATCGTCGTCGAAGGGATGATCGTGGGACGCGCGAGCGATCGGTTTACGATCGAACAGGACGGCGCTGAGCTCGTCGTGATCGCCAAGGAATCGACCGAAATCTCACTCAATGGATTGACGATCGGGCAAGCGGTGCGCATCACCGGGGTGCTCTCGAGCTATGACGGCAAGCTGCGATTGCTCCCCCGTTTCCAAACAGACGTCGTTAACACCGTCGAACAGGAGGCGACAACTACGTCAGCCGGAACGATCGAAGAACCAACGACACCTGCCTCGCCTCTGCGCCCGATCGGGATCGGGCTCGTCGGGTCAACCACCCTCGCCCTCGCCTGGCGCTGGATCGCTTTCCACCGCAAACAACGGATCGCCAAACTCGTCCCTCAACCCAACATCGCTTAGTCACACAATGAACTTTTATGGACACGCAAGAAACGAACGCTCAGCAGGACCCAAAAGGTGAATCCTGGTACTCACGCATGATGCAGGCGATCACCAAGATGGGCGATCAGCTCGAATTGGCCGGAGAAAAACGCGACGACTTCCGCGCCTTCGTGGAAATGGTCGCTCGTGAACAATTCAAGGCCGGGAATCGTTCAGGAATTATCTGGCTACGCAAGCAGATCGGACCAACACCAGCGGCCTAGCAGATGACCTCGATGGGGGCGCAACAGGCAAAAAAACAGGCCGTTGCGCCCTTGTCCGGGGGTCGGTATAATTCGCTTGTATGAAGCGTATGCCAGCAAAAATCACGATCGACGATTTGGCGGTGATGATGAATCAGCAGTTTGATCGAATCGAAAAAAGGTTTGAACAGGTCGATAAGCGATTCGATCAAGTTGATCGTCGTTTCGAACAAATTGAGCAACGACTGGACCGTCACGATAAACAATTCACGATCATTAACCATAAACTTGACGATCTTTCGAGCGAAACGGTGATTAATCGCGAATTTCGTGTTCTAACCGAAGCACGACTGCGCATTCTCGAAGCCAAAATCGCCTGAGATGTACGGACTTGCACGGCAGGGATGACTTTGTTATAGTCCTCGCTGTCTGCGGCAGTAGTTCAGTGGTAGAACGTCTCCTTGCCAAGGAGAAGGTCGCCGGTTCAATCCCGGTCTGCCGCTCCAGAAAAGACATCTGACTCGTTCAGGTGTTTTTTCTTTGTGTTACAATAGAATGGCAAAACTCATCATCATTCTATGTCTACGGCTCGCTGGTTTTTTGTCCTCTTGGCACTGACTGTCTCCTTCCTTATGTGGGAGATCATCTCGCCGTTCGTCCTGACCTTGATCACCGCCGCCGTGGTGGCGATCGTCGTCGCTCCGTATGAAGAGCGACTCCGTGCGCACATCCATCATCCGCATCTGAGCGCCTTCCTCACGACCGTCCTAGTCTTCTTTTTAATCTTTATCCCACTTCTCCTCGCTTCGATCGTCATGGTGCAACAGGTCATTGACTTGGTCCGTGGCGCGCTCATCAACGGCGGAACTTGGCCGACAACGGTAGACCTCGCTACCAATCCACTCATCAGCCGCCTCCCTGATTTTATTCGCGATCAAATTCTCAGCGTTGACTTTGTCGCTCTCTTCCAAAACGTCACCGTGTGGTTCGCTCAAAATATTGGTGCGGTCGCGGCCAGCACTCTGTCTTTCACCGCCAAGTTCTTCCTCAATACCGTCCTCTTCTTCATCTCCCTCTACTACTTCCTTTCAGACCGCGAAAAAATCACCAAGGAGATGCTCGTGCTCTCCCCGCTTAAAGACAAGGATGACCGCACGATCATCGCCCGCGTGGTCAAAACGGTACGCGCCGTCGTCTTTGGCTCGCTCACCGTGGCAACGGTCCAAGGGATCATGGCCGCGATCGGCATGGCGATCTTCGGCGTCCCAGGGTTCTTAGTCTGGGGGGCGCTAACGATCGTCGCTTCACAAGTACCGCTCATTGGGGTTTCGGTGGTGATGGTGCCAGCAGTCTTATATCTCCTTATCACCAGTTCGCTTGGTGCGGCGATCGGGCTTGCTGTCTGGGCGGCGGTGATGGTCGGTTTGGCTGACAACTTCCTTTCTCCGTTCCTGATTAAAGGCAAAACGAATATGCATGCCTTGTTAATTCTCCTCTCCATCCTCGGCGCCATCCAGCTCTTCGGACCTATTGGCCTCGTGATCGGCCCGACCGTTTTGGCCGCCTTTTTGGTGGTCGTCGAAATGTACAAAGCGGGCATTCTTGAAAAACGCTAACCGTGCAGAATAATTTGAACGTCGAAAGGGGCTCTCCAGAAACGGAGAGCCCCTTTGCGCGCAGGGATCAGATCGCGGTGTCGTCCTCGGCCGGGTCGAACGGTTGGAGGGTCAGCTCGCCGATCTTGGCCGGGACTTCGAGCAGGACCACCCGGGCGTCGATCTCGAGATCGGTGTCGATGAACCGGCCCTTGATGCTCAACTCCCAGCCGGCGATGACCTCCTCGAAGACGACCTCGTTCCCGTCGACCACCACCCCCTCGACCACGTAGTCGAGCGGGCCGGTGATGGTCGCATCGCCCTCGACCTCGGGGTCGTCAGCGATCGGGAAGTAGAGCTCGCCTTCGAAGTGAATCTCGACCGTGGTGTCGTCGTCCGGGCCGGTGAAGACGAGCGACAACGTCGACGCCTCTGACACGACGACCAGGTCGGTCAGGCGCTCGGGGTCGAACTCACCGCGGTACCCGGTCTCGCTGACCACCGCGAGCGGATCCTGAAAGCCGATCGTCGCGCAGCCGGTGAGGGACGCGAACAGGACGAGGGAAGAGATGGTTCGCATGGGGACCTCGGGGTGGATGGGTAAGGATAGAATGGGGGGATTGTGTGCACATTGGGAGATGTGCCGCGTGAAGTCACGAGGCTCGCTCGCGCGCTCACGTGGCCTGCCAGCTCCAGCTAGCAAAATCAGAAACCGACGGCTCTGCATATTCCCTTGGGAGAATACGAATAACCGTCGGCCTTTCACCCCTTTACCGCGGGTGTGACGTCCTCTCTCCCAAGAGGTTGTTTGTTTGGATGGGCTCGTAACCCTTCTAAAAGGACGTTCTGGAACCGTCTAAAATAGCATACTTTGGACACTTTGTCAATCCTCCTGCGCTAACTTTAGCTAAAAATAAGACCGAAGTCTGATACCGGCTTCAGAAGCCGGTATCAGAAGACGGCGACTTGTAGAAACTACAGAAAATGTTATTCTTTGGCCCACGGGCCGGTGGCGGAATGGTATACGCGGAGCGCTTAAACCGCTCTCCCGCAAGGGTTGTGGGTTCGAGTCCCACCCGGCCCACCAAAGAGTATGCAGCCGTGGCAAAAGCTGAGTGAAAAAAATGTTTACAATGGGTTTCGAAAGGTTGTAAGAAAAATCTTTCGAGCACCAGATGGCCGCGAAGTCTCATTTGATATCTATCAGGACGGCGCGGCTGTTTGTATTTTGCCGATCACATCCAACGGAAATGTTGTCATGGCCAAGCAGTTTCGTCCTGGGCCGGAACGGTGTGTGATCGAACTCCCTGGTGGGGGCATCGAATCAGGCGAACTGCCAGAGACGGCCGCAGCCCGTGAACTCCTCGAAGAAACCGGTTATGTGGGGGAGCTCGCGTTCGTCGGTACTTCCCTTCACTCCGCCTACTCAACGCTCATTCGCTATAACTTCGTGGCTACCAACTGCACCCGTATTCAAAATCCTACCCCTGATGAAAATGAATGCATTGATGTTTGCGAATTGCCCCTCGATGACTTTCTCGTCCACCTGCGAAGCGGCCAGCTCACGGACGTCACGACAGGATACCTCGGGCTCGTGCATCTGGGGGTATTAAAACAGTAAGACGGGGCACTGTGGCCCCGCCTATACGTTTACGTTTGTGTATCTGTTATGACGCCGGTGTCGCTGTCGCCACCCGTTCGTGGCGGGCGCGATCTTCTTGCATCAGTCCAAGCACTAGCTGCCGCACGCTATCAGGGTTCGGAACTTCCCTAAAGACGAGTTGCCCGCGCTCCCCAGCCGTCTGCACCGTAACATTTCCGTAGCGCAGCAACGTTTGAATGACCCCTTTCATCTCGCTCGTCACGTCAACGATCGACGCCAGATGACACTCCGTCGTCTCGCGTCGAAACAGCCCGAACTGTTCAACGTCGATCACTCGCTCCGTGGTGACGATCCAGGTGTCGAGATAAAAATCGATCACCTCTTGGAAGACCAGAACCCACAAGATGAGATAGTAAAAGCTGGTGAACAGCGTCAGGAGTGGAGCGGCAATCGGATGCGAGAGAAGGATCGGATATTCTGTGTTGATGAAAAAGTAGGCGCCGATCGGGATCAATCCGGAGAAAAAAAGGGCGACGATAATCTTGGTCGGAATCCACCAATGACGCCGAACAACGAGCTTTGTTTTTTCCTCCGGCAGACGATTTGGAAGTTGATCGATATTAATCATAAAGGAGAGATAATGCGTTCAGGAAAGAAAACCTGTTGAATCGCCTCGACGTCGATCGACTGTGACCAGTCAAATTCCATCAGCAGAATCGCCGAAACAAAAAGGATCGCCCCCGTCCCAACGACGTAAATAGAAACGACCGCTGTTGTGCCTGCGCCGCCGATCGCAAAATGCTTCAAGTGATAGATATTGAAGAAAACGAAGATAAAGTAAAAGACGAGAAACAATGCGTAAGGGATAAGAAAAAGGGAGATGGTCATAACTTTAAATGTTCATAAGCGCGCGTAGTCGCCATGCGGCCGCGCGGGGTGCGTTCAAGAAGGCCGAGTTGAATCAGGAACGGCTCGACAACCTCTTCGATCGTCTCAAGTTCTTGTGCCGTCGCAGCCGAGATCGTGGAAAGACCAACGGGGCCGCCTGAAAACTTTTCAATAATCGTCGAAAGCACATGACGGTCGGTAGCATCGAGGCCGACTTCGTCGATCTTCAGCATTTCCAGAGCCGCACGGGCAGAAGGAAGGGAAACGTTGCCATCCCCTTTGACCTGAGCAAAGTCACGAACGCGGCGCAACAGACGGTTGGCGATGCGCGGAGTACGGCGTGAACGGCGAGCGACTTCTCCCTCTGCTTCGCTATCGATCGCGATATTCAATCGAGCCGCATTCCGGCGAACGATCTCGCCGATCTCCTCGTCATTATAAAAATCAATCTGATGCACCATTCCAAAACGATCACGCAGTGGCGAGGAAAGGAGCGACAGACGCGTCGTCGCACCGATGATCGTGAAACGCTCAAGGTTGATGCGCAAGGTACGCGCGGTCGGCCCCTTACCCACGACGATGTCGAGAGCAAAGTCTTCCATCGCCGGGTACAACACCTCTTCAATCGTACGGTTCATGCGATGAATTTCGTCGATGAACAGGACATCCCCCGGGCCGAGATTGGAAAGAATCGCAGCCAAGTCTCCGACGCGCTCGAGTGCCGGACCGCTGGTCACCCGGATCTGTGCTCCCATTTCGTTTGCTAGCACGTGGGCGAGAGTCGTCTTTCCGAGCCCTGGATTTCCATAAAACAAGACGTGCTCCAGAGGCTCGCCGCGGCCTTTAGCTGCATCCAAAAAGACGCGCAGGTTATCCTTCAGCGCCTGCTGGCCAACAAAATCTTCCAGTGTTTTCGGGCGCAGCGTCACTTCGAACGAGCGTTCCTCCTCGGGTGCCCCAGGGGAAACAAGCCGTTCCAAAAGCTGTGGATCTTGTTCAATCATACATGCTTCAAGTATAGCACGACCCTTATCCAAGCCCCATCGCTCCGCAGGCTTCGACCTGCGCCATCTTGTTGGTCATTTAATGTCGCAGGCCGAACCCTGCTCCGCGCTGGGGCCAGCTTGTGCCTTCCGAACCGCGAAGCGGAATCACGTCCGCGACATTAATAGCCAAAAATCTATGTCGCGGCGGGATTCTGCGAAGCGGTGAGGAGGGCGCGAGGAAAACAAAGACGAGAGCGTTTGCTCCCGTCTTGTTTTACTTCCATCGTTTCTCTAAGTCGATGCCAGTGTAGAAATAGTGGAGAATCTTTTTATAGTCATCGCCGTCGTTGGCCATACAGAGTGCGCCCGATGCGCTCATCCCAACCCCGTGCCCCCAAAGGGTCTTTCCCACGTCGCACGGCACGGCTACAGACTTAGACCACGGGACCGATCCGCCCCACACTTCGCTCCAGTCACGCGTGCGCCCGTCCGAGCGCGAGAAGTAGGCAGTAATTGCCGTCTCCCCTTTATAGGTAACGGTCACCCCACGAGTCAGATCAACCGCTTCAGACATTTTCGGGGTGCGTAATTCTTGGCCGTAGCCTTTGTACACTTGGTCGTAGTACGCATCGACGTGATAATACTCATCGTCGTGCTTCGTCGCCCGTTGCCAGTGATAATAGGCATAGGTGCGAGCCGAAACGATCAACGTTTTTTGGAACTCGATATGTGAATCGTTAGACGTTTCAGCCAGCCCTTTTAGGTACCATTCCATCGGCAGTTCGTTGATCATCCAGATGCGATCTTTCGAGTCGTTGTAGCGAATCTCCAAAATATTACGGAATTGGTTGTCGGCATACTTCGATCCGCGTGTGACTCGACGATCAAAGTTCGTGATCGTGAGAATGCTGTTCGCCAAATCTGGAACGAAACGCAGAGCCTTTTTCGAAACTTGTTCACCGTCGCCAAGATCGTAGTAATATTTGCCGTTTTCATACCAAGCCGTGACCTTCTTGCCCTTGGCCACCTCGGCTAATGCTTTTCCGTCGATATCCGTAACCTTCATACCAGACTCGTCGGCACGAATGACGATCTCATCATCTGTCTCTTCGTCGACCGTCAGGATCCCGACACGGATCGTCGGCTCATCAATCACAAGATTTTGTACGATTCCGTCGCTCGTCGTTTCTTTTGTCGTCTTCTTTTCTTTCACCTTTTTCTTCGGTGTATCTTTGGCCGTACTCGCCCCACTTGTGACCTCGACGGGGATATTAATCATCCCCCCCTCGATCGATTCTCCGTCGACTTCGACCTGGAACGAGACCGTAAAGTTTCCTTTCTTGTTTGGGGTTTTGAAAGCAAACGTGAACGTATCCGTCGCCCCTGGCTTTACCGTCCCACTATTTTCAACAACGACACTCGAGGACTTCCAAGATGGGTGTTTAAAATCCGCGGTTGAAACACCAGCGATCTTCACATCAGATGAATTGAGCGTCCGCGCTCCCCAGGTTGTCGTCCCTGTGTTCTTGACCTGTACCGTATATAAAACAGAAATTCCGCCCTTGGCCTTGATGGAAGGGGCGGTGGTCGCTACGACCTCGGCTTCATGTCCGCTCGTACTGGTCGATGTACCTGTCGTCGATGTGGGAGACGTCCCTGTTACATCGATCGTGATCGTAAACTCTCCGCCCGGGATCCAGGCTAAATTTTCAGCGGCCAAGTTAAACGTTTCCTTGTACGTTCCGGCGGTCTTCGGGGCTTTTAACGTAAAGGTGAGTGAGCCTTTCCCCCCGACCTTCACCGCTGATTCGGAAAGCTTGGCCGGCTGATCGGATCGATACCACGAACCGCTTTGAAAAACGCTGGTACGGTACTTCGGACCGTAGGTGTAAATAGAAACGAATCGCTCTCCGCCGTTTGACCAGTCCTTTTCGCCGATGTTTTGGAAGGTCACGGTGACTTCCTTAGATTCCCCCGGCGCCATCGTCACCTTGCTTGGGATCTGCACCTGCATCGCTTCATATCCTTTGAGAGGCGCGGCGTGCGCTGTTTTGATTCCAAATACCGCGTTCAACCAAGGAGCACGAGCCTGTTCGTCGCTCGCCATAACCGGTGGAGCCGCTTCGCGCGAGCGGATCACCCCCTCGACCGTAGACAACACAAGCGCCGAGGCGACGACTAAAAAAACGACCAGGGCACTATCAGCAAGCACCCCTGCGTAGGTGCGCAGTGCCTGCCGGAATGCCGGCCGCTCAGGAGTCACCACCAACGGTTCGGCGGGCGCTCCGATATTGTCTTCAAGCGATGGAAACAACATGTTGTCAGGCTTTTTAGAGAACTTTTGATAAATCAATGATAGCATTTTTTTGACCTTCCGTCAATTCGCAATTGGGTATATGATGAACACAATTATGGCTCATGAGTCCGGGAAACTCGCACGCAACACCGCTCTGCAGATCGCCGGAAAGGCGATCGGTATTCTTTTGGGACTCGCGACCGTCGCCGTTCTCTTCCGTTATTTGCAAGAAACGGGATTCGGAGAGTTCACGACGGCGATCACCTATCTTTCGATCTTTGCGGTGATCGTGGACTTCGGTCTGACCCTCACCACGGTCCAGATGATCTCGGAACCGGGAGCTGATGAACCGAAGATCCTCGGCAACATCTTTGCCTTACGCATTCTCTCCGGCCTCGTCGTCTTCACCCTCGCTCCGATCATCGCTCTCCTCTTCCCTTACAGCCCAATCATCAAGTTAGCGATCGCCGTCGGTTCGATGGCCTACTTCTTCTCCTCCACTTCGCAGATGCTCGGAGGGGTTTTCCAAAAACGCCTCGAGATGTGGCGCGTCGTTCTGGCTGAGTTGGTCGGACGGTTGATCCTGCTTGTCGGTTCCGTCTTCGTTGCCCTGACCGCCGGATCGATGATCGAAGTCGTCCTCGCGATCGTCATCGGCAACTTCGCCCAACTAGCCATCACCCTCCTCCTCGCCCGGCCGTTCGTGCGCATCAAATCTGCGATCGACCTCGCTATCTGGAAGATGATCCTTAGCCGTAGCTGGCCGATCGGAGTCAGTATTATCTTCAACGTCGTCTACCTGCGCGGCGACATCCTCTTCCTTTCTTTCTTCCGCGATGACGCCGAAGTCGGTTTCTACGGCGCGGCTTACAAAATCATCGACACCCTCACCGCCATTCCAGTTCTCTTCATGGGGCTGATCCTTCCCATGCTCGTCTCGGCCTGGTCGGACCACAACAGAGAGCGATTTGCCGCACTGATGCAGAAAAGCTTTGATTTCTTCGTTCTCCTCGGTCTCCCGATCGCCGTTGGTGCCTATGCCCTCGCTACCCCGCTCATGGTTTTGTTTGGTGGCGAGCGCTTCGCCCCGTCCGGCGCGATCCTTCAAGTCCTCGCCCCGACGATCTTCATCGTCTTTGTGGGCGCTCTCTACGGCCACGCGATCGTCGGGATCCGCAAGCAAAAACCGATGGCCTTTGGCTATGCCATAACCGCGGTCGTTTCGATCGCCGCCTACCTCTACTTCGTCCCTCGCTTCGGCGGGATCGGCGCCGCCTGGGTAACGTTCATCTCCGAAGCCCTTCTGGCCGCGATTACCTACATTGTTGTCGTCAAAACATCCGGTGCCTCACCGCGTCTCACGATCCTTTGGAAGTCAGCTCTTGCCTGCCTGATCATGTTTGTCACGTTGACCGCAACTCCTGACATGCACGTCCTCCTCCAGGTGGTCCTTGGCGTCCTCGCTTATACCGCGGCCGCGATCGCCCTTAAGATGATCTCGGTGCGCGAAGTCCGTAACCTCTTCTTAAAGCGCGCCGTATGATCTTTCCTATCCTCCTCGGCCTCGTCGCCTTCCTCTTTGCCTACATCGCCTTTAACGACTTGCGCCAGGCGATCATCCTCCTTCTCGGCCTCCTCCCCACCTACCTCATCCGTTTTTCTATCGGCCCATTCCCGACGACCCTCCTGGAAGTACTCCTCCTTATTCTGATTCTCGTTTGGGTCGTTCGATTTCACGGCATCCCTGCGGCCACAACCCTCCACGGACACTGGATCTGGGCGATCCTGCTCCTCATCGCCGCCGCATCGATCGGCGTGAGCGTAGCCCCAGACACCATGGCCGCACTCGGAATCTGGAAGGCGTACATCATCGAACCGATCCTCCTCTTCCTTATCATTCGAACGACGATTAAAACAAAAACAGATATCGAGTGGGTCTTTATTGCTCTCGGGATCAGCGCAATCGTTGTCTCTATTTTTGCGATCATCCAATTCCTGACCGGCATCGGCCTCCCGATCCCCTGGGACATCGAACGCCGCGTCACCAGTTTCTATGATTTCCCAAATGCGGTCGGGTTATTCTTGGGGCCTGTTGTGACGATCGGGCTCGTGCACCTATTTCGTCCAGTCAAAGAAATCACGTTCTCTGCCACAGGCCAGCGCTGGTTCTGGGGATTGGTCTCTGCCCTCGGGCTCGTAACGGTCATCCTCGCCAAAACCGAAGCGGCACTCGTTGCGATCCCAGCGGCGATCCTGCTCGTTTCCTTCTTATGCAAATCGACACGCAAGTTCACGATCCCGTTCGCGATCCTCCTGGCGATCGTCGCCTTCGCGATCACTCCGGTCAAAGAAAAACTCCTCCTAGAAGACTACTCTGGCGGCATCCGCCTTTCCCAGTGGCGCGAAACGGCTGAGCTCCTCAAAGACCACGCGCTCTTCGGCACTGGCCTCTCGGGGTATCCAACAGCTCTCGCTCCGTACCACCAAGACACTTGGATCGAGATCTTCCAATACCCGCACAACATCTTCTTAAACATCTGGGTAGAATTAGGCCTCCTCGGCCTCGTTGCTTTTGTCCTCCTGGCAATCACCGTCCTGCGCAACTTCCTCCAAAACCGCAATGACCCAACGACGATCATCGCCTTCACCGCCCTCCTCGAAATGCTGATCCACGGCTTGGTCGACGTCCCCTACTTTAAAAACGACCTGGCCGTTCTAACCTGGGCACTCCTCGCCATCCTCTCCCTTTCCTCGGTTAAGATTGAACGGAAAAACCCCTAATATGAATGAAAAAAACCGAGCGCTTGCTCGGTTTTTTTCATGGCGGAGAGGGAGGGATTCGAACCCTCGATACCCTTGCGGGTATGCGGCTTTTCGAGAGCCGTCGTTTCGACCACTCACGCACCTCTCCTTGTTGTGACGAAATTATTATAACGACAGATATGCTTTGGATTATCTGACCCTATTTCGTCGAAGAACTTTTTCACATCTTGCTGTCGCCTCAGAAACACGGAATGTTGTGTCACCTTGTATGAAGGCTTGAACCCTAATCGTCGAAGCGTAGTAAAGATATCTTGAAGGAACTCCGGCGCATGACTAGTAATCGTCAGCCCGATGTGCGCGTAAAGTTTATGCTTTATTTGGTGTTTGTCAAGGAACACGCAACCGTCCGTATCGAATAGTCCTCGAAGGAACGCCCGCTCGAATGACGGCTTGGCGTGAACCCATTCTGGAATACATAATCCGTTATCGATCTTCTTTCCTTTTGGAACCCCGAGAGTACGGAGATGCTCAACCATCTGTTTTGAAGAAAACAAAACGAGTGTTGATTTCTCGCCTGAACGCGATCTGACGGATGCCTTAACCGAAAACAACTCCTCTCCAAGTTCTGCAACAAACTTGGCATGGTCTCCGTCCGTTTCAGAGTTTGTGACCATGAGAACTTGGTACCTAGCCAGATGACCGTCACCCGCAATAATTCCGACAAACTCTGCCAAGGCCTCGTTCTTCATGGGCATTGAGACTTGTTTCTTCAACCTAAACCCAGTTTTCAAATTTCGTTGAGCCGCAACCGATTGTAATCCGCCCTTTCGCCGACCTTCCGGAGTACCAAGATCACCATACAATTCCGCCCGGCGTTGTGCGCCCTTCCTGGCCGCGCCCTGAATATGCCAATAGTCATCAAGATACGTTGGTTGAAATGATTCTGGCTTTTTGTTGACTATAGCAGCAAGCACACGGAACGCTTCTTCTGAAATCAGATACTTACCTCGCTTCCAATCGCGCATCGTTCGTTCACACACGCCAGCCAACTCACTGAGTTGATGGCAATTAAAACCACGCTCCTTCAACTTTCGAAACAGCTCTGTTCGCAAGGTGTCTGATAGTTTGATGCGCATGATACAAATGTATCATTTCGTAGCAGTCCTAACTATCTACTATGCCACCTCTCCGTATATACAAAACGATGTCATGATATACTTTTATTATTACATCTAACCCACACATGTATGGCCAAGGGAAACAATGCCCAGAGCAAGAACAAGAATAAGAAGAAGCCGAAGCAGAACAAAAAGAAGTAATGGCTTCTTGGACTGTCTACATTCTGAAGTGCGGCGACGGATCGCTCTACACCGGGATCACTAACGATCTCGAGAAGCGAATCGAAAAACATAACGCTGGCACCGGCGCCAAGTACACGCGGTCGCGATTGCCCGTCCGCCTCGCCTGGTCCGAATCGGTCGAGAGCGAAAGCGCAGCCAAAGTGCGGGAGGCGCAGATCAAACGTCTGCCGCGGAACAAAAAATTATCCCTGGTAAAAGCGGCCCCTTAGGCCGTTTTTACTTTTCACATTATTTTCAGTAAGGTGAACGCACTCTATGCATATCGTCACCGCAGGAAAAGCCTTTAATGATATTGATGCGTTCGGGTGTGCGATTGCCTACGCCGAGTTGTTGCGATTGGAAGGAAAGGATGCGAAGGCAGTGTTTGTAGGGCCGCTCAATCATTCGGTCACTCCGCTCGCGCTCGAACAGCCGGTCGAATACCTCACGAAATACGCGTTAAAACCCGAAGACCGCATCGTCTATGTCGACCTCTCAGGCCCGGACCATCTCGCCTTCCCGGACACGGAGGATCAGATCGACGAACTGTACGACCATCACTACGGGCACGAGGGGTATTGGAATGAACGCCTGGGTGATCGATCCCACATTGAACGTGTCGGCGCGGCCGGGACGCTTATTTGGGAAGAGTTTGTGAAGCGCGGGTTCGCCGATAAGATCTCCGCGCCGAGTGCCAACGTGTTGCTCCTCGCGATCCTTCAAAACACCCTCAACTTTACCTCGACAGAAACAGTCGATCGCGATCGAGTGGCATTCGACGAACTTTTGAAGCACAGCGACCTCCCTTCCGGCTGGCAGGAACGATACTTTGCGGAGTCAGCAGCAGCGATGGAGCATGACTTCCGCGATGTCCTCGTAAACGACACCAAGATTCTCACTAACTTCTTCGACGATCAGCAGTTTGTCTTCTCCCAACTCGAAATCACCGAGAGTCCGCGTGCATTTCTTAATCGTCACAAAGAGCAGATCAACACTTTCTGGAACACACTCCAAAATAGACGCTGTCTAATCAACATCGCGGACATAGCCTCGAAAAAGTCTTTGCTGTACTCTGATGATAAGAGATGGCTCGAGACAACAATCAAACCACTGTTTTCTGAAGCACGCGACGAAGCAGACGCGATCATGATCCCCATCCACCAACGCAAACAGATCTTAAAACTCATGCACTAACTATGGCTCGTGTCAGCACCTACCTCAACTTCCCGCGAACGACCGAAGAAGCATTCACCTTTTATAAGTCCGTCTTTGGCGGCGAGTTCCAAGGCGGAATCCACCGCATGGGTGAAGTGCCACATCAGGAAGGGACGCCGGATATGGCCGAGGCAGATAAGAATCTCGTGATGCATATCGCCCTCCCCCTCCTTGGTGATCACGTGCTCATGGGCACGGACGCACCAGAGTCGATGGGGTTCAACGTGAAGTTTGGTAACAACATCTACATCAACCTCGAACCAGACACCCGTACGGAAACAAAGCGTCTCTTTGACGGCTTGTCCGCGGGCGGAAAAGTGGAGATGGCGCTTCAAGAGATGTTTTGGGGCGACTACTTTGGCTCCTGCACGGACAAGTTCGGCGTCCAATGGATGTTCAACTGCGCAAGTAAGGAATAGAAAAGGGGAAAACTGGGCTAGGACACCCAGTTTTTCTGTTGTATACTGTGAGAAATTCAATAGGGCGCTGTGGCTCTGTTCTCCTATGCAAATCCGTAAAGTTGTCATTCCGGTCGCCGGGTACGGGACGCGTTTTTTGCCGGTCACCAAAGCGATGCCGAAAGAGATGTTGCCGATCATCGATAAGCCGGTGATTCAGTACGTGGTTGAAGAGGCGGTCGCTTCTGGAATCACCGACATTATTCTCGTGACCGGTGCGTCCAAACGGGCGGTTGAAGATCACTTCGACTACAACTACGACTTGCAGAATTGGCTCAAAAAGCAAGGCAAGCACGAACTGCGCGAGCGGATTAAGTACATCGCCGACATGGCCAACTTTACCTACATCCGCCAAAAAGGTCCGTACGGCAACGGCACGCCAGTTTTGAACGCCGAACATGTGATCGGTGACGAGCCATTTGCTGTTGTCTGGGGCGATGAATTCTTCTCAAGCAAAACTCCGCGCCTCAAGCAGTTGATCGACGTTTGGGACAAATACCAGGATCCGGTTTTGACCGGGATGAAGGTCGATAGAGCGGGATTGGATCGCTTTGGGATCGTGAGCCCGGTCGCTGAAGTTGAAAAAGGCGTTCTGCAAGTCGACGGGATTGTAGAAAAACCGGGGGCCAAAGATGCTCCATCCAACATCGCCGCACTCGGTGGATACATTCTCCCTCCAGAAATTTTCGGTGCTCTGAAAAAAACAAAACGCGGCAAAAGCGGCGAAATCTGGCTGGCAGACGCCATCAGCAAACTGACCAAAAACCGCCCGATGTACTGCAAGATCGTCGAAGGCGAATACCGCGACACCGGCACCAAGGAAGCCTGGCTCAAAACGAACATCGCCTTGGCTCTCGAAGACAAGGCCCTCGGACCAGACCTCAGAAAGTACATTAAGACCCTTCTCTAACGTATGCGCCGACTTCTCCCCATCATTCTTCTTACTCTCACCTTAACTGGCCTTGGCTGTGGCGATGCCGATCAGGCGATCAACACCCCGGTGGCGCTTGAAATTTGGGGCGTGTTCGATAGCGAGCGCAACTACCGCGAAGTCATCGAGGCGTATCGTCTCTTGCACCCGAACGTTTCGATTAATTTCCGCCAATTCCGCGCTGAGGAATATGAAACAGAACTTGTGCGCGCTTTGGCCGAAGGGTCCGGCCCAGACATCTTCCTCGTCCATAACGACTCGATGCGCGAATTTCAGTCTCTCATGATGCCAATGCCAAAAACGCTCACCATCGCCTACCAAGAGGTGCGCGGCACGATCAAAAAAGAGATCGTCAACGTGTTGCGCACGGAGCAGACGATTAGTATGCGTTCTTTTGCCGACAAATTTGTCGATGTGGTGGAAGACGACGCTATCCTCCCCTACCAGCCCGACCCGAAAGTCGCTCCTGAGGATCGCATCTACGGGCTTCCAACCGGACTCGACACTCTCGCTCTCTACTGGAACAAAGATCTGCTGAATGCCGCTGGCATCGCCGCCGCACCAACGACCTGGACGGAATTTCAAGAGGCGGTTACGTTGTTGACCAAAATCGACACCGCCGGGACGATCACCAATTCAGGAGCTGGCATCGGAACGAGTGCGAATGTGGAACGCGCGGTCGACATTCTGGCGCTCCTGATGATGCAAAACGGGACGGTCATGACTGACGAACGCGGCCGAGCCACCTTCCACGAAATTCCAGAAGGGCTCTCGCGCAATGAACTCCCCGGCCTTGACGCCACGCGCTTCTACACCGATTTTGCCAATCCGACCAAAGCGGTTTACACCTGGAACGCGAGCCGTCCAAATTCTTTCGACGCCTTTGCGAATGGCAGCTCGGCGATGTACTTCGGCTACGCCTATAGTCTCCCGCTGATTCGCACCGCCGCACCAAAACTCAACTTTAATATCAGTGAAATGCCCCAAATCGAAGGGGGCCGCGAGGTCAATTTCGCCAATTACTGGTTGATGGCTGTTTCCAAAGACTCCGCCGATTATAACTACGCCTGGGACTTCATTCAGTTCCTCACAACCGAAGAAGAACAGAACGCCAAGTACTTGGGTGCGGCCGGAAAACCACCGGCCCTGCGCGGCCTGATCGCTTCGCAACTTGAAGACGAAGAGCTCGCGCCGTTTGCTGCACAAGTATTAACGGCTGAATCGTGGTATCGTGGTAAGGATGCAACCGCGGCAGAGTCAGCCCTGCTCCAGTTGATCGACGCCATTCTCGCCGGGACGATCGATCCAGGCGATGCGATTGATCAAGCCGCAAGCAAAGTCAATCAAACGTTATGATCGGAGGAAATTGGAAAGCGGTAAGTGGTAAGTGGAAACGACCTGTCATGATTGGCGTCTCCGCTTTCTTCTTACTGCTTACTACTTTCCAGGCCCAACCGGCTAAAGCCGATTCCCCCGAAACATACTACGACCAGATCCAACGCTACGGGATCGTCTTTGCTGGGATCTGTACCGGAGACGACTGTGCCTGCCGCGATCAAGGCAACTGCACCCTCGAAGATGTGTTGCAGGTGTTCGTTAACATCAGCAACTTCATTCTGTCGATCAGCGGGTCGCTTGTACTCCTCTTCTTTGTCTATGGCGGGTTCATGTTCCTCACCTCCCAAGGGAGCCAGGAAAAAATTCAGACCGGGATGGGGTCGATGAAAGGGGCGGTCATTGGACTGCTGATCATCTTTGGGGCCTTTGCCGCAATCAACTTCCTGACCGGCGTGCTGCGCGGAGGGACGTATAGTCAAACAAACTACTGCGAACTCGTCGCCCCGCCGGACGGCAAAGCCGGACTCGGTTGGGCCTGTCTCGATCTCGATAACCTCGACGAGGATCTCTACACCTGCGAAAGCGGACTCTGCCCCGGCCCCGCGACTCAAGTCTGCTGTATCGCCACAGAAACTGAATAATCTATGCGCCAACTTTTTTTCCTTACCGTTGCCTCTGCCCTTACCTTGCCGTCTGCGGCCCTCGCCCAAGACGGCGTCACCCTCGTGAATCCCCTCGCCACGACCGACATTCGTGACATTATCGGGATCGTTATCAAGGCTGCGCTCGGCTTGTCCGGCTCGATCGCCCTCGTCATGTTTATCTGGGGTGGATTTCTTTGGTTGACGTCGCAAGGAAATACTGAGAAAATTGATGCAGGAAGAAAAACGATGACCTGGGCCGCAATCGGATTGGTCGTTCTTTTCTCGGCGTACACGATCGTCAACGCTGTCTTCGAAGCTGCCACCGCGGCTGCCGGATAATTCAAAAAATAACTTTAACCAAACTATGACTTACGCACGTGCTCTGCGATTTGGCGTCGGGATCGTCCTCGCCTTCGCCGCCGCCTTCGCTACGATTGGGCTCACGTTACCGGCCCAGGCCCAGGACGAACTGACTACCGATGATCTCCTTCCAGAAGAATTTGGTAGCGCGACCGGTCTCGGACAGGGTGACCTGAACGAAACGATCGGGGCGATCATTCGCGCCGCGCTCGGATTCCTCGGGGTGGTCGCGGTCTGTATCATCCTCTTCGGTGGCTTTAAGTGGATGACCGCCGGTGGAAACGAAGAGAAGGTCGACGAAGCGCGCAAGTTGATCATCGCCGGGATCATCGGTCTGGCGATCATCTTGTCTGCTTACGCTATCGCCTCGTTTGTTATCGATCAACTTGTTGGAGCAACAACGGGTTAACCAAAGATCTTTCCCCCGAGGCAACTCGGGGGATGACGTGAGCGGAACTCCAAGAGATCCATTCACGCCATATGAAACTTGCACAAGGAATTGAAGTCGGTGACACCGGCCTCAGCGACACCGCTGGCGCAGCTGGATACGGGACCGCTGGCGATTTGAACGTCATTATCGGCGACATTATCCAAGTCGCCCTCGGATTCGTCGGCTTCATCTTCTTTGCCTACGTCCTCTACGGCGGATTCCTCTGGATGACCGCCCAAGGAAAGGAAGAGCAGGTACAAACCGCGACCGGGATTCTAAAAAACGGGATCGTCGGGCTGATCATCATCAGCGCGTCCTACGCCATCGCTGATTACGTGGTGGGCGCGATCGCCGGCCTCGGGGCGACCACGGCAACACCAGCCGGATAACGTATGAATATTCTTCTCGCACAAGCGGACATCGGCGGATTCCTCGACGACGTAGGTCCAGAAGCGGGCCTCGCTTCGGCCACTGGCGACCCGAACGTCGCCCTGCTTCCCCTAGTCGGTGACATCATCGCGATCGTCCTCGGTCTCCTCGGCGTCGTCTTCCTTCTTCTCACCATCTATGCCGGGATCATCTGGATGACGGCTCAGGGAAATGAAGAGAAAGTGGAGAAAGCGATCGGGATTATGAAAACAGCAACGGTCGGACTGATCGTCACCCTCGCCGCCTACTCCATCGCCAACTTCGTCGTCAGCCGAGTCGGAGACGCGACCGGAACAGCCTCGACGACGACCGGTGGTTCACAATAAATCCAATTATCATCAAAAATTAAACATCACTATGATCAAATACGCGATTTACGGTGCGGCGATCCTCCTTCCGCTCGTCGGACACGCCCAAGGGGTTACGGGACTGGAAACGAACCTGGACACGCTCGGCGGTGAAGCCTACGGCACGAGCTCCCCAACCGACCTGTTGACCCTTATCGGTACGGTCATCAACGTTCTCCTCGGGCTGCTCGGTGTGATCTTCCTTCTTCTCACCATCTACGCCGGTTTCATCTGGATGACGGCACAAGGGAACGAAGAAAAGGTGGAGAAAGCGATCGGTATTTTGAAAACCGGTATCATCGGGATGATCGTCACGCTCGCCGCTTACTCCATCGCCAACTTCGTGGTGGGAGAAGTCTCGGACGCGACCGCGTAATCAGACAAAATGTTGGGGCGAGGTCTTCGGACCTCGCCTTTTGGTTTAGGCCACCTGTTTCCTCGCCGCTCCGCAGAATCCCGCCACGACATAGATTCTTGGCCATTAATGTCGTGGACGTGATCCTGACTCCGCGGTTCGGAGACAGGTCGCCGTCGAGCAGATCGCCAGGTTTTATAATAGCGTATAAATGCAGACGTCCTGGCCACCGTAGTGTGACCAGGACGTTCGCGGTGAGAACTACTCGCAGCCGCGGCCGGGAAGGCAGGTGTACTGTCCCTGCGTCCGGCCGATGACGGAGTAGCTGTAGTTGTCGCTATCGGTGATGGTGTAGATGCCGGTGGGGAGCCGGGTCAGCTCGTAGATCTTGAGGGTCCCACCGGTGGCCCCGAGAAACGTCCGGCTGACGTCCCCGGGCTCGACGACCGAGAGCCACGTGCCTCCCATGCCGTCGACGCGAGCGCCGAGCCGCCTGAGCGCCGCCGGGTCGCCCGTGACCTGGACCGCGGAAGCTTGCGCCCCGCGGTACTGGACCTGCACGTCGTCATCGAAGACGATCGCGTACGCCTTGCCGGAGGATTCCGGGTTGACGAAGGTCCAGGCCATCGGGTTCGCCGGCCGGTAGTGCCGCTCGTCCCAGCAGTCGTTCCCCCACACGTCGGACATGGAGTTGAGGGTGGAGCGACCTTCCCAGCCGGCGAAGTTCTCGCACCGTCCGACCGGGGTCGGGGGCGGCGCGATGTACTGCGTCTGCGGGGCGGGCTGGGCGACGGGGGCCGGGGGCGGGACGGCCGGGGCGGGGATCTCGTGGACCTTGCATCCGGTCACCGACCCGGTCGCCTGGTCGTACTTCTCGCAGGTGTACACCTGCGAGGTTGCGCAGTTGTACAGGGCGTAGCCGCCGCCCTCGATCGTGGCGATGTCCTGGCAGGCCAGGGAGACCGCGCGGTCGAGGGTCGTGTCGGCAGAAGCGAGAGAGGCGAAGAGGGCGATGGCGATCATGGGGGACTCCGTAGGTTTTGGGCGATCGCCGGACCCTCACGGGCCGGCGGGGTGTGTGTCTTGTCCGCGACAGGAACACCCCGCCGACGAACTACTTGCTGGCTTCGGTGTCGAGGACGCGCCACTGGCGCGCGTTCTCGAGCTCGACCGCGGCCAGGCGCGCATCGACAGCGGTCGTGGTCGGCGTGGTGCTGGCGGTGACCACCGTGCCCGGGGCGGCCCCGTAGCGCGGCATCATGTCGTACCCCGGCACCACGGTCCCGTAGGACGTGTAGCCGGAGCCGGTCACGACGGTCGGCCCGCGGTAGGGCATCGACCCGCCACCGCTCGCCTGGCCCGGGTACACCGGGTTGACCGAGGAGTAGATGGGGCGGCCCTGCGCGTCGTAGGACAGCACCGTCTGCGCCGGCACGGCCGAGGTCACCGTCTGGCTGCGCCCGTCCTGGGCCGCCGTCACGGTGTTGTCGCGGTCCATGGCGCGGGCGGTCGCCCCGGCCACGACCAGACGGCCGGCGGCGTCCATGCAGGACGTCCCGCCGAGCCCGAGGACGGTGTTGCACGGCACGGTCGCCGTGACGCTGCCGTCGCTCGAGATGGTGACCACCGCCGACTTCGCGCTGGGGGTGGCCGGCGGGGGCCGGGGGGTGGAATCCTGGGCGAACGCGAGTCCGGCCAGGACGAGGATGAAGATGGACATGAGAGCCCTCCTGTGGTGAATTGGGGCGTCTTAGATCTGATCAGTTTGGTGGAAGCAAGATGCTTCCGACCATAAGTCCGAACCAAAACGCCCAAATTCACGGGGCTTTCCAATCATTTGTTGCCTTAGAGCAACGTACAAAGATAGCACAAAAATGGCTTTTTGTCAACCGTCTTCGGGTGCGTCGATGGATTGACAAAATCGCATTTTTGTGCTATTTTACTAGGTCCCGTTTGAGCCAGAAATAAGGCCAAATACGGGAAATCCTTGCTCTCTCACAACTGAATAAACCCTGTTGTAAGAGAAATCGTTTCTCGCGAATCCCAACCTATCACCAATTAGGAGGCCACCATGGCCATTTCCGCTGAAGCCCGCTCGTTCCTCACGGCCCTGGGCCTCGGAGCGATCGGCGAGTCGGTCTCCGGACCGCTCATCGACGCGATCAAGTCGGCGGCCGGCACCGCCGCGCAGTACGACGCGATCGGGAATTTCCTCGCCGAGACGATCGGTTCGCTCCCGGAGCCCGCCCGCAAGGCGCTCGCCGGGAAGTTCAAGGTCGTGGCCCACATCGCCTTCGAGGCGATCGAGCTGTGGTTGAAGAACATCCTGCGCAAGCGGGGCGTGAACCACGTCACGCGCGACGCGATCGTCAACGTCCTCGACGATGTCGGGGATGCGCTCATCACGAGTGCGGCGACGGCGATCACCGAAGCCGAGTTCAAGCAGATCATCCGAGACGCGGCCGCGGCCCGCAAGGCCAACCCGACCGCGCCCCAGAAGTACCCCCATCCCACCATCACCGCCGCCGAGCGCGGCACCGGAGCCCCCATGACCATTCACCCCTGGATGACGGAGGTCTGCCCGGCGCTGGTGGGGATCTCCCCGCTCGCGTCCGAGCGCCTCGCGGCGATCTTCAAGAAGTACAAGCTCGCGGCGGCGCGGATCGGGGGCGACGACCCGAACGAGCCCCCCTTCGCCCGCAACAGCAAGAAGAACATCCTGGCCCTCCTGCGAGTGGACCCGGAGCGGGCGCTCGCGATCCTCGAGGATCCGGACATCGACGACGACGAAGCGGAGGAGAAGTTCCTGCTCGCGGGGGAAGTGATCCGCGACAAGCAGGGCATGGACGCCGACGACATCCTCGACTACCTGGACCACGGCCGCTACCAGATCATCAGCGGGCAGAAGGGCAAGGCGGCGCAGTGGTTGTACAAGGGCGGGATCGGACTGATCTCCGCCTACGTGCTCCTCTGCGTGTTCTCCGCCCTGATCCTGGTCATCGGCACGCCCGTGTCGCTGATCGCGACCATCTACTTCACCCACTTCCTCGATCCGGTCGTCGAGATCAACGGAGTCCCCCACGTCGCCCTCCCCGAGACCGGTTGGCTGGCGATCTCCTTCGCGATGCTCGTGTTCTCCCTCGGACAGCTGATGATCCTCAGCGTCCTGTGGGGGCCCATGCGTGCCCTGAAGGCGATCGTCGCCAAGCCGATCCAGATCCTCGTCGACGCCGCCGAAGCAGTGATGCCCGGCGGCGAACCCGAAACCACCACTACCACCACCGGCGCCGCTCACTAGGGCGCCACGGAGACTTCCATGAGTTCTACCCCCACCCCCCCGGCCGGTGGCGCCCCCGCCCCGGCTTCCCCCACCCCCAAGCCGATCGGCGAGGAGCCCGCGGTCCGCAAGGCCCGGGTCGCCCTCGCGGTCGCCCGACTCGACAAGGAGCGTCGGGCCGCGGAGGAGCCCGACGATCCGGACCTCAAGCGCAAGCCCCTCAGCGCCGCCGAGTCCACCTGGTGGGTCTGGGGTGTCTGGGTGACCCTCGGAGCCCTGGCCTTCATCGGCCTGGTGCTCCGAGCGGTCTCTCCGCACCTCTCGCTGCACCCGGCGGCCACCGGCGTCGCGATGCTGGTGGTCACCATCTCCCTGTTCATGGCCGGACTCAGCCTGCGCAAGACGTTCCCCCACCGCATCGTCCTGGGGAAGTCGCTGAACTACCTGTTCTGGGGGATGATGATCCTGACGGTCTGGAACGGAACGCGCATCGTCTACGGCTTCGGTGGGATCCCCGTGGACCCCGACCCGCGCAACTGGGCCTGGCCGAGCGCGGTGGCGACGACCGTCTCGGGCTGGATGACCCCCGAGAGCGACGCGGCGAAGCTGGCCAAGATCGAGGCCGACTTCAAGGCCTGCGCTGCCACGACCGACGCGGAGATCCTCAAGGCGTGTGGCGAGATCCGCACGCAGAAGATCGACGCGCTGGCCGGCCGCAAGCCCCCCGCGACGGCCGCCGTGACGCCCACGACCCCCCCGCCCACGAAGAAGCCGGGGAGCGGGTCGAAGAAGGCGACGGTGAAGCCGGCCTACTGCAGCGACCCGGCCATCGCTGCCCAAATGCCCTCGACCTGCGGCTGAGCGCTCACGCGCAAAATAGCGGGTCAACGTAAAGCGCCCCCGGACATTCTGTTCCGGGGGCGCCTACTTTTCTCTTATTTTTTCATCTGCGCCTTAAACCAATTGACCCACTGAATCTGTTCCGGATCTGTCTTCATGATCGAGGAGATTTCTGCGGTCACATACGCCCCGAGCTGGATCAGTTCAAACGCTTGCTCGAGCTTCGTCTTTCCATTCAACGTTATACGCACGATCTGTCCCCCGTTCTTTTTGACGATCTGTTGAGTCAACGGATAACGCTTCTGCACGCGCGGATGATAAAACTTCGACTCAATAAAGATGAACGACATCTCTTTGATAAGCGTTTTTGGAAACGCCAATCCTTCCATCAGGTGATGATTCAATTCCGGGATCGGGAATCGCGCCGCGAACTGCTTAGCACTTTCGTTCATCTGATTGGCAAAGACGTGTGCCGATCCTTCCAGGTGCTCGGAGGCGACCATGACCGGAACGCGATTCACCAGCTTACGGGCGATCTGCTTCCCTGTCTTGGCTCGTGCCGAATTCTTTCCAAGGTAGGTCACGAGATCAAACACTTCGCGATCAGAAAGTTTTAAGACTTTGAGCTGCACCAATGCTCCGACGATTCCGAATGTCATGAATCCCGTTCCGTATCGCGGCTGAGGGGCAAAGTCCATTGGGTTGAAAAAATATCCTGGCACTTTGTCGCGCTTGGCCCATTTGGCCAGGTCGCCGCCCGCGGCGATCACGAAGATGTTCAGCTTCTTCTTCCGTGCCTCAGCATAAGCCGTGAGAATCTCCTCCGTCGTACCAGAAAAACTGGAGAGAATCACAAGCGCGCTCTTGTTGGCTGTGGCGGGAAGCTTGTACCCGTTGACCACCTCGATCGGCACGGTCAATTGATCAGCAAACACGGATCGTACAACGTGCGCCCCGAGTGCTGAGCCGCCCATGGCGACGACGACCACGTGATTGATCTTGCGGTACGACGCGGGCAAACGGATCGCTTTTGTTTGCATCCACGCTTCGGTTACCTGTTCATGCATTCGGCTAATCGAGTGAACCAAATTAGACATACGGGATTTTTTCTTTAATCAATCTGGTTAGGTCCGCCCGCTCGCTATTGCGATTGACGAGCGTTGCTCCAACCATTCTACCACCGCGGATAAATTTCTGAACGACCCCGCCGTCCGCGTCCGATCCTTCGACGACGACCCGCTCTGCTGCCGCTCGGTCCGTGTCCCCGATAAAAATCACTTCCATCCCCCGGCAGTTCGTGGCGTACGAACTGACCAGTTCAAACTTGGTGCGTTCCCCGAACATCGTTTTGGCCACGGTGCGACCCTGCATCGTAGCGCTCATCCAATTGCCGACGATCAATTGACGATCCGCAATGACATCAAAAAACTCAGCAACGTCGCCGGCGGTGAAAACGTCTGAAATATTCGTCTCGAGATACTCGTTTGCTTTGATCCCTTCGCCCACTTCGATCCCGGCTTCAGAGATCCACTTAAGGTCAGGAGTAATGCCGATCCCGACACCAAGAAGCGCGAACTCTTCTGGTGACTCGACGGTCGTCTTGGTGTGTACCGTGATTCCATCCGCTTCGGCCTTCCGTCGAATCAACTCCGAAGAATCACGATCGAGCGCGCGACCAAAAAATGTTTCGCCGCGCAAAAAGAGATCCGCTTTCAGTTTGCGCTCAGCAAAGATGTTGATGTACTCAAGAGCGATGAACCCTCCGCCAACGATGCCGACGCGGCCGCTTTCGTATTCGTTCATCAGCTGGAGCAGATGATCCGCATCGTCAAGCGTGCGGAAGTACGAAACTCCGCGCGCGTCACCAGAAACGAGCTTCACTTCCCCGCCAGTCACCAGAAGCAATTTGTCGTATTCGTATTCACGACCGTCGGACGCGGCGACAAACTTATTTTTAACGTCAAGCGACTCCGCGATCACTCCGGGCAACCAATCGATCTTCTGCTCGTCGTACCACTCCGGCTTTTTCAAAAAAACGCGTTCGCGCGGAACTTTGGCTTTGATGTAGTGCGGCAACAAGACGCGAGAATACAAACGGTGTTGTTCTTCACTCAAAATCGTAATCTCTGATTCGGGGTCTAGCTTGCGGAGTTCTTCGGCCGCGCTGGTGCCAGCAATCCCTCCGCCGATGATGAGATAGCGCATAGATTAAAAATTCGAAAACCGAAATACGAAACTCGAAACATATTTAAATCGGAAACAGAAAATTTTCAAACTTTCCTTTTTTGATTTCCGATTGTTTCGTATTTCGATATTCGTATTTCGTATTTAAAGTTCCGGATACAACTGCGCCCCGGCTTCGTCGTAAATAAAAATCGCCAGCGTGGGACAGGACTGCGCACCAAGGATGATGTTTTCTTTTTCGTCTTCAGTCACTTCGACCACACGCTCGTAAGTGCGGCCGCCCGGTTCGGTCGAGTGATCAAGAACGTACGCTTTGTTTTCATCGTTCAACTGGAACGTCTCTGGAGCGATCGTCACGCAGGACGCGGCGCCGATGCACAAATCTGGGTCAACTTTGATCGTCAATTTCATAATATGGCTACAGATTACCCAAAATACTTCTCGCTGTAAAACCGGATCAGCTCCTCCACGGCCGGCAGAACGCTCGGATTCCCGATCCCCACTTTGGTCTTCGTTTGCACCGCTTCCAGCGTCCGCGCCCCTTCGAGCACCGCTTCTTCGATGTCGTGGTCCGTAACTTTGGCGATCGGGTCGATCACCCGCGACGCCTCGACCACGATCTTGTCGAACTTCTCGGCACGACGATAAAAATCATTGATCGCATCACGAAGCGCTTTATCGCACAGGACCGAACAGTGAAACTTGCGCGGCGGCAGTCCACCGAGACGCGCCATAATGTCTTGAGGCTTTAGCTTGCGCGCTTCGTCGAGCGTCATTCCCCCGTTCTCGGTCACCATCACTGAGGCGATGCTGGTCGAAGCGATAGCGCTTCCGCATCCAAAGGTCTTCCACCAAAATCCGGTGATCTTTTCCGTCGCGGGCTCGACCATCAGCCAGACGCGCAACTCATCACCACAAGCCGGCGAGCCGACTTTGCCCATGGCGTTATATTCGCTCTCTTCTGGGTCATGATCAAGAAAGTTTTTCGGATGAAAAAAATGCTCTTTGACCACGTCAGAGTAAAACCAGTTCTGCTTTTTGTCGATAGAGGAAACGTCGGCCATATTAGGCGTAATATTTCGGATCAACCCGGACCGGGCTCATAGAACGCAATTTCTCAACAAGCGGGGGGAGCACTTCAAGGACGTAATCGATGTCCGCTTCTGTCGTCGAACGGCCGAGCGTAAAACGAATGCTTCCGTGGGCCACTTCGTACGGCATCCCAAGCGCCAAAATCACGTGCGATGGATCGAGCGAAGCGCTGGTGCAGGCTGAGCCGGTCGAAGCGTAAACCCCCTGCGCGTCGAGATACAGGAGGAGCGCTTCGCCTTCTAAGTCCATGAACGAAATGTTCACATTGTTCGGGAGGCGGTCGGTTGCATGTCCGTTCAAGCGGGTCTTCGGGATCGTGGTCAGAATGCCATTAATCAACTTGTCGCGGAGCGGCACGAGCCGGGAGCCCTCTTCCGACCTCCCTTCATCAGCAATTTGCAGAGCGGTCACAAATCCGACGATCCCCGCCACGTTCTCGGTCCCTGGACGGAGGCCTTTCTCCTGCGCCCCACCAAATTGCAGAGGCATGATCTTCACCCCACGCTTTACGTACAATGCACCCGTTCCTTTCGGGCCGTAAATCTTCCCTGCGTTCAACGTCATCAAATCAACGTGCAACTTTTCGATATTCAAATCGAGTACGCCACTCGCTTGGCAGGCGTCCGTGTGAAAAAGCACGTTTGGTCGCGCTTTCTTCAACGCGTTTCCGATCTCGCCGATCGCCTGCACCGTGCCGATTTCGTTATTGGCGTAAATGAGTGAAACCAAAATCGTGTCGTCGCTAAGTGCGGCGACCACATCACTCGCGCTCACCTTCCCGTCGCGATCAACGGGCAGGTAGGTCGCACGAAATCCTTCCTTCTTTTCCAAATGCTCGATCGCCTCAAGAACAGACGGATGTTCGATCGTTGTGGTGATGATGTGCCCTTTCCCGGCCGAACGGGCCACGCCAAGAAGCGCTAAGTTGTTCGCTTCCGTGCCGCCGGAAGTAAAAAGGATCTCGTCCGCCCGAGCCGAAAGAACCTTGGCGACCTGGTCGCGTGCTTCATCAATCGCGTCTTTGGCCGCTTTACCCATCATATGAAAACTCGATGGATTTCCGTAGTTCTCTTGAAGGTACGGCAACATCGCCGCGACAACGCGAGAATCAACCGGGGTGGTGGCGGCGTGATCAAGATAAACAGACCTCATAGGACCTCCAACCTACCACCGAAAAGCCCCTCAGTCAACGCGCGAAAACGACGTACAAACCAAGAAAATCTAGACGACGGAGATCCCAAAAACGTTCGAAACAAGCCGCCCGATCAGATACCCGAGAAAAGCCGCGGTCATGGAGACAGCCATCATTTCAAGTCCGCTCTTCACCCATGAACGGCGCGTAAACGAGGCCTTCCAGGCACCAACCAAAAAGAGCACCACCAGGGTAATAATGACCGACGGCAGAATCGCCCGCTCGATCGGAAGCAAAAGGTACGGCCCGAGCGGAAAGAAGCCGCCGAGGATGTAAGCAAAAAACATCACGACCCCGGCGCGCAAAGGGAATACGTGAGGCAAGCGCCGCCCTTCGGTGCCGTGGGTCTCTTCTACTTCCGCCGCCGCCTTGCTCGACAGGTAGCTCCCCGCCGACATGGAGATCGATTCCACAACGATCAACACAAGCCCGGAAAGAATGACGACGTAGGAGTTATGCGTCCCGGCGGCGATACCGGTCACGGCCCCCAGCGTTGAAACCAAACTATCTTCAAGTCCAAAAACGATCTCGCGCATTGAATGGGCCACCCCGTCGCGAAGTTTCTTCTCCATACGGCATTAGTTTACCGCATTGCCCCGAAGTTGCCGAGGCGCTACAATGCGAGCGTTAATCGCGAACAGTTGCCTGTATGCAAATTCCTGCTGACAAACGTCTCTTTGATCGCCCGACCGCGGTGATGGTCATCGCCACGACCAAAGCCAAACTCTTTGTAGGAACCGAAACCGACCTGACCTTTATCGAGAATATCGAGATCGATGACTCTTTCGAGCACGGGGGCGAAGGGCACGCCCCGAGCCAACCGGGGATCGTCGGCACGCCGGCTTATGCCACCGACACCATGCACTGGGACGAAAACAACCGTAAGCACCTGTACGCCCTGATCGAGGATCGCCTCCATCACGGCCTTCAAAACGGTGAGTTTGAAACGATCTGGCTGACCGTCCCGCACGAGCACAAAAATCAGTTGCACGAAGCCCTTTCGCATATCGTTGAAGATCACGAAGCCCGCACGATCCCGAAGAACTTGTACAACATGGATGACGCGCATCTGCTTGATGCCTTGGCTGAGGTTTGATACCCTCCGCCCACCGGGCCTGGTAGCCAAGTGGTAAGGCAGGGGTCTGCAAAACCCCTATGCGCCGGTTCAATTCCGGCCCAGGCCTCCAAATGAAAGACAGAACACCGCTCCGATTCTATCGGGGCGGTGTTTGCATTAGCGGTAAACTTCGATTTCAACTGTGCGAACGCCGAACTGCCTAGCCTCAGCCCGCGTTTCCATCCAGATATCGACACGGTTCTGATAGCGAGGATGCATACGATCTTCAACGACGAAGATCTGATCTCCGTAGTACTTTGGAATTTTCACTTGGGTGCCGATCGGTAAAAAATTGGCGGCGATGACCCCATGGCGGGTCGTTGTCCCGGAGGCGGTAATAAAGGGGGTTGCGTCTGTCTGCCCAACTTCTGAATTATAGGCCGTGGCGACTACCCGAAGGGTGTGTGGAATCAGGCGGTCGTCTGATTCGGGCAGGATGCCGTATTCTGCGTACGTATTTTGTATGGCGGCGACTTGTAGATCTACTGACCGCGCTTCAGATACGGTCGGGTGTGGCAGAGCGTCCGCTCGTACATTCTCTGGAGTGGCGGCAAACAGAGTAACAGCAAGGACAAAGATGATCAGGCCAAGGTTCGCTCGATGTTTTTTGGCGTACACCCCGATCTCTTTGAATTGTTCCCTAACCTCGTGTGCGTTGAGTTGCGTCATATGACGTCAGGCGGTCTCCTCCAAGATCCCGTATGGCGTCATCTCCGCAGATGCAAAACAGCAAAACAAAAATCCCCTCTTGGGGACGGCAACAGGGTACCATTTCCCCGCTGTTTTGTCTATCAAAAATCTGAAGGATTCCCTATTGACAGCAGCTAACGTTAGCCAAAAAGTTGATAGGACCTGTCCACAGGCCGTTTCCCAAGGTATCATTGAATGCACTATGAGTTACGAATACATCCGACCGTCCTCATCGTGGAAAAAACGTCGTTTTAAGTGGCCCTTTAAGCCGTCTAAACAACTCTGGAAAAATGTCGCTTTGGCCTGTCTGGCCTTGGTGGTCGGTGGATCCTTGTTTGGTTTAGCTGCGTTTGCTTGGGTCTCGCGTGATCTCCCTGATCCGAACAAGCTCTTGGACCGCGAAGTGGAGCAAAGTACCAAAATCTACGACCGCACGGGCGAACATCTGCTCTATGAAATCCACGGCAACAAAAACCGCACCCTCGTCAAACTCGACGACATTCCGGACGTCATGGTGAACGCGACGCTCGCCGTCGAAGATCAACAATTTTTTAAACACTCAGGATTCAATCCCGTGCGCATTTTAAAAGGGGTCGTCCTCGGGGTGATCTTTAAAGGCCGGGCTCAGGGGGGATCGACGATCACTCAACAGCTTGTCAAAAATGCCATCCTCACCAACGAGCGCAGTATTACCCGCAAGCTCAAGGAGATCATCCTCTCGATCGCTCTGGAACAGCGCTACACCAAAGAGGAGATCCTCCAGCTCTACTTCAATGAAATCCCGTACGGCTCAACAAATTACGGCGTTGAGGCTGCCGCCCAGGCGTACTTTGGTAAATCTGTCCGCGACCTGACCCTTGCTGAAGCAGCAACGTTAGCCTCGCTCCCTAAAGCACCGACGACCTACCTCAACAATCCAGACAAGCTCGATGCCCGCCGCGACACCGTCCTCGAGCTCATGTGGGGGGAAGGATATATTACCAAGGAAGAGAAAACCGCTGCCCAGGACGAGGAGGTGTCGATTCGTGAAAAAGTGGATGGAATCACCGCCCCGCACTTCGTTTTTTACATCAAAGAACAGCTCGTTGAAAAATACGGCGAGCGCCAAGTGGAAGAGGGGGGCTTAAAGGTCACCACCTCGCTTGATTACGACAAACAGCTGATCGCTGAAGAGGCGGTAAAGGCGGGGGTCGAGGCACGTAAAGACTCCTACGGCTTTGAAAACGCCTCCCTTGTGGCGATTGATCCCAAAACCGGCCAGATTCTGTCGATGGTCGGATCGATCGATTATTTTAGCGACACGATCGACGGGGCGGTCAACGTCTCGACCCGCCCGCGCCAACCCGGTTCGTCGATGAAACCGTTTGTGTACACGGCAGGATTTCTGGCCGGCTATACCGCCAACACGATTTTGTACGACGTCGAAACGGTATTTAAAACGGAAACAACGGATTACACGCCGCGCAACTACTCGCTCAATGAAGCGGGGCCGGTGACGATCCGCAAGGCGCTGCAAGGGTCGCTCAACATCCCGGCGGTCAAAATGCTCTACCTCGTTGGTGTTCAAAACTTTCTCGACTTTGCAGAGCGCCTGGGTTACACCACCCTCGGTGATCGCTCGCGTTTCGGACTGTCCCTCGTCCTCGGCGGCGGCGAAGTGACGCTCCTTGAACACACGGCCGCTTACGGGGCGCTGGCCGGAGAAGGAAAACAATACCCGACTGTTTCGCTTTTGAAAGTTGAAGATCATGACGGAAACGTGCTCGAAGAATGGAAGCAGGAGAGCCCGCGCGAAGTGATTGAGCAGAACGCCGCACGCGAAATAAACAACGTTCTTTCTGACAACGGCGCTCGCGCCTACGTCTTTGGGGCGAGTAACTATCTGACGCTCTCCGGCCGAGCGGCGGCGGGCAAAACCGGCACGACCAACGACTACCGCGACGCCTGGATGATCGGTTACACCCCTTCGCTCGTTGCGGGCGTCTGGGCCGGCAACAACGACAACTCGGAGATGGTGCGCGGCGCCGATGGGTCAAAAATTGCCGCGCCGATCTGGCAGGACTTTATGAATCGCGCTCTCGCCACCACGCCAGCCGAAGCGTTCACCGCTCCAGAAATCCCCGTGACTGGCAAACCGATTCTTGATGGTCAGCTTCCAAGCACAACAGTGACGATTGACCGGGCGTCTGGCAAGCTGGCGACTGAGGAAACACCAGAGTCACAGCGCCAAGAGATCGTCTGCGGCGAATACCACAGCATCCTGCACTACGTGAACCCAAGCGACCCGCTCGGACCGGCACCAACAGACATGTCGAGTGACCCGCAATACCTCAGCTGGGAAGCAGGGATCGCTTCCTGGGTCGAGCGCACGCGTCTCACCGATCCAACCAAGCTCCCCTTCGAGCAATGCACCGTGCCTACAGAAACGGATGACGTCCACACCCGCCAAAACGAGCCGGATATTTCCATCCTCTCCCCTGACAAAAATGACGAGGTTGGGCGAACGATCCGTGTTGAAATTGAGGCCGATGCCCCCCGCGGCGTTGAGCGCGTTGAGTATGCGATCGACGGCCGCTTTGTGAAGTCTTCTGATTCGCGTGCTGGCACCATGCTGACCCTCCCGAGCTGGGTCGACGTAGGCGATCACACCCTCCAAGTTACCGCTTACGACGACGTTGATAATGCAGGGAGCGATTCCGTCAAAATTAAGGTGACGGAAGAGGCGGGCGAGGCCAATGTGGGCATCCTCGAACCGCTCAACGGACAGACGATTGAAAAGACAACGGACACATTCGCTGTTACCGTCCAGCTTAAACATCCAACAAATCTCACAAACGTTTCTCTGTTTGTAGAGCCACTACGCGGAGGAACAACGACGCTCGTGGGAAGCATCGACTCCCCTTCCTCGCCATTCGCCACCTTCAACTGGACCCTCGGTTCTGCCGATGATTATGTCCTCTGGGCCCGCATCGACTCCGAAGATGGCGACCGTGAAGAATCCGCATCCATTTTGGTCACGGTGACTGACACGGGATCCTCGCTCCCGCCCGTCCTCGACATCACCGAGAGTGAAGAATCTGACACGGACGCTGAGCCCGAAGGGGCAGCCGAAGGTGTGCTATAAAATTGCTAAGACAAAAACGCCCCGTGCATCACTTCGGGTTTGCTGAGCTCTTCAGACGAGGAGCTCAGTTTGATTTCCCCGTTGACGAGCAGGTAGCCGCGATCGGCGTAGCGCAAGACAAGACGAACGTTTTGTTCCACGCACAGGATCGTCGTACCCAAGGCTTGCAGCTCCTTAAGCTTCTCAAACACCTCGGTTTGAAGTTTTGGGGAAAGACCGAGCGACGGCTCGTCGAGCATCAGCAGTTTTGGTGCGAGCATCAGGGCCCGGCCGATGGCGAGTTGTTGCTGTTGGCCGCCGGACAAGGTGCCCGCTTTTTCTTTCTGCTTTTCGCGCAACACCGGGAAACGATCAAAAACTGCGGCGATGTTTGCCGCGACCGTCTTCTTGTTGTTTAACAAGTAGCCGCCCATCTCCAGGTTTTCATAAACCGTAAGCGAAGGAAAAACGATGCGGCCTTGAGGAACGTAGGAAATCCCCTGCTCAAGAAGCGCGTGGGTTGGAAGTTTGGTGACGTCTTTGCCGTCAAACTGAATCGTCCCGTTGGTTACACCCGCCTGGCCATAAGTTGATTTGAGGACCGTCGACTTCCCGGCCCCGTTCGGACCGATGAGCGCGATGAACTCTCCCGGCTCAACCGAAAGCGAAACGTCGCGCAGAACGCGCAGCTCTCCGTATCCGGCGTGTAATTTGTTGATTTCGAGAAGGGGCATATTATGCGCCGAGATAGGCTTCGAGCACACGCGGGTCTGATAGAACGTCGGCAGGGGCGCCTTCGGCGAGCACCGTGCCCTGATCCATCACGATCACATGATCAGCAACAGAGCGGACAAAGTCCATATCGTGTTCGATCACCAAGATCGTTTCGCCTTTGGCTTTCAAATCTTTGAGCAACGTTTTGAAGCGATCGCGCAGAACCGGGTTGACCCCCGCGACCGGTTCGTCGAGCATGAGCAGCTGGTGTGGTTTGGTGATCGCGCGGGCGAGATCGAGAAGTTTTTGTTGGCCGTAAGACAGATCAAGACCGAGCGTTTCCGCTGGCTTATCAAGACCGACGAGTCTCAGCACCTCGTGCATGCGATCCTCGAACACGGCCGGGTCTGCGCCAAGTGCTGAGCGAAAAAAGACGTCGTCGTATGCATGCATCGCCAAATACAGATGATCGCGGATCGACAAGTTCTTAAACAATCGCACGATCTGGAACGTGCGCGACAATCCCGTCTTAGCACGTCGATGAGCCGAGAGGTTTGTGAGGTCGGTTCCATCAAGGACGACCGTCCCCGCGTCCGCGCCCGTGAGACCAGAGATCAATCCAAACGCGGTCGTCTTCCCTGCTCCGTTGGGGCCGACGAGTGCGGTAACCTCTCCGGCCTGCACATCAAACGAACAGTCGCGCACTGCCGTGACGCCGCCGTACGATTTGGAGAGGTTGCTAACGTTGAGCAGCGCCATATTATTCAAGCTCCACCTTACCGAGTAGCCCTTTCGGTCGATAGAGAATCACTAACAAAAGCGCCCCGGCGAAAACTATTTCACGAAAGGCCCCAACGAGCTCTGGAGAAAATGGCAAGAAGCGCAGCCCTTCCCGAACGGCGAGTAACGACACCACACCAAGCACCGTCCCGGGGAGCGAGGCGAGCCCGCCAACGACCAAAAAGACAAGCAGTAGTACGAGGAGTGGCAAACCAAACGTCCCCGGATCGATAAATCGCAAAAATGACGCGAGGAGCGCCCCGGAAAGCCCGGCGATTCCGCCGGCAATCGCGCTGACCGTGATCTTCATGGCAACGACGTTCTTGCCAAGCGTCGTTGCCGCCACTTCATCATCACGCATCGCTCCGAGCGCCCGCCCCCAGGGCGAGCGCGTGAGGCGATCGACCACCAGATAGACAAGTGTGGTGATCGTGAGCACGAGCAACAGGAACGGAAACTCTTCGGCAAAACCCGCAGGTCGGGCGATCCCAGGAATCCCCAACGCCCCGCGCGTTAGTTCGCGCCAGTTCATAAGGACAGCAGCGATCACAAATCCAAACCAGAGCGTCAGTACAGAATAGGTGTGGCTCGTAATTTTCCTCGACAATACGGAAAATCCGGCGGAAAGGGCTCCGGCCAAACAGACCCCGGCGAGCAGAGCAATGAAATAGGGCGCGTCCGTGTGGCGCAATAGCAAAGCGAGGGTGTAGCCGCCAACCCCCATCATCGCCGCATGGCCAAGAGACAACATCCCGGCCCAACCGGTTTGTAAGTTAAACGCCAAGGTGGCGATGAGGAAGATCGCCGCCAGAGTCACAACGTGGATAACATACGCTTCCATACTACAGACGCTTTTTTCCAAGCAACCCCTCTGGTCGCACGAGCAAGATAACGAACGCGGCCAAAAACGCAAAGACGGACTTAATCGCCGTGGCCCCATAAAATCCACCGAGCGTAGAAAGGGTGGTCAGAAGGTAGGTGCCAAAAAGCGCCCCCGGAATAGAGCCGATCCCGCCGACGATCGCATAAGAAAACGCATCAACGGCATAGGTGACCGTTCTGCTTGGATCCAGGTTATACAGCATGGCAGCGAGGATACCGGCAACCCCCGCGACCACCGACCCGACAAAAAAAGTTATCTGACGCACGCGTCTGGCGTTGATTCCAACAACCTCAGCCACATCTTCTTGGTCTGACACCGCCCGCATCGCCTTTCCTAAACGCGTTTTGTGCATCAACCAAAATATCCCAAGGAACATGATAGTGCTCGTGACAAAAATCAGCACCGACAGCGGCGAAACGAGCGCGCCCCAAACGGAGTAGGGAGGAAGGTGCAAAAACGGAAGGTCAATCGTTCTTGTCTGCGACGACCAGACGGCGAGCAAGGTGTTCTGCAGGATAATAAGAAGTGCCACCGAGGCGATCATCATCCCCGTCCCCACCCGCCGCCGTCGCCGCAGTGGTTCGTACACCAGAATATTCAGAATCACTCCGAGGGTTCCTGCGGCGAAGATCCCCGCCGTCGCCGCTGCTAAGGCCGGCACACCCAGTTCAACAAACGAATAGAAAATATACCCCGCGGCCATGATCACCCCGCCATGAGCAACATGGACGACGCCGGTCACGGAAAAAATAACCGAAAACGATGCGGCCATTAAACCAAACAGCGCTCCGAGCGTTAGAATGTTCCAGGCGAGCTGAACGTAAATCTCCATAAACGAAAGCGGGCCCCGAAAGGCCCGCCTATCATAGCATGTTTATTATGGGGTGACCTTGACCTGTTCGTACCTGCTGTCCACCGCTTTCTTAATCGCGTATTGAGTCACGACGTCGCCCATCTCGTTAAAGCTAATCGTCCCCAGCGCCCCTTCCCAGTTTTTAAGTCCGGTCAGGTAGCGGGCAACGGCGGTACTGTCATAACCGACGGCAGTGATCGCTTCGGCCAACAGATAGACGTCTGAATACCCGCCAGCGGCGAAGAACGGGAAGGTCGGGCCGTTCCCTTGCTTTGCGGTATATGCCGCCAAGAAGGCCGCAGCTTTGGCGGACTCTTGGTTATAGTATGGCTCGATCGCCACAACCCCCTGCAGATCAACCGGGTTGTCCTTCAAGATGTCATCGGACGCCAACACCTCGGCGGTCAAGACCTGTGCCAAGACGCCGTTAGCGCGCAACTGCTTAATAACTTGAATCCCTGCCGTTGGGGTATTTGGCACAACGTAGATCACCTCTGGGTTCTTGTTCTTCACTTTGAGCGCCTGAGCCGTAAAGTCGACGTCCCCAGTTGCGAATCCTTCGTCTACGACGACCTCGCCTCCCAATTCAGCAAAGCGGGCAGCAAACGCTTTTTCGAGACCCTGGCCGTAGTCCGTTGTTTCGTAAATGATCGCGGCGCTCGCTGCCTTCAGGTCGTTGTAGGCGTAGTCTGCGGCGATCGATCCAGCCAGCGCGTCCGACGGAGCGGTGCGGAAGGTGTAATCTCCAGCCGTGGTGATATCCGGACTCGTCGCTGATGGCGAAATGGAGACAACTTTGGCTTCATTAGCAAGAGGAGCAAAGCCGAGCGTTTCGCCAGAGCAAGCGCCCCCGACGATGAAATTCACCTGGTCAACATTGATCAGTTTCGTTCCGGCGGCAGCACCCCCTTCTGGGTTACATTTGCCGTCCTCAACCACAAGTTTGATCTGGTGACCATCAACTCCACCGGCGGCATTGATCTCCTCAACAGCCAACTCGATCCCCGGCAGGAAATCCTGACCATACACCGCGGCGTCGCCAGATAATGGCAACACTACCCCGATCTTGAGATCCCCTTCCGGGATTTCTACGCGCTCCGTTTCGGTTTCTGTTTCGTTTTCAACCACGCCGTTATTTTCGGCCGGTTTTTGGGTTCCCCAGTAGACGAGCCCCGCGACGACGAGGACCGCAAGGATCACCCAGACTAAGGCATTGCCGCGCTGATTCATAGAAATGCAGTTAGAAATTCTTTAACTTACTGTTTAATCGGCATGACGATGTACTGCGATCGCTTTTTGGCCGCGTCCGAGGCCGGCAAAAGGAGGCACGGGTTGCCTCCGTCGATCACCTGAAGCGTTGCTTCTGGCTCGGCAAGCGCTTGGAGGCCATCTAGTAAGTAACGATAATTGACTGTGACCGCGTTGTCCACCCCCGCCAATTCTGCCGGGCACTCGCCGACGTTTTCTCCACGGGTTGTGTCTGCTCCGCGCACGCTGATCACCTTTTTACTCGGCGTAAACGTGAGGGTAATGTCAAAGAGCCCGGTGCGCGAAAAAAGCGAGGCGGTCTTGATCGCTTTGATAAGCGTGCCGACCTCAAACTTAGCGTCCGTCTTAAAGGCAGTCGGAATAATCTGCCGATAATCTGGATAGCGCCCGTCGATCGTGCGCGAAACGATCTCGATCGATCCAAACCGGAAGAGGATCTGGTTTTCAGCGATCGTCACTTCGATCTGCTCCGGGGTGTCCACATCATCTTTAGAAACACTGATAACGCGGGACACTTCGGCCAAGGTGCGGGCAGGGATAATCACCGCCCTCGCTTCCGATGAGCCTTGGACATCGACGATTCGTTCTGAGAGACGATAGCTGTCTGTGGCCGCGAGCGTCGCCTTGCCTGTACCGACCGCGGCGTCGTGGACTCGTAAACTTACCCCAGAAAGCTCTGGCCGCGATTCGTTCGTTGAAACAGCAAAGAGGGCCCCGGTAATCCCCTCACGCAGCTCAGAGGCGCTGAATTTGTACATCTGCCCGTCCTGGAGCGTCGGGATGAGGGGGAACTCTGAGGCCGACAGCCCATTAATCTTCGTCGAGAACCCCCCTGAACGGACCTGGAGGACGTCGTCGACCACCTCGAGGTCTACCTGCTCGCTTGGGAGCAAAGAAACGAAGTCAAAGAAGAGCTTGGCCGGGACAGTAAATTCCCCGTCACGGTCTACCTTCCCACGGACCAAGCACGAGCTGGCGATTTCAAGGTTGGTCGCGGTTAAGGTCAGCGATCCGCCCCCCGCTTTCATAAGCACGTTCCCGAGAATCGGGAGATCAACTTGTTTTCCTCCAAGATGACTTGTGACGGACAGGCCCCGATAGAGGTTGTCACGTGTGCAGGTGAGCTTCACACTTACTTGTAGTTAAATTTTTTCCTTAAAGGATCCGGTATCGATAGTAAGGGTGTGGATGGCGTGGGTAAGTCGATTCGGTGTTGGTCGGCCGGAACATTTTTGTGGACGAACCCTGTGTGAAAGAGACGGACAGTCGATCTAAAACAGTGGATGATTTTTTTCTTCTGTTTCTGTCCACACTCCGTCCACCACGATTCTCACAGATCCTCCGGTTGGTTTTCCACCGCTCATCTACAGAGCAAAGATCCGTTGTTTGATGAGCTCCATATCACGCTGTAGCTTTTCGTCCGAGGCGAGTTCTGTGCGAATTTTGCTATGGGCGTGCATGGCGGTGGTGTGGTCGCGCCCGCCAAGTTCCGAGCCGATCGACGGGAACGAAGATTTCATCTCTTCGCGCATAATGTACATGATGATCTGGCGCGGAAAGGCCAGGCGCTTTTCGCGGCTTTTTCCGAGGAGATCTTCAAATTGGAGGTCATAGTAGGAGGCCACGGTCTGGATCAGCTGGCGCGGGGTGATCGTTTTGCGCATCTGGGCCGGTTGGTAGGAAAGGAGAATCGGGGTGATCGTCTCCATCGACGGCTCGACGTTCTTGAATTGGTGGTAGGCGATGACTTTGATGAGCGCCCCTTCGAGTTCACGAACGTTTGATTGAATCGTATTGGCGATGTGGGTCAGCATCTCGCGGCCCATACAGAACCCCTTTTCATTGCATTTGGTTTCGAGAATCGCCACGCGTGTTTCTACGTCCGGGGCACCCACATCGGCCATCATGCCAGACTCGAGGCGGGACAAAACACGTTGCTCCAGGGTCGGAATCGCCTTTGGCGGGCGGTCAGAGGAAACAACGATCTGTTTATTGTGTTGGTGGAGGTGGTTAAAGGTGTGGAAGAACTCTTCCTGGGTGCGTTCCTTGTTGGTAATGAACTGAATGTCGTCCATGAGCAACACGTCGACGTTGCGATAGCGGTCCTTGAATTCGTTGGCGCGGCCGCTTTTGACCGATTCGATAAAATCGTTGGTAAAACGCTCGCAAGAAACGTACATGATGCGCGAACGGGGGTTCGTTTGGATCAGTTGGTTACCGATCGCCTGCAAAAGGTGGGTTTTTCCGAGCCCCACACCGCCGTAAATGAAGAGTGGGTTGTAAGCCTGCCCTGGTTGAGTAGCAACGGCCTGGGCTGCGGCGTGCGCCAGCTCGTTGTGCTTGCCAACGACGAAGCAGTTGAAGGTGTATTTGGGGTTGATAGTGATGTCCCCCATGACCGTCGGCTGTGAGGAAAAGTTCTGGGGTGCGTAAGACGGCTCTTCAACCGGTTCTGGGGTGCTCTGGGTGCGCATCGCCTCTTCGATGTTGATCGTCTGCGCGTCCGGGGCTTTTGTTTCAACGTTGTAGGAAATAGCACGGATCGTGCCGCCAGTAATATTTTGCAACGAAGCTAAAATATCTTTGTGATATTTTTTCTCAAGCCAGGTTTTTGTAAAAGCGTTCGGTACCGCGACCGTTATCTGCCCATTTTCAAATTGAGCGATAAACGTCTGTTTAAACCACGTCGTAAAGTTTGCTTTACTCAGTCGGAGCTCAAGTTCACCGAGCGCGGACTGCCAAAGTTCGTTAGTGGTCATAGATTGGGAAGCTGACAAGCATGGGATTAATGAGACTTTGCAAAACCTGCGATCTGTCGGTTTGTGGGGCCCCGCCACCTCTTCGTCGTACTTTTTTTGTACGTCTCAGAGGCTGGCCGTCCCCACGCACCGACATCTCATCACGTTTTGCAGAAGTCTCAGGGACCTCTCGAGACAGAATCATAACTCACTTATCCACAAGCCCGCAAGTGTGTGGATAGCCCCCAATATTCCGTACAGGGTGTTGATTATTTGTGGGTAAGATGTTATCCTTTTGGATGCCTGAAAAATTGTTGGATTTTCGTTGATTGGGCTGTCGGCCCGTGAGGCGTACTGAAACGTACGACGAACGGGCGGACGGGTGCCCAAGAAACGAAAAGACTCAGTTTTGCTGGCATCCAATATTTCACTATGCCAAAGCGTACATACCAACCGAAGAAGCGCCGCGCGGTAAAGGTGCACGGGTTTCGTTCCCGGATGAGCACCAAGAACGGCCGGGCCGTGCTCAAGCGACGAGCACGCAAGGGCCGCGCCCGCCTGGTTGTTTCGATCAAAAAGAAATAGGAAAATATCGAAACACACGCCTTTTCGCTTCATGGGCCCCGTCGACCCCACTCAACGTAGGTTTCCCCTACGTCTCGCGGGGCTCGACAGCCCATTCAGCGAAAATCCATCGCGTTTCGATATTTTCCACAGCTATGTTAACCACATCTTCGCGACTTCGGAAAGATGCGGATATCAAGCGCCTGTTTCAGAAGGGCAAGTCCGTTTTTGATGAGATTTGCTCACTGAAATATGCGCCAAACGGGATGAAATACTCCCGTTTTGCTGTTGTTGTCGGTACAAAGGTGTCGAAAAAGGCGGTCGAGCGCAACAGGATTAAACGCAGGGTTCGCGCGGTCTTGGCGAAAAAGGTTCCGTGCGTACCTCCTGGGTTTGACTTGGCCTTCATGGCACGGAAAGAGGCGATGACGATCCCGTTCCCCGAACTTGAACAGAGGATCGCGCGAGCGCTAAAAAAAGCAAAGCTGTGCGAAGGTTAGCGATCTTTTTCATCCGTGGCTATCAGCTGAGCGTCTCGCCGGATCACGGGATTCTGCGATTTTTGTATCCGAATGGGTACTGCCAGTTTCACCCAACGTGCTCACAATATGCTTTGGGTGTCTTTGAGCGCCACGGAACGATAAAAGGCGCTGTGCTTAGCACAAAACGCCTTTTGCGTTGTCACCCATGGAGCAAGGGCGGGATCGATGAAGTTCCGCGTTAGCGGGGCGCGGTGGCCCCGCCTATTCCTCCGATGAGGCCGAACCGATTACTGCGTCCCCGGCCTCAACCTTTTTAATGATTTCTTTGCGAATCGTGGCCAACATTTTTGGATTTGCCTTAAGGGCGATTCGCGAATTTTCGCGGCCAATACCGATCTTTTCCTCTCCAAAAGAATAGCTGTTGCCGCTCTTGCCGATCACCCCAAACTGAACACCAACATCCAGCACATCGCCAGCGACAGAGATCCCTTCGTTGTACATGATGTCGAATTCACAGGTGCGGAACGGCGGCGCGACTTTGTTTTTGACGATTTTAAGCTTCGTTCTGTTCCCGATGATCTGTTCCGCCTGCTTAATTTGGGCCGAACGACGGATTTCGATGCGAATGGAAGCGTAAAATTTTAGCGCGTTTCCTCCCGGGGTCGTTTCCGGGTTACCGAACATAACCCCGATCTTGTGGCGGATTTGGTTGATGAAGACGACGATCGTATTGGACTTCGAGACGATGCCGGCCAGCTTGCGCAGCGCTTGTGACATAAGTCGGGCCTGCAGCCCCATATGGCTGTCACCCATATCCCCTTCAATTTCTGCCTTTGGAGTAAGGGCCGCGACCGAGTCGATAATGATGACGTCGACCCCGTTGCTGCGCACCAGCGTTTCCACGATTTCGAGCGCCTGCTCCCCGGTATCTGGCTGGGAGATGAAAAGGTCATCGATCTTCACCCCAATTTTGGCTGCATATTCTGGGTCGAGGGCGTGTTCGGCGTCGACGTAGGCGGCAATTCCACCCACTTTCTGCACCTCAGCGACGATATGTTGGGCCAGAGTCGATTTACCAGAGGATTCTGGGCCATAAATCTCGATAATACGGCCGCGCGGCACCCCACCGATCCCGAGCGCCAAGTCGATCGACAAACACCCCGTAGAAACGGAATCGATCGACATCGTTTTGGCCTCACCCAGACGCATGATAGACCCTTCTCCAAAACGGGTCTTAATTTGGCTGATCGCTTCGGCTGCCGCTCGCCCCCGGCCCTCCTCAATTTTTGATTCAACTTTTGGCATAAAGCAGGAAGATTTATGAGTAATAGAAAACCCCGCAACTGCGAGGCCTCCTTAAATGTGCGGGCATTATAGCATATCAGTGGAACACGTTTGTGAATCGGCCTTTGCGTAAGGATGTGTTTTTGATTCGCTCGTCGAGTTTGGGTGGGTTGAATTTTCGAGGCGCCGGCTCCGTTCATGGTTGACCCTTCGTCACTTTTCTGTAAGAATCGGACAAGCCAGAGGTCAGACATGTTCAACCTGTTCTTCCCCAGCATCTCGTGGATCTACACCCGGGTTCCGGTCCTGTCGCTCCGTGCGGCTTGGGTGTACTACGCCGCGGTGCGCCCGTCCGAAGAGAGGCTCCGGGAGTTCGAGCGGCTCGAAGCCGAGGGCTTCGTCATCCACACGCCACGCACGCTGCTCGTGAAGGAGTTCCTGCAGAACGTGGTCGACTCCTACTACGAGGTCACGTGCCCATCCGCCACCAAGTTCGATCGGGCCATCCGGAACCTCTTCGAGCTGGCGTGTGTGATCCTTTCCGATGCCGACACGAAGGCGCGCCACCTCGATTATCGGCTGTTCATCGCGCGGCTCAACACCCGGTCGTCCGTCTGGTCCATCTGGTGTCGCCGGCCACGCCTGCGGATTCCGCCGACGGCGATCGTGATCACGGCTCTTTCTGTCGCGGTCTCCTCGGTCGTTTACGTCGGCCATAGCCACACGATGGCCTACGTCTGGGTCGCGCTCGCCGCCACCCTCGTGATCGTCGACACGATCGTCGAGACCGGCCGCCGCCGCGCCCTCTGCGCCTGAGGCGCTTCGTCTCTTCCGCTCCGCGCCTGTCCGAACTGGACCGGCGCGGTTGATGTTTAATGGGGCTTGAATCCTATCTCCTCTCTTGACGACGCTTCATCATTCAAGAGCCGGCGCATCGCATCAAAGACAACTTTAAAGTTTTCGTCATACTGCTTTTCCATCGCTTCGGCTTTTCGCCTCAAGGAATCATTGTCGGCCAACAGCTCGCGCATTCGAGTGAAGGTGCGGATGATCTGGATGTGTACTAGGATCGCACGCTGGCTCCTTAGTACCCCCGAGAGCATAGCAATACCCTGCTCGGTGAATGCTGACGGCATTTTTCTCAGGCCCATGCGGTCGGAATTGGAAGTCACAATTTGTGACTTCCAATTTTCGAATTCTTCTCGATTCAACTTAAACACGAAATCAGCTGGGAATCGTTCAAAGTTACGATTAACTGCCTGGTTCAATGCCTTCACACTTACACCATAGATAAACGCAAGGTCGCGGTCGAGCATGACATTGCGGCCACGCAGGAAGTAAATCTTCGTTTCGATGCGTTCGGACGGAATGACAGTGCTCATAAAACAAAACCTCCAGCACCATATTGGTACTAGAGTCATTGTTGATCACATTACATCACGATTTTCCGTTTTTGTCAACGGCGTTTTGTGGAAAAATCGACTAATGACGCACCGAAACGGCCGATCCTTCATCGAGCACGACGCGCAGATATTCTGTCGAAGTGTTGGAGTAGCGCTTTTTGGCTTCAACGGTGATTAAATTAAGCCCGCGGCGCAGATCGACCTCAGCGATAAACGTTCCGTCCTTGTTTAAGAGGATCGATTCGCCGTTGACGCTGACTTGGGACTCTTCAAAAACGCGCCCACGTACGCTGACGATCGCTGAATCGGTTGAAAGGCCGTCCGTCGGGCTGATGATTTCAATCGTCGGTGGAGTAACGATGGCGTGCACCTGAAATCCAAGGTACACAAGGACGAGCGACATCGCCGCGCCAAGCGAAAGGAATTTAAGGATCCGCGGGGTAACCAGGAATCGTGCTCGGCGCACTTTTTGTCGCGGCACAAGCATTGGGTCAACAAAATCACAGCTTCCACGCTCTGTCTCAAAGCACTCCAAAAAATACTTCTCGTCGCCGCCCAAGAAGCGGATGTACGTTCGCAGGAACTGGCGGCTATAAATACCTTGGGGGAGGCGGCAGTAGTCGTTCTCCTCGAGCGCCTCGATAATCGATGGGTGCAGATGTGTGGCCGCTGCCACCTGTTCAATGTTGTAGGTACGATCATGTCGAAGCGCCTTGAGTTTTTCACCCAAGCTCGCTCCGGACTGTTCAATTTTCCGGATCGTAAACCCCATAGTTAGGCCTTTTTCGTCTCGTCGATAAACCAGTCTCCCCCCTCATCTTCTGCTTCTTCAGCCTCGGCGTCAACGAGGACCTCTTCCGGTTCGGTCGGTGCGGGCGGGACGATCTCTTCCTCTTCTGCTGCGTCTTCGTCCATCTCCTCTGCTGCTTCATCCATCATCTCTTCGTTTGCGCTGATCATCTGTGTTCCCGCCGGCGGCCATTCGGTCATCAGAATTTCGCGTGGCTTGGCACCGTCAGCAGGTCCGACAACCCCGGCGTCTTCCAGCATATCAATGACCCGGGCGGCACGGGCGTAGCCGAGCTTCAAGCGGCGTTGCAGGAGAGAGGTCGATGCCTTTCCCGCCTCGATGACAACGTGAATCGCCTCTTCAAGCATTGGATCTGAATCCCCCTCGGCGCCGTTGAACATATCAAGGACGGTGCCGGTCTTTTGCTTTTGGGTGATGGTGTAGTTGTAATCTGGTTCCCCCGCCTGACGCAGGAACTTGGTGACGCGCTCGATCTCTTCGTCGGAAACGAACGGACCTTGCAAACGTTTTGGTTTGCCAAGTTCAGCGCTCGTGTAGAGCATGTCGCCGCGGCCGAGAAGTTTTTCTGCGCCCGCCCCGTCAATGATCGTTCGCGAGTCGATCTGCGAGGCGACAGCGAAAGCGATACGCGCCGGAACGTTGGCCTTAATGAGCCCGGTGATGACGTCGACGCTCGGGCGCTGGGTGGCAAGGACCAGGTGAATACCGACCGCACGGGCCATCTGAGCGATGCGTACAATCAATCCTTCCACTTCATTACGTGAGGTAGCCATGAGGTCGGCCAACTCATCGATGATAACGACCAGTTTTGGAATTTTGGCCTCGGCCTTAGCGTTGTAACCGGCTAAGTCGCGCGCCCCAAACTTGGCGAGGACGTCGAGACGGCGTTCCATTTCGCGCACCGCCCATTTGAGGGCGTTGACCGTTTCATCCACCTTCGTAATCGGCGGGACGAGCATATGCGGAATGCCGGCGTAAGCGGTTAGTTCCACGCGCTTCGGATCGACCATCACAAACTTCAGGTCGTCCGGGCCGTTTTGGTAGAGAAGTGACAAGATGAGGGTGTGCAGACAGACCGATTTTCCAGAGCCGGTCGCACCAGCAACGAGCAAGTGCGGCATTTTATCCAGTCGGGCGATCCAGGTCTGGCCAGCGACGTCCTTTCCGAGGGCGACCGCCATGTTGCTGTCTCGATTCTTGAAATTTTTTGATTCGAGCAGATCGCGCAGAGCGACCATCGCCACCGTTTGGTTCGGCACCTCGATTCCCACAAGTGATTTACCTGGGATTGGCGCTTCGATGCGAATCGGGTGGGCGGCGAGCGCGAGCGCCAAGTCGTTTTGCAAGCCAACGATCCGGGCGAGTTTTACCCCAACGGGGGGGTGCAGGGCGTATTGAGTAACGGTCGGACCGACCGATGTGTCAGCCATTTCCACATCAATACCAAACTGCTGGAGCGTCTTTTGAATGACTTCGCGGTTGCGATCAATGTCCCCGGCTGCCGCTTTTGTGCCCCGTGAATCTAAAAGGTCGCTCGGAATCTCCATCTTGCGCGGGTGCTTGCTCGAAAGAACTTGTTCTGCAGCAACGGGGGCCGCAACCGCAGATTTGTGGAACGGTCTTGCTTCTGTCGTGGGTTCTTCGTCCTCCTCTGTCTCCTCCTCGGATTCCGCCATCGTCTCATCGTCCTCGGCTCGATCATCCGCCTCTTCAATAACCCGTCCGGATTCTTGGCGCCGGAAGTGGAAACGTTCAGTAAGTCGTCCGAATAGGTGGGTGTGGACGGTAAAGATCGATCGGAGCGAAGTGTTAAAAAGGAGGAGGATCGAAACGACCAAGAGGGCACCGAGGATCACAAAGGCCCCCCAGAACCCGGCGATCGCGGTCAGGATCTGATACAAGAAAAGTCCGACATACCCGCCGGCCTCGGCGAGCGTTTCGTGAGAGGTGGGAGGAACGAGACGGAACGCTGCTAAGTTGGTCAGGGCGTTGAAAGAGAGGAAGAAAAAGAAGAGCCCGATGTAATTGAATCCGGAAAGCCGCACCCGTTCAAACGTGAGCGAGGCGCCGATTAAGATGGCGACGAACGGGAGAAGAAATCGATCCCAGCCAAACATCTTGGCGGCGGCGTCATCGACGAACATCCCGGCTTGTCCGGCCAGGTCCAGGAGCGACAAAAATAGGATGCCAGCAACGGCAAAACAAAGGACAACGAGAACCCCACGCTTCGTCTCCCCGGACAGCTCTACTTTGAACCCTTTGTTTTCTCCCTGATCGTGTTTGCTGCGTCGTTTGCGTCGTGCCATAAGCGGCTCTATTGTAACGCAAAAAGACGTGGAACGTCCACGTCCTCTTACTCACCCTTTACTGCTGAACGCGTTCGGCGTACAGGCCCGTTTCGGTGTTGACCAGGATGTGGTCCCCCTCTTTGATGAAAATAGGCACGGCGACCTTCAATCCGTTGTCGCACTCGACTTCCTTGGTGACGTTTCCGCCCGAGGTGTCTCCCTTAACGGCCATCGGCGAGGATTTCACGATATATTCAATCTTTTTCGGGAGTTCGATCGAGATCGGCGATTCGTTGTGCAGCATGATCGACACCTCGAGCCCTTCTTTGAGGTATTTGACGTCGTCGCCGATCATATCGGCAGAGAGGGTCACCTGTTCATAGTTCCCGTTATCCATGAAGGTGAAGCCGGTCTGGTCTCCAAAGAGAAACTGCATTTTGCGGTAGCTCACCTCTTCAAAGGTCAACGACTCGGCAGACTTAAATGCCTGCTCCATGATCTTGCCAGACTTGATGTTGCGCATGCGGGTGCGCACGAACGAGCTCCCCTTGCCTGGCGAAACACGCTGAAAATCAACGACAATCCACAAGTCGCCATTGTTTAAGTTGATCACGGTCGATTTCTTGATGTCGTTTGGTGAAGCCATAGTGGGTGAAAATACGAAATACGAATATCGAAATACGAAATTTTTTATTTTTCCGATCTCCTGATTCGCGTGTGTTTCGGATTTCGAGTTTAGGATTTCGGATTTACAAATAATTCCTTTGCCGGAAAGACCAGCACTTCCTCGAGGTTTTCTTTGCCCATGGCGAGCATGAGCAGGCGGTCAAGGCCGAGGGCATTGCCGAAGGTCGGCTGGCGCAGGGATGGTAGCAGCCGCAAAAGCTCCTCGTCAATGGGGTAGACGGTCTTGCCGATCCTCACCCGTTCGGCCGCTTCTCCTTCGAAACGGCGACGTTGTTCGGTGGCATCGGTCAGTTCTCCAAAGGCGTTACAGAGCTCAACTCCGCGCACATACAGCTCAAACCGCTCGGCGTACTTTCCATCCGGCGTCGTACGAGCCAGAGCTGCCTGCTGTAGCGGAAAGTCATACAAGAATGCACCTTCTGGTGGAAGATGTGGCTCGATCTGGGTGACGACGATGCGATGAAAGTAGTCAGACCAGGTGTCTGTAGGATCTGTTCCGAGATTAAGCCTCTTGCACGCGGCTTTGAGATCCTCTTCCGTTGCATCACAGAGCTCTAGCCCAGTGACCTCTTTGAATTGTGTCGGCAGGTGCACGCGGGCGAACGTTTTTTCACCAACGCCACATGTGCGCACGAGCTCTTCGGTTTCGTTCATCCCGCCCTGGTAGTCCATCCCCTGCTGATACCACTCGAGCATCACAAATTCCGGGTTGTGCTGGGAGGGGCCTTCAGGATAGAAGTCTCCGTTGCGAAAGACTTTGGTGATCGTAAAGATCCGTTCCAGGCCGAGGCCTAAAAGCTTCTTCATCGAAAACTCCGGCGAAGTAATCAACCCAGCAAGCCGGCGCGATCCATCTGCGCCGACGAGGGTTGTTTCAAATGGGGTCAGGTTTGGCGACATGTCGGGACTGGCTACGAGGATTGGGGTTTCAACGTCGAGGTAGCCGCGTCCGGCAAAAAACGCACGGATCGTCTCGTACATCTTGTTTCTGGCGATGATAACTTTTTCAATATCTTTCATAAAACAATAGACGGGCGCTTGCGCACCCGCCTAGAATTTCCTTCTCAATTACTTTTGGACAAACGGCAGAAGGGCCATGGTGCGGGCACGTTTGATCGCGTTCTGCAGTTTGCGCTGGTGCCAATCGCAAACGCCACTGCGCTTGCGCGGAACGATTTTGGCAAAACTCGAAATGTAGCGACGAAGGGTCATCGTGTCTTTGTAGTCGATCTCCTGGCCTTTGTTGACACAGAAGAAACAGTGACGTTGCTTCTGGAGTTGTGTTGGTTTGCGCATACGTTAAAAAGGGATGTCTTCAACTTTGATTTCATCGTCAGGATTCATACCCGGATCGTCGTGTGGGGTGGATGGAGCCGGGCGGGATGAGGACGGTGCGTCAAAACCTCCGGCGGACGGGGCACCGGCACGATCGAGCATCACCATGTTTTCACCGATGATCTCGGTGCGGTAGCGCTTGATCCCATCTTGGCCTTCCCAGTCGCGTGTTTGCAGGCGGCCTTCGATGTAGACCTTCTTTCCTTTGTTCAAGTACTGACCGCAGATTTCCGCGAGCTTTCCCCAAACAACGACGTTGTGGTATTCAACCTGTTCCTGCTTTTGGCCGGCGGCATCTTTCCAGGTGCGATTGGTAGCAACACCAAAAGAACAGACCGACTGCCCGCTCGGAATCTTTTTCAATTCCGGGTCGCGGGTCAGGTTGCCGATCAACATCGCTTTGTTAAGTGAGCCTGCCATAGATTAAACGTTTTCTGAAGCGCCTTCCAAAATCTGATCGAGCTTCTTATCCAATTCTTCGACCGTCATTTCCGGTCCGCGAGGAGCGACCTGGCTCGTAGCAGCCGGAGCGACTTCGCCCGCCTTGCGACGCGGTTTTTCTTTGCGGGTAGCAAAGCCTTCTTCGCTGATCGGGCTGACATACGCCTCGAGCTGGAAGCGTGCTTTGTCAGCGCCTTCGGCACGTTCGGTCAGCATGTGACGCAAGACGTGCTCGGACAAGCGAAGGTCGTTTTCGATCTTGGCAACGACAGCGCCTTCGGCATCAAACTGCACCAGCCAGTAGTAGCCGTGCTTCTGGTGCTTAATCGGGTAGGCAAGTTTCAACTTGCCGAGGTTCTCGGACCGGACGATCGTTCCGCCAGCGGCGGTGACGATCGCGACCACCTTGTCAGCAATCGCCGGGACTTCGGTGTCCGTGTGGATCGCTGGGATAATCGCGAGAAGTTCGTACTTCTGCATAGTTCTTCGCCCCGGTTTCGCTCCGGGGACCCCCGAAGGGGTTTGGACAAAGTAATGATTTATGGGCGTACCTTAGCGGAAAGGGCGATTTTGGTCAATATCGGGGCGGTAGGATTGACAAAAGCCTTGGGAATAGGTAGTTTGATCGGTCCCGGAGGACCCATGATTACCGTGCTTCTCACCGCTCTCGCCCTGGCCGATGACACCGTCAACATCCAAGTTCGGGTGACGGGAGGCAGCAACGTCACGGTCACGACCGTCAGCGAGGACCCCCTCCCACCGCCGTGGGTCCACCCCGCGCGCTGGCTCGCCGTCCAAGGGGTGGACGATTCGTCGAAGATCATGGGCGTGATCGAGCCTCACCGCAAGCGGCTCGACGCCTGCATGTCCGGGTCGGGTTTCCTCGGCCTGAACGCCCAGGTCACGGTCGCTCCGAACGGGCACGCCTCTGGCCCGACGATCGCTCAGGGGCGACCGGTCGAGTGCATGCTCGACATCCTGACCGGGATCACCTTCCCGACCAACTCGACGACGTACACGGTGCAGTACCTGTACTTCGCCTACTGACGGTCGCTGATGCCCCGCGAGGAACGCTCGCGGGGTCTCGCATTTCTGCTATACTCTTCTCACTATGGTTTTCTTTGTCCTCGGATCACACCCAGAACTTTCTGTCGCTGAAATTGAAGCGGTCACAGGTAAGGCCGGCGTGCGCGTTGGCGATATTTTTTTAATGGACAACGTGGATCAGCCGCTTTCCTATTTGCAATCGCGCTTGGCAGGAACGATTAAGATCGGACGGATCGTCGGATCATTCGATCATTATAATAAAGATGAAGCTGCAGCATTGGTACGAGCGATGATCACGGACACAGACGGTAAAGTGCACTTTGGGATCTCGGCCTACGGCAAAGGGATCGCTCATCACACCCAACCGCTCGGATTAACCGTGAAAAAGTTGTTGAAGGCCGATGGTGTTTCGGCGCGTCTGGTGACGAGCAAGGAACCAGAGCTTTCGAGCGTTGTTGTTTCCAAGAATAAGCTGCTCGAATCCGGCGGTGAGTTTGTGATCCTGGAGTACCGCAAAGAGTTTTTGGTCGGCCAGACAGAAACGGTGCAGGATTTTGAAGCCTGGGGGGATCGCGACTTCGGTCGCCCGGCGCGCGATGCCAAGAGTGGGATGTTGCCACCAAAGCTTTCGCGCATGATGATCAATCTTTCCGGGGCAGATCCGTTTAAGAGCGTGCTGCTCGATCCGTTTTGCGGATCCGGCACCGTACTCATGGAGGCGTTGGTCCTGGGATTTAAAGGGGTCATCGGATCGGACATTTCTGAACAGGCCGTGAAGGACTCGGAAAAAAATATCGATTGGCAATTTGCCTCTGGAAAGGCAAATTCAGAACGGCCGATTATTTTGAAGAGCCCGGCAGAAACACTGAAACTCGATACGCACGTTGATGTCGTTGTGACCGAGCCGTACCTCGGCCCCCCACAACGCGGAGGTGAGAACCTGAATCAGCTAGTCCTTGATCTTACCTCACTCTACATCAAGGCATTTGGGAACATCGGTCAGCACATGAAACCCGGAGCCAAACTCGTTGCCGCGATCCCTGTTTTCTACGGCGGAAAAACGATCACCAAACCGCTCCCTGGATTCAATCGCCTGAAAGCATACCGTTACAGCCGCCCGAGTCAGCGTGTTGAGCGCGACATTACCGTTTTCGAGAAAGCCTAAAACAAAAACCCGAGGCGCGAGCCCCGGGTTTTTGTTTACATTGCTTCTTCTTCCTCTTCCTCGCCCTCTTCGTCCTCATCGCCGTCCTCGTCCATTTCGTCTTTTTCTTCTTCGTCTTCCACGTCCCCGGTCTGGTCCCAGCTGTCTCCGTCGTCCATGAACATCATAGATGCTCCGTTAATGATAGTGACCTTGCGGTCGTGGGAATATTTTTACACACCGACTTTAAAGTGACAAGTATCCCCATCTTGCATCACGTATTCTTTCCCTTCGGTTCGCAGTTTTCCTGCCGCTTTGGCCCCGGACTCACCCAGCTCGACGAAGTCCTTCCAATTAATGACGTCGGCAAAGATGAAGGCGCGTTCGAAGTCGGTATGGATGACTCCGGCGGCCTGTGGGGCTTTCGTTCCTTTGACGATCGTCCAGGCTCGGGTCTCTTTTTCGCCGCTCGTGAAGTAGGTGATCAGGTTCAGAAGCTCGTAGCACTTTTTGATCACGCGATCGAGGCCGGATTCTTTCAGCCCGAGCTCTTGCATGAAGGCAGACGCCTCCTCTTTCGAGAGATCGACCAGTTCAGATTCAATTTTGACGCTGATCGGGATCGCCAGACGCTCCGGTCCAAGCGGCGAAACCCAGTTCGGATCCGCAGCCGAGGCTTCATCAACGTTCACAATGTAAAGGATCGGTTTGAGTGTCAGAAGGGTCAGTGTTTTGGTCTGCTTCTTTTCTTCATCTGTCAGTTCGACCGTGCTAGCCATTTTTCCAGCTACCACAGCGGTACGGATTTTCTCGAGCGCGGAGATTTCATTTTCGAGGTCGGCCGTCTTCCCCGCCTTCATTTTGGAGTTAGCGTTATCGAGAAGTTTTTCGACCGTGGCGAGGTCGGCGGTTGCTAATTCGATTTCAATCACCTCAACGTCGCGGATCGGATCGACCGAGCCTTCAACGTGCACAACGTTCGGATCAGCAAAGGCGCGCACGACGTGAGCGATCATGTCCACTTCGCGAATGTGAGACAAAAATTTGTTGCCGAGCCCTTCCCCTTTGCTGGCACCGCGAACGATTCCAGCGATATCCACGAATTCAATGGCGGTCGAGATCGTTTTTTCGGACTGAGACTTTTCCGACAACTGGTGCAGCCGCTCGTCCGGGACCTCGACGATCCCGACGTTCGGTTCAATCGTGCAGAACGGAAAGTTCTCGCAAGGCACCTGTTTTTTGGTGAGCGTTTTGAATAACGTAGATTTTCCGACGTTCGGTAAACCGACAATTCCAACTTGAAGCATAGATAATAGATAGGCGGGGCCGCTGCGCCTCGCATCATAGCGGAAGCGTGGAAAAAAGTCGAAAAACATAAAACATCCGCCAAAGCGGATGATTTATGGTGGACCGTATCGGGTTCGAACCGATGACCTTCTGACTGCCAGCCAGACGCTCTACCAACTGAGCTAACGGCCCGCGTGCCGACAAAGATACGAGATTTGAGAGCGAACGTCAAGGCGGGGCTGTGTCGCCCCGCCCATGCGTGCGTTCGTGCAGAGACGATTAGTTCTCTGGCTGACCTTCGGTTACATCGACCGCGGTTTCTTCTCCGGCCTCGACCGGTTCAGGGATCACACTTTCAACTTGGCCGGACTTCAGCCGTTCGAGTTTGGCAGCAACGAGCTGGTTGTCCGGGTTTGTTTCAAGAACACCCTGTACCTGGGCGATCGCCTCCTCGATCTTCCCTTGCTGTTCGTAGATCGCGGCTAAAAACCAGCGAGCATTTGAATAGGTTGGGACAAGCTCCACGGCGCGGGCGAGTTCGACCTCGGCTAAGTCATATTTTCCTTGGCGCAAGTAGAGCAATCCTAGCTGGAAGGCGACGCCTACATCGAGCGGGTTATAGCGCTTCACGGATTCCATCTTAGCGATAGCGTCAGCGAGTCGACCTTCGCGTTCGTAGACGATCGCTAGATAATAGTGGGCCGGGGCGTAGTCTGCTTTGAGTTCAATCGAACGCAACAGAACGTCCTCGGCTTTTTTGAGATTGTCACTTACGGTCGCTTGGGCCGCGTCCGCGGTCGCCTGGTCCTTGGACCCAGTTAGTACTCGGGCATTTTCCGCAAAGACAAGGTAGCTGCGCCCGAGATCGGTCAGGTGTTTTGGAGATGCTGGTTCAAGGGCGTTCGCTGTTTCAAAGGACATGACTGCAAAGGCGTCGGCTCCTCCAACAACGGCGGAAACTTCACGATAGATCGCTCCGCGTACTTCCCAGTTGGCGACGTTGTTTGGTGATAAATCCGTGGCCCGTTTGGCGGCGTTGATGGAAGTAGCCACCAATGCCTGGACGAGTTGAGTCTTGTCTTCCGGGATCTGTCCTTCGGAAAGCTCCTCGCGCACTTTGAGCAGGAGCGCTTGTGACAAGTTGCGGTAATAGACATCGCTTAGGCGATTGAATGTTGCGGCGGAGTCGAGTTTTTGGATCACGGTATCGAGTGACTCCCCTGCCGCTTCAGCACGGACCGCTTGGGCAAAGGCGATTTCTGCGGCATAGCGTTGACCGGTCACAAAGAGGCCGGTCACAATCCCAACCGCCACAACGACGAAGAGGAAGGAAAAGGCCAGACCCATGCGGGGGGACTTGTTAAAGCTAACCGTGCGGACCCTCAACATAACTTGAGCGGCCAATACCCCACCAAGTCCAAAGAGGAGGAAGGTTAGGGTGAGGTTGCTGGAGTACAGGAAGGAACCGACAACGAGGGCGAACCAGGAGGCGAAGAGGACAAAGGTCGCCTTCCACTCAGCGTGATCTTGTTCGCGCGTCAGACGGCCGAGCGCGCGCAAGGCGAGCGAGAGGATGAAGGCGAGGTAGATGATCGTCCCCACGATACCGAGGGTTGCGATCACCGTGAAGATGTGGGACGTAGCCCGATCAAAGCGCACGGCCCAGAATCCTGTTGTGTTGAGGTCGGTGCTGTGATATTTGGCGTAGTCGATCGCAAACGTCCCTGGGCCTGAGCCAAAGAGTGACGAGGTGTTTGTCAGTGTTTGGGAGGTGATATCCCACGAAGCGCTGTAGGACGGAAGGATTTCCACCGGCAAGCGGAAGTTGATCGGGGTCGGGAGGAAGAGCAACAGGAGAGCGACAACGAAAAGAGCCATCGGCAGGATAAATCGGCCCGTTTCTGGAAATTCCCCGGCTCGCACTAAGGCGAAGGCAAAGAGGATAGAGATCCCGGTCAAGAGGATGACCCAAAGCACCCAGTAATCCAGGGCGCTGGCGATGACGATCGTCGAAAGGGTCAAGACAACGGTCGCGACGGACAGGAGAGCCCCGGCCGTTTTTTTGAACGCTAGTTCGCCGGCGCGGGCTTTGCCTACGAGCCATAGGCCGTTGGCGAGTAAGGTGACGGCGATTAAAAAGATCGTCGCGGCGTTGATCGTTCCGATCGGGTTAAAGACGCGCGTATCTCCGCCGAGGTATCCGAAGATCGGAACGTTAAAGAAGTGGAAGAGCATACCGACGGCGATGATCGTAGCCGAGAGGATCAGCGCCCCGAAGATGCGGCGTTGGACACGCGATTCGCTGGCGTTGTTGACCAGCAGGTAGAAGAGCACGCCGAGCGAGACCGCCGTTAGGAAGGACATGTATTCTTGCGATGTCTGTCCAACCCAGGAGGTGAATCCAGTAAGAGACGTGACCGCCGAGACGCCGACCGTGACGACGTACATCAGTGGGAAGAAGTTTAGCCAGCCGCGACGGAACGTCAGTTCGCGTTTGCTGACCATTTGGCCGAGCCAGGCAAGCGCGGCGACAAACGTGACTAAGACAAGCAGCGTTTGCTTGTTGACTTCGAGGGCATCGATCGTAACCGGCAGGACGAATAACGGGACGAAGAAGAAGAGGCCGATGATTGACCACTCAACGATCGCCCCATACGCTTTGGAAAGCCCACGGAAGCGACTCGCTCCCTGAGCTTGCCCAGGAGCGACTCGCTCCGAGGAGGACAATGTGTCCATACGTGATGGGAAAGGAATAATGCGAAGATTATAACACAACACCCGCAGTTTATTTACTGCAGGTGTTGTTTTTTTGTTTTTATATCACCGGTTCTTCGGTTGCGGGAGTCTCTCCCGGAGTTTCCTCGACCGGAGCCTCTTCGGTTGGGGCTTCTTCGGCAGGAGTGGCTTCGACAGGGACTTCCTCGGTGACCGGCTGTTCATCGATGATCGCCTCAGCGATCGGTTCCTCTACGACCAGTTCTTCGGCGGCGGTTTCCTCAACAGGGACTTCCTCGGCCGGAGTTTCTACAGTCGCCTCCTCCTCTGCAGGGATTTCTGAGGACGTCGGAGCTTCGAGTTCAAGCGCTTCAGCAGGTTCGTAGCCGTTGCGATAGGCGATCACCAACCAGTCAAACGAAACACCGCTCGTATTGCTTCCTAGCTCCGTGACAGTGAATCCATTATTGTCCTTTTCGTTAACGTAGAGCATGCCGGTGGCGCCGTTTGGTGTGAGGAGGACACGGATCGGGGCTACCGTTGAGATAATATCGTTGAATGCTGGATCGACATCTTCGAAACGGATGACCGCCTGTCCGTTGGAAAGCTCGGCTGTGCCTGAGAGTTGCAAGACGACTTCCCCAGACATGACCGCACTCACTTCCGCGACGTCACCTTGGGTTGTGGTGATCCGTGTCTTGTATACGGTTGTTGTTATGAATGTGCCGTCTTCTTCAACCGACCAGTTGTTGCTGATCCCCGCGAGACGACCGACGTTCAATACGTCGTTACCGTTCAGGTAAATGTTTCCACTCATGTTGAGCGTTGAGAGTTGGCCGGAGCTCGTGACGCGGGATGCGGTATTACTTGTGCCCGGCATTTGAGTTGTCCTGCTGCCGTCCCAATATCCACCTCGAACAAAGACCAAGATCGAATCGGTCGCGCTGCCCGATGCCTCCAAGGCGTACCCGATGATCTGGCCTGCGTTTGTCGCGCGCATGGCGTACCCTGAGCGGGACGACGACGTGAGCGGATCTCCAACGGCGATCGCCCCGTTTTCATTGGTGACTTTCGTTGGAACGCGCCCGGCAAGGGCCACCGGGAAGGAGCCGTCCGTATCTTCACCGGCGATGAATCCAGGATCTGTCGAGACGATACCGATCAGGTTGGCTTCATACGGCGCCGTTGACCGCTGGACGTTGGCACCATTGAGCGCAAGCGACACAACGTCTCCTGGCTCAAGCTGCTGCGTTGATGGGAACATTTCAGCAAAGTCATACGAACCGACCTGCCAACCGGATGCGTTGGTCTTCATGCGACCGTCCACCCCGGCGGTTGAATCGAAGAAGATATAGCGTTCTGTTTGCATCGTGCCGCGATCAGATGGATAGAGCCGGCCGCTGATCGCCAGGTCACCGCCACTGCTGACATAGGCAACTTCGGTGCCATCGTTATTGGTAATTGAGAGACGTGCGTCGGTCGATCCGTCTTCCACCACGGTCTGTAAGTTCATGCCAACGCCCATTGCGGAACCGGCATCCCAACCAGAACCGGCCAGCGTAAGGATATTACTGTCCGCGCTCGTTGTGGCAGTGGCCGTGCCGAGCGAAGCGAGTCCCATAGCGTCGTTAATGATCGTGGCTACGCCGTCTGTCGTAATAATATTGCCTGCGAACCAACCCGGTTTGATGAGAACGGTGATTGATCCGAAGCCGGTCGTATGATTTTCGAGAGCGTACCCGATGATCACGCCCGGTTCTGTCGCCTTCATGGCGTAGCCGGTCGTAGAGGCAGAAGTGAGTGGATCCCCGATCGTGATCGCCCCGTTTTCTGCAGAGACAAAGGTCGGCACCTGACCGAGAAGGGCGATCGGATAGTAGTCTGGATCGTTACGGTAGTTCCCGACGAACGCCGGAGCGGTCGAAACGACACCGATGACGTTGCTGTCATAGCTCGACGTAGATGCGATCACTCGCGCTGGATCAGCAGAATCAACCCGGACAACTTGTCCTGGAGCGAGTGACTCTGTGGAATAGAACATTTCCGCAAAGTCAGCCGGGGTGTTGTAGGTGGCGCCATCTCCAAAGACGTCCCCGTCAAGTTGGACGCGGAAGATGGTGTTCGGGGCGCCGTCGGCATCGGCACGAATGATGAAGACGTCCTCGTCATTTCCTTCGTCGGCTGCGGCCTCGTTCACATCAATCACCAGGGCCTGTTGGCCGATCGTGTCTCCGGCCTGGGCGTCAACACCGCTTTGAATAATGTAAACACCGACAGAGTCGCCGTTATTTGTTCCTGTACCACCCCCCATGTTGCTGATCTTTAGTGCGTCGCCAGTTGTGGCCGTATTGTTGTTGGCCTGATCGATATACACCAGAGCGTCCGTTGCACCAGCGGTGAAGTCGGTACCGCTATCCGCACGATTGATTTTGATTCCACTGCCGGTGGTGAGGGCATCAACGGAGAGATCGATCCCGTCTCCGCTGGTGACAGTATTGTAGTCAAGGAGCATCGCATCGATGACCGTTGAGTCGGTGATAAAGTTAAAGGAGCTCCCTGTCGAGCCGCCGGCGGTAATCCCCCCATCAAGCGTAAGGAACCCTCGGTTATTGAGGTCAAAGATTTGATCGGGTGCACCAGTAACATTACTTCGAACGCGAATGACAGATTCAACGGACGTCGCTTGGTTGACATCGATAACAAGCGCTTGCTGCCCAACGTTATTCGCTCCCGGAGAGTCAACGTTATCTTGGATGATATAAACACCGGTTGCGGTTCCGCCACCGAGTTGACGAACCACCAACGCTTCGCCTGTGGTGCCGGCATTGTTGTTGGCTTGGTCAATGTAGACAAGGGCGTCTGAAGCGGTGTTGGCAGTGTAGTTTGTTCCGCTATCAGCCCGCTGGACGAAGATGCCTGAACCGGTTGTAAGAGCATCAACGCTCATGTTTAATCCGTCGTTGGTTGTTAAGGAGTCATACGTCATGGTCATGATATCAACACCAGCTGCTGCCGAAGTAAATTGGAAGCTGTCGTTGTTTGTGCCGTCTCCAAACACGACCCCCCCAATAGCCGTAAGGGTACCGATATCACTCAACGACATTTCAGCAGAACCACCTATGATGTTGAAATCAAGCTGTGAATTAGGCGCGGCCCCACCGGCGGTCAGGTTGTGGACAATCGTCGCGTCTCGGCTGGTCACAGTCACCGGCCCAACGGCCGCGTTCGAATCGAAGGATCCACGGAATGTCATGATCGGAGAGTCCAAAAATACGTTATCTGCAGCGTTGGACGACAAGAGCATTAAGGCGTCGTCGCTTCCCCCAGCAATCGTACCTGCGCCCGCATTAGGGTTAATTGTGTAGGTAGCTCCGGTATAGATAATGCTGCCGTCCGTATACGAGCTCGATGTACCACCGCTTGATGTAATGATGACCGATCCGTTGGCCTCCACTCGGAAAACGTTTGTATTGGCACCGCCAAAATCTGTTTGAATGAGGAAGATATCGGCAGTACCGGTGTTTTCCGTCGTATCAATAAAGAAGGCCCGGCCGCTGTCATCGGTGAAGTTTCCAGCAGTAATCTGTAACGACTGTCCGGTTGTCATGACCGACGTGTCGATCGTTACCCCGTTTGTTCCGGTGGCTTCTGAATCAATATTGATCGCGGTGTTATTGCCATTTTGATCGATAAATACTCCACTGCCGTTACCTGCATTCGTGATTGTAAGCGGGGTTCCATTAGAAGCACCGAAGTTTTGGCTAATACTGACGACCGATGCGTTGTCATTAACTGCGCCACCGCCCGCCGTAGCCATTTGCGAGCTTACGTTCAAAACCGCACCGGTTGTAGTGAGGGTTGTTCCTCCGCCATTTGAGGTGAGGGAGCGGGTTAAATTGAGGAGGTTTCCCGAATCCGTTGCGTTCGCGTTATACGTGGCGGTGTGGTTGAGGTCGAGAAGGATACCGCTCGTGATGGCTGAGGTCGAACTAATGCTGCGGGCCGTACCGGTTGTCAACGAATTGACGGTAAACGCCTGGGCTGTGCCACCCGATCCGGTATAGCTTTGGTTCATGCTGAAACCCGTTTGGTTCCAGGTAAGCAAATTATCAAAGTCCACGGTATCTTCGATGTCATCAAAGTCAATACAATCAGAACAGTTGAAACTTGTTGTCGATGTGGCGGCGATCGTTGTTCCAGTGACGGTGAGGTCATCAGCGACGGTGACCGCACCGGAGTCGTCAGATATATCCCCATTTCCGCTAATATCAAGAGATGAGTTTAAAATCGTGTCCCAGCCGGTCCCCACGTTGATAGCTGTCGAGTTTGTTACTCCGCCCCCAGCCTCCGTTAGTGGGCCAAAGGCGAGCCCGAAAACGGTATTTGTTCCGGCGGTAGATGTGGCGGTAAAACCAACAGCATTTAAGATGGTATACGTATCTCCTCCGTCTCCAGTAAAGCCCGGAGTCAAGCTGACAATGCTTCCAGACGCGTTACTGACATCAAAGGTTAGGGACAGGGCATCCGTATTATTTGTTGTTGATGCCTGCCCAGTGTTGGTGAGGGTGAGCATGTCTGCGGTTGGAGCGCCGGTTGCAATGATCTGTATGTTTGTGTCCGTGTCTGGATTAAAGATAACGTCTCCGGCTCCGGTGCCGACAAACGAAAGGTTAAAGCCGGCAACGTTAATGGCGGTTGCTGCGTCAAGGATGGGGGTGTCGGCAAAATCATCAAAATCAATACAATCGGCACAGTTCAACGAGGTGACCGACGCCGCTGAAATCGTCGTGCCGGTGGTGATGGTGAGGTTGTCGTCGATCTGCACGGTGCCCCCGGCGTTAATAAGGAGAGTTGCCCCGTCTGAAGTAATATCATCTCCGTTCACGGCCAAGTCGCCGGCAAGGTTTAGGCCGCCTCCAGCCACAAAGTCCGTTCCAGCATCCCCAATGTTAAGGACGAAGTTATTATTCATGTCCAGGTTACCGGTCAAAGAAAGAGATCCGGCAGAAACGGCACCACTGAAATCTCCAGCGACCCCATAAATCGTATCCCAGCGTGTTCCCGCCGCACCGATTTCTGCAGACCCCGCCCCCAGTTGCGGCAAAAAGTCATCATCCGTGCCGAGCTGGACGGTGCCAGAAGAGTCGATCGTCATGGTGCCAGTCGAGGTGATCGATCCGTCATAATAGTTAGTGGAGAACGCTCCGGCTGTGAACCCGATATCAGAAAATGCTTCCCCATCCGCTTCGATACGGAAGACAGGATCATCGGCTCCGGCAAAATCCGATTCGATGATCACCAGGTCGTCGCCTTCCGTTGCCCCGTCGTAGTCGATGTACAGGCCCGCCCCGGTCGTGTCGCTGTTGATCGAGCCGTCAATATTAATCTCAACCGCATGACCGCTCGTCATCGCGTTTGCTGTTATCACGATGCCGTTACTGATCGTCGCGGACGAAACAATGGAAATACTCTCCCCCTCTCCGGTATGGGTGAGCGAAACAGCTCCCGCGTCAGCTGCCTGATCAATTCGCAGGGCAGTTCCCCCGTTGCTGATCGTCCCCCCGGCAGCCGTTGTAATGGTGTTGCTGATGTGCAGAATCGGTTCAAGGATTTCGAGGTCTGTGCCTGCCCCTGAGGCGACCAACGTGCGGCGCAAATTGGCGATCGCCCCCTCCAGCGTCACTGGCACGCCACCGGCATAGGTTGCTGTGTGATCAACATCTAGGAGAATGGCATCTGTGGTCGCGCTGGACGTTGATGTCAGGTCAAGGAGAATACCGTCGACAAGGCTTGAGCTTGTCAGATTCATCGCCCGCCCGCTGGTCAGAGAGTTGGCGGTGTAGGTAAATCCAGTGGTGGTGTCGCCCGTGAAAGTTTGAGACCACGTTCCCGTGCCTTGGTTTAACGTCAGCGATTCGCCCGAAAAGTCGAGCGTGTCTTCCAAATCATCAAAATCAATACAATCGGCACAGTTCAACGAGGTGACCGACGCCGCTGAAATCGTCGTGCCGGTGGTGATGGTGAGGTTATCATCGATCTGCACGGTGCCCCCGGCGTTAATAAGGAGGATTGCCCCGTCTGAAGTGATATCATCTCCGTTCACGGCCAAGTCGCCGGCAAGATTTAGGCCGCCTCCAGCCACAAAGTCCGTTCCTGCGTCCCCAATGTTAAGGACGAAGTTATTATTCATGTCCAGGTTACCGGTCAAAGAAAGAGATCCGGCAGAAACGGCACCACTAAAATCTCCAGCGACCCCATAAATCGTATCCCAACGTGTTCCGGCTGCACCGATTTCTGCAGACCCCGCCCCCAGTTGCGGCAAAAAGTCATCATCCGTGCCGAGCTGGACGGTGCCCGAAGAGTCGATCGTCATGGTGACGATACTTGTGATGCTTCCACTATCGATCGCGATAGGATTGGTAAATGTTGTTGAACCGTCGTCGGCAAATGTTACAAAGGCCGCTCCCCCGTCGGCGATGCTGAACGTACCAGCTCCATCAAGGTCAATGATCAAATCGAACAAGGATGGATTGATGGTCGTTGCCGCATCAAGAACAAGGGAGTCAGAAAGCTCTGTGAAATCAAGAGCGTCATCCGTAATGTCGATAGTTACGGCCGCGGACTCAGAACCCGAGCCGGCAACAGTGATGTCTCCGGACCCAGCATCCGCCACGGTGGCGACGTAGTTTCCCGTTGTATCTGCTCCAAGGCCGACAGCATTGGCTTGAATCGTGGTCACGCCAGCCGAGGAAATGTCGATATCGCCACTGAGGTCGACGGGGTTGTAGTTTGTGCCATCGGCGACCAAAACGAATCCAGAGGTATTGGTGGCCATGAACAGGTCATCGCCGGTGATGGTGATATCGCCGGTGATGGTCAAGCCACCCAAGGCATCTGTGACTGGAACAATTTCATTTCCACCGACCTGTGAGGAATCAAAGCCATCCAGGAAATCGGTGTTTAAGGCGAATCCTTGTGCGGTGATCTGTTTGCGGGGGGTCAGGAGTTCTCCGTTAATCGTGACTTCCAACCACAATTCGTCGTTGTCGGCGAACAACGAATCAGGGATGGCAGCGTAGCCATCTGCCACGTAGCCGAGGTTTTCGGAAAAAAGCCCGTCGGTCAGATCAACCGTTTGATCCGCTGCAGAGCCGGCACCGGCATTACAGGTGGTACTGTCGTTCGACCATTCACACTGGTCGAGGGCTTCGTCAGAATGAATTTCGAAATTCATGTCTGCCGTCGCGTCCCCGATCGGTACGCCCGCATCGGTTAAGATACGTCCTTGATAGCTAATGACGTTTGGTGGTGAAGCGGCAAACGCTTTTGGTATGACAGAGAGCAGCGGCCCAAACACGACGCCGAACGAAAGCAGCATCACAAAGAAGAGGGTGGTGAGCCGCTTGTGCAAGGGGTGGATGTTGTGGGTGCCGGTCGTCATATTATGATTTTTCTGGTTTGGGGGCGGCATCGAGCTCGACGTCGATCGCGATCTCCCCTGGTTCCTTGCTTGTCGTCGTGTCGATCGGGCGGATTTCGACTTTCTGATACCCAGGTTTTTCGTACGTTGTGAAGTATTGGCTCGGTCCGACAAGGAAGCTGTAGCGGCCTTTGGCATCGGTGATCGCCGTTTCAAGGAGCTTGTTATATTTCGGTTCGAAGATGCGCACCACGGCGTTGCTCAGCGGTTGAGCCGTTCCTTTGTCGTAGACGATCCCCCAGCCCTTTGGTTTATGCGCCTTGGCGAGGCGCCGTGTTCCAAGGAGCAGGAGTACCTGGATGATTGCACCCGCCGCGGTAATCCAACCCGGTCGGATGATGAAGATAAAGAAGGCGAGGGTGCAACCGATAGCCGCAATCGTATTTTGCAATAGGCGCAGGATACGTCGGATCACCAGTTTGCGCGCTTCGTGATATTCGGCCTTCTTCGTTGGATCGAGAGGGATGTTGACGGCGATTGTGGCATCGTTACTTTCTACCCGGATCGATTCTCCGTGGTAGACATCGAGGTAATTTCCGTCCTCTTTTGCCCCGTTCAAGATTTGCGATGGGAAGACGAATCCTGGCTTCAAAGCGATGATGCGATAGTCCCCTTCCTTCACAAGGAAGAAGAAGCGCCCTTCCTTATCTGTGACACGCGTCATGACCAGCTTGTTTTCCGGGAGTTTGTACAAGCGGACGATCGCCAGGTCGATCGGGGTTTTGAGGCCGGCGTGATAGACAACCCCCCAGGCTTTGCGTTTTTTGCGCCAGAGGAAGAGCACTGGCCAAGTCATCACGTACTGCAGGAGCGGGGCGAGCCCGAACAGGCTCCACAGCAGCCCAACAGAGGCGATACCGATCACGATGGCAGCAGGGACGGCGATGTCTGTCGCGACCTGGATTTCCGGTATGTTGCGAAGATCGTCGAAGATCGTTTTGATCGCCGAGATCACGGCGTCGGCTACAGCGACGGCGGTTTCCAGGGACGGTTCCCCTTCGGCGATAATCTCTGGGATCGTCATCGGAACGCGAGAAATCTCGACGGTCAGGGTGGCGATGTTATTACTGACGACGAACGTGCTCGAGGTCGCGTCTTCGTAGCCAGACTTACTGACCTCTACGCGGTACGTTCCGTTCTCTACGTACCAGGCGTAAGTGCCGTCTGAGCTCGTGGCGTCTGGGTTCGACTGTCCACCAAATTGGTAGACATCCATCAGTTCCCACGTGCCGAACTGACTTTGCATCAAAGAGACGATCGCTCCTGGGACACGCATCACGGCCCCCTCATACACTTCATAGACATAGCCGAGGTCGACGACGTTTAACGTGTAGTCGAACACCTGGCCCGTACCGTCTGTATAAAGGAAGGTCAGGGTAAGGTTGTATGAACCGGAGTCGTCCGGCGCCTGGATATACGCTCGGTATCCATCGCCAGAAGATTCAAGGGACACGATGTAGGTATCTCCGTTTAGAGTCACCGTTACTGAGGCAACGTCTACGCCGCTAATGGCGTCTGCTGGAATGAAGATCGAGAAGATCGTACTTGGGATGACATCGACCATGCCTTCGTCCGCTGAGAGTAAAATCGTGTCCTCAGCTGAATAAAACTCGGTGGCACTGCTCGTGGTCCCCGTACCTGTTGCAGGTGGGGTGATTTCCTCCGACGCTGTCTCTTCGTCGTCGGGAGTTTCTCCTCCTGGAGTTTCGGTAGTTGTCTCTCCATCGGGAGTCTCTTCGGTTTCCCCGCCCGGGATTTCGTCTTCTGGCACTTCCTCCTCATCGGTTGGTGGCACATCGGTCGCTTGTGGCGTGCAAGCCTTGGTCGTGCCTGAAGAGTAGTTCCCCCCGTCGTCAAAGACAAAGTGGGTACAGAAGTAGGTCGTGCTGTTCGTCAGACCGCTTACCGTTGTTGATTGCGTTGAGGCGCTGCCGCTGAAGTGGGTCGTGCCTTCGCTTTCGTCTTGCGGGTAACCGCTTGTCGAACAGGTGATCATCGATCCAGCGAGATCGTCTTCGCTTGGCATCGTCCAGTCAAAGTCGATCGCGGCGTCAGCGGCGGTACAGCTGAAGCCGGTGGCATTGGCTGGTGGAGTGTCTTCGGTCGTTGTAAAGGACGCGTTTCCGGACTCGGCTGCATCTCCATCATCGCCATCGCAGACGATGTTGAATTGATACTCCGTGCCCGAGTCGAGGCCTGAGATCGTTACGGTGTGTGACGTACCAGAACTCGACCCGGTCACTGAGCCATAGCTTTCGGTCAGACCGTATTCGATAGAACAGGTCGCCTCTTCGTTCGTATCAAATGTGACGGTCGCGGACGACGTTGTTTCGTCCATCACAGCAACATCACTGATCGCGAGCGCGGTGCTCGTATCGGTTGTGCAGGTTTCGTCGCTGCCGAATTCTTCGTCGCCTTCGGCGTCGGTAGAGCGCACGCGGTAATGGTAGGTCGTCCCGCTTGAAAGACCGGCGAGGACGATTTCGTGGCTGGTATCCAGCGTGGCGTCCGTTTCTGTTCCGGAAGCGTAGGACGACGTCAGACCGTAGTCGACGCTACTGTCGGCTGCGATGTTCGTATTCCAGGTGATCGAGAGGGTGGTGTCGCTGGCGGAACACGCGACGTTTGAGATTGCAGGCGCGCTGGAAGCTCCCTCGCCACCTGGGTCTCCTCCTCCATCCCCACCAACGTCACCAACGGTCGCTGTGACGCCGATCGCGCTATCATCAATGATCGGCAGAGCGATCGTTCCAAAGTCGCCGAACGTTCCTCCGATCGTAATGAAGTACGTTCCGGCAGATCCTGGATTGGTCACCTGTTCAGCACCGACCCCTGACGCCGCTGCTTGATCGCCGATTTCGATCACGACTTCGCTCCCCGCCGCAATCGCCCCGCCATCCCCCGCACAGATCGTGATGGTCAGGATGTCGGCGGCAATGGCGACGGAGGCTTGTTCCGCGGCGGCACAGTTGGCGGCTGTGGTGAGATCAAGGCCGTCGTCGCTCACATCGACGTCGTCTTCATCAATCAGCGCCGTGTTAAAGGACGAGGCAAAACTAACGGTAATCGTCTCTCCTTCCGCCGCCCCGGATGGGGTTGTGAAGGTAATCGTGTGATTGCTCGCTTCCCCTGCTGTTTGGTCACTCATCAGGTCGCTTGCATCGGTCACGGTAGCTGCGTTGGCTACAGGAGCAAACCCCAACGACGGGAAGCCGAGGAGCATGCTGAGCGTGAAGATGCAGAAGCGTTTGATGATGAAGTGATGGGACACACAGAGAAAGGTCTGGTCGTTACGAAGGACTTACTTCGGCGGACACTCCTCACGAATGATCGTCTGTCTGTACGACTTCATGAGTAGAATGAGAGCGACGATCGCGATCATGACGAGGATCAGGAGCTGCCAAGGGATAACCCAGAAGTTCGTTGATGCTGTTGTGATCGTGTCGCCGGTGCCGTAGCTCATGACGAGCGTTGCTTGGTATAGGCCTAGGCCGAAGTTGCGCCATTCGTCGACGAGTTCGATGGCATCGGCCGGGACTTCGTTCTTTTGCCAATGCACAGTGAATTGGCGAGTGGAGTTTGGGAGGACGTATCCGCCCTCGGCGTTGACGGGGATCGTAGCGCTTTCGTTCCCGAGCATGTTCGTAATATGGATCTCTCCAAACGGGGCGAGATGAGTGGTACCCGCATTTTGGAAGCGAACATCAAAGGTGATAGGGAGCGATGACGTCGTTTTTGGAGTGGCGGTGAATTCCAGGATCGCTCCTGATTCCGTCGCAGCTCCTTCGACCGAGATGAGAACGAGCGTTCCTATCTTTACCACTGTTGCCAGTTCGTCCTGTATCCGTGGCAAGGCGGTACTCATGAGGAGACCACCAAAGTAGCTCCCCGGCGTCGTTCCTTCGGGAACACGAATGGTGAAGGCGACGTAGCGCGTCTCGTCTGGCGCAAGGGTCACAGTCGAACTTTCAAACTCGACCCACGAAGCGATCGATCGTTCGGATTGAACCCCCTCCGATAAAAAGTGAGGAGTTCCGGTTTCGTCGTCGGCCGCGATGAAGTCCTGTACGGTCGGGTAGAGCGTTTCTGCGACCTCCGTCTCATTGTGTAGTCGTACTGTGCCAGCGATCTCTTCGCCTGGCTTGACGCTATACTCCATGATCAACGGAGACACAGATAAGGCCTGCGCGGATTGTGTGCCGGCAAAGCAGAGGGCAAGGATCGCCAGAACGATAAGTCCGCGTTGTTTTGAGTGGGCTTCGGACATACTGTGGACTTGGGCGGCAGGGAGAAAACGTACAAGCATGTGGCGTCTTCTTCCTGCTTTATGAAGTCCACGGCTCAATGTTCGTCTCTTTGAACGCTGAGCCGTACCCTCCTAATAGTTACCGGTGACGACAAAGGTTAGGACGTGCGAGTAAGCACCGCTCGCTGTGGTGACGCTCGCTGCTGCTTTTAGCGTAAGGAAATCTCGCGAGTCGTAGGATGTATCATTCCTTGTCCCGATCGCCTGGAATGACCCCGTGATCGCGGTGTCCTCTGTGTCAAAGGTCGAGGTCGCGAGTGAGCCGTCTGACGAGATCGCTCCGTACTCCTCGTTTCCAATATCCACGCTTCCTCCCACCACATCATCAATATCGTTCGCTCCAGAAGTGAGATTTTCATCCTCCTGAAGCTGAATTGTGTAGCCGTTTGGACTATCAGCGGTGATGTTCCACCCGATCACTCCGGTTGAGACTTCGGTTGTTGTGATTTCTCCAAGAGAGACGGATGTTCCGTCAAGAAGGTAGACAGCGTCGTTTGTACCATCGATGACTGGGGCGGTGCCGCTGTCTGTAAGGGAATCAACGGTCAGTGTATCTGCGTCCTTGGACACAAGCTGTCCGATAGCAGAGACCTGGGCCGCGCCTTCGTCCTGGATGAGGACGATGTAGTCACCAACGGTAAAGGCCCCGGTCGCTCCAACTTCGATCGCTGTTCCTGCGTATGAATTGGCAGTTGTCGTCGTCGCAGCCACCTGGGGGAGCAGGGAATAGGTAAGGACCTGATCCTGAACTCCTTGTCGGTAACCGGCACGCAGGGCGTAGCTGGCGCTGGTTGATGATCCGATCGCGGTGTTACCGATCGTGTCACGGAGCTGGTAAGAGGCTGAGGAAGAGTCATCGCTTCCGCCAGAGCTAATCGTGTCCCACTCGATCGTGTAGCTGGCTGACGACATGGCGGCAGATACGGAACCGGTATTGAAAAGGAGCGCAAGCAAGAGAATGCTGGCGGATAGTGCAAAAAAGGCGTTCTTTTTGTTTTTCCTTACCTGCATACAATTTACCTAGAACAAATTGTACCATTTTAAGGCGCACAAGTCAATGATTTTTGCTGCTAACTTTAGCTAAAATTTTGGGCTGATCTATAATTGTGTACACCAATTATGTGGATATCTTGAGTAAATCTTATTAACCACAGGTATTACAGGAGATATCCACTCACGTTATATGTTTGTCTATACTAGTGTTGACAAATATTGATTTTAACTGTGGACATCTGTCATCGAAGTGTGGAGAAGTCACACTGTGTGCAAATGTTTCACGTGAAACACTCTACGTATCTTTCGGTCTCGCGCCTTGATATTGTTAACGGCACCTCCATTGCTCAACATCATGCGCTCAACATACCCTTCACGAATGGTCAGCACGTCACCGGACGAATGCGCTCCGGAAATCTTTCGAAAGGACTGACGGATTGAGCGTCGACTCTCTTTTTTCGTCGGGATTCGTTACTCCTTCAAGTCGGGTTGGAAGTTAGTGTCCTTTTGTCTGGCTCCCTCCGTCTGCATAAATATCTGATGAGAATGGCGGTGCTCCGCGATTCGGATTGTTATACCCAAATGGATTAAGCCGCGGAGCAGGATCATGTCGCGACATTTAAGGCTAAGAATCTATCTCACGACGGGATTCTACGAAGCGGTGAGAGGCGACCGCATCACCGATATGAAAATTGCGGATGGCAGATTATATAAAACAAAAATCACCAGGATGCCCTGATGAATTTTGTGGTGGACTTGAGGGGAGTCGAACCCCTGACCTCTGCAATGCGAATGCAGCGCTCTACCAACTGAGCTACAAGCCCATTATGGATCAGCAAATGTTTCACGTGAAACATTACTATGTGGTGTCCCCGCCACGACTCGAACGTGGATTAGGGGATTAGGAATCCCCGGTTTTATCCCGTTAAACTACAGGGACAAGTGTCGTAAAATGTACAAGTCAAGTAGTTTCACGTGGTATACTAGGGCTGTGGTCTGTGAACGAGCGCTCGAATTGTAATGGATTGAAGTACTCAAGTCAACGTTATGAATGAAACATTTCTCAGTGGAATTGTGATCGTCGGGCTCATTGCTGTCATTGCAACAGTCCTTGTTACCCGCAAAAAGAATTCGGGGTCTTCAGATGGTTCGCAAAATGTAATGTTGGAGGTGATCGAGGCGTTGCGCAGGGAGTTGCGCGAGGCACAGCAGCACCAGCAGACGCAAACGCGCGAGCAGCTTGATCATCTCAATGATCAGATGATGCGTTCGCTCACCGGATCACAAAAGATCATCGCCGAAGTAACCGAAAAGTTAACGGCTATCGATCAGACCAATAAGCAGGTTCTTGATTTTTCCGGCCAGCTGAAAAATCTGCAGAGCATTTTGCAAAATCCAAAGCATCGCGGTGTGCTTGGGGAGTATTGGCTTGAGACGCTGCTTGGAAATGTTTTGCCACCAGACGCGTACAAGATGCAGTACAAAATTGGTGCTGATGAAGACACGGGCTCACCGCTCATCGCTGACGCAGCGATCTTTGTGCGCGATCAGATCATTCCGATCGACGCCAAGTTCTCGCTCGAGAACTACAATCGTATGATGGCCGAAGAGGGAAAGGAGGCGCGGGAGCGATTTGAAAAAGAACTGAAAGCCGACGTAAAGAAGCGGATCGATGAAACCTCTAAATACATCCGTCCGCAGGACGGCACACTCGGCTTTGCCTTCATGTTTATTCCGGCCGAAGGCGTTTACTATAATTTGCTGAACGCCGAAGTTGGCTCATCGATCAACAGCATGAACTTGATTGAGTATGCCTTTGGAAAGCACGTGCTGATCGTTTCGCCAACGTCATTTTTTGCGTACCTCCAAACCGTGCTGTTGGGACTGCGCGAATTGCAGTTGGAAAAGTCGACGCAAGAAATTTTGAAACGCGTCACTCTTTTGGGTCGACACATCCATCAGTATTCAGATCTGCACGATCGTATTGGAAAGAATTTAACGACCGTGGTCAATCAATATAATCTGAGTTCCAAGGAGCTCGAGAAGATCGACGGCGACATTCACAAAATCACGAGTGGGGAGGTTGGTGGGGCGATGATGATCGAAAGTGTTTCCAAGCCTGATGAACAGAGTTGATCCCACTCCTGCCCCGTGATAGTCTCCGCTCTGGAGGCTTACATGACCCAGCCCTTTAACCTGCAGCGACTGTGTGTCCCGTCGGACGAAGCTCGCCGGACGGCGAGGCACGAGCTGACCCTCTCGATGATTCGGGTGGGGTTCACTCGCCTCGTCGATCATGGCGTTGATTCGGCGCTCGTCGAGCGCGTGCGATGGATCACGTCTCAACTCTACACCCTGCCCGAAGCGGTGCTTCTCGCCTGTGATGGCCGGCCATTCGACGTCCAGCGCGGCTACGGACCCATCGGCACCGAAGCCTACGAAGGACAGAAGCTCGAGCTGAAGCGGATGTTCTCGGTCGGCGACTACCCGGGTGAGCACCCGCTCTACGGGAGCTACCCACTCTTCTGGCCGCTCGATCCTGCCGATCTCGTGGAGGTCATGCGTCTCTACGATGCGCTTCTCGAGATCGCCATCCTGCTGACCCGGGCGATCGTCATCGATCTCGGGCTCCCTCCGGACGACTTCATGCGTCCCTCGGAACGGACCGACTCGGTCTTCCGCCTGCTCGAGAATCCGGCGCTTCCCGAGGACGCTACCACAGCATCGTTCTGTCGCAACAACCGACACGTCGATTCCGGGATGCTGACCGTGATGGTTCCGGCGACCGTCCCCGGACTGGTGGTCGAAGGATCTGACGGCGTGGCTCGGCAGTTCGGCTGCGAAGGGGGCGAACTCGTGGTGAACACGGGGCGACTCCTCGAGCTGATGCTCGCGGCTCGGCGCGCGGAGATCGACCGTGAACGCTTCCCGGTTCTCCCGACCGCCCGCCCGCACTGGGTCGAGATCGTCCCGGGCCACACCGGTGCCCGCAACTCTTTCCCGTTCTTCCTTTGGCCCGACCCGCACCGCCCGATCGGTGACGGTCGGTGCGCCTGGGAACACCTGCGGGACGAACTCACCCGCCACAAGACCCGCCAGCAGGTTCGCGTCTCCTCATGATCCTGCTCCCTAAGACCGCGCCTCCCACTTCTCGGGCGGCGCGGAGTCTGTTTATTGACAGACCGATAGTTGGGCACTAGTCTCTGTTTGGGAGGTACTTATGTTTGGATGGAAGCCAGAAGTTCCGCAACTGGTCATCGCGGGTGGGCCCGGTTCGGGGAAGGACAAGGTGATCGCTCGCATCCTCGCTACCTACCCGGGGGCGTTCCACGTCCTCGGGGAGACCGCCGGGATGTTCATCCGCGCCCACGCTCTCGAGCCGCCGTTCCTCGGCGAAGACCTGAGCGTCTGGCAGAAGGCGATCGCCGCCGCCCAGCACGCCGCCGAAGAGATGGGGCAGATCATGGCCCGCCGCAAGAACGCGCTCGTTCTCTGCAACCGCGGTCGGCCGGACGGCGCTGGCTACATCGACGGAGGGATCGATCACTTCCTGACCTTCGTCGGTGGAACCCTCTCGGACCACCTCGATCCCTACGACATGGTCATCTTCCTCGACACCCCGGACGAGGAGATCTACGTCTCGACCACTGCGCCCGGGGCGGATGGGTACAATCCCGACCGCTTCGAGACGCACGAACAGGCTGTCCACCGTGCTCTTCGCCTGAAGGCGATCTGGACGCTCCACCCGGACTGTCGTGTCGTTCCGGCGATGCCGACGATCGAACGGAAGTTCGAGGGAGTCGCCGGCCACATCGATGAGTTCCTGCGTCGTCACGGCAGGAACTGACCTCACAGATCACGCGTTGGCCGCTCTGGTACTCAGGGCGGCTTCGACGTTAGTGGGCCCAGCATTTGCAGAGATTTTTGATCATTGCTAGGGTGGACGCGTCCCCAACCCGGAGCCTTTCATGTCCACCCTCCGCCTGCGCAACATCGACCTCACGCCGATCACGCTCTCCGCGCACAGCGGGGAGGCCAGCGACAGGGTTGCTCACCGCGTCGTCGATTCCCTCGTCGAGACCGGGGCCGTCGTCGTCCGGAGCCCATTTGTCCAAGACGGCGACAATACGAGCTACCTCAAGATGCTCGAAGGCTACTGCGGCCGCTCCCAGGAAGAGCTCCGTGCTGACGAGCGCCCCGAAGCCTTCCGTCAGGTGGGGATCACCCTTCCCGGCGGCGAGGACTTCCACCTGAGCCAGCACTTCCGTGATCAGCTCGGCTGTCGGATGCTGACCGGCGATCGGGCGCCCTACCCCTGTGACGGAGCGAATCTCCACATGCGCTTCTTCTGGCGCCACGGCGAGCGTCGTCACAGCCGCCTCTTCCCGCAGTCGCACGCGGACCCCGTGATCCCCGCCGGGATCCCTGAGTGGGAAGCGACGATGACCGGCTGGGGCAACAAGATGTACGCTTCGGGCGAGCTTCTGATGCGCCACGTCGAGCGCGGACTGGGTGTCACTCCCGGCTCCCTCGTCGAGATGCTCCGCTTCGGCCCGCATCTCGTCGCCCCGACCGCGATCGATCTCGCCGGCCTGCCTCTCGGGACGGTCACGAGCGATGTGCACACCGACTTCAACCCGCTGACCCTCCACGGAGCTGCGGCGTACTCGACGCTCGTCTGCTGGACCAAGGGCGGGCTTCCGTTCCTGGTCCGCGTCCCGCCCGGATGTCTGCTCGTCCAAGCCGGCGTCGGTCTCGAGTGGATGACCGGTGGGGCGATCAAGGCCGGCTACCACCAGACGGTCGTCCTGCCCGAGACGATCCGGCAGATCGAGACGCTCGCTCCCGGGCGCTCGACCATTCGCGCGTCGAGCACCTTCTTCCTTCACTTCGACTGGGAGGCGACGCTCCAGGTTCTCCCCGAGCTTCGCTACCCCGGCTGCGACGATCTCTACACGTCGATGCTCGTCGGCGACCACGCCCTCCAGGTCATCCGGGCGATCGGTCTGGCCAAGCAACGCTGAGAGTTCTCATCATCAATCGAAAACCGCGCCTCTCGTTACTCGAGTGGCGCGGCTTCGTTTTATTTTCCGAGTTTGTTGACCGCGATCATCATGCGGGATTTGAGGCGGGCAGCGGTGTTTTTCTTCATCACCTTTTTGCCGGCCGCTTTGTCCATCTTGGTTGCGAGGGACTGAGCGAGCTTTTTTGCTTCCTCAATCTTCTTGTCTTTGATCGCTACCTTCAGGTGGCGGCGGAGCGAGGTGATCTCGTCCTTGACCGTTTTGTTGCGGAGAGCGCGTTTGACGCTCTGGCGCAACGCTTTTTTGGCGTTTGCTAGATTTGGCATATAGAAAGTGCTGGAAGATTACACGAGAAGTCGGCTGACCGTCAAGTCCACCGCCGTTTCCGGGTCGATTTGTCCGAGTTTTAGGCTCCGGTCGAACTGATAGAGCGTTTCATGGGCCGTTTTGAGGTTTTCTGCGGTGAATCGACGGGCCTGCTCCAGCGACTTCTGGGCGACGAACGGATGAAGGCCCATGGCATCGGCCAAGTCCTGTTTTGATGCTTGTGGATTTTCGTCGAGCAGCGATCGGGCTCCGAGGAGGATACGGACCTGGCGGGTGAGCATGCTAAACAGATACATCTCTTCGGCACCGCTCTGACGTTCTTCATCTAAAAGACGAAGGGCGCCCTTCACATCCTTCCGACTGACGGCGTCGACAAACACAAAGATCTGATCTTCAAAGTTGGCCGAGACCATTTCAGAAATGAGCTTCTTAGAAATTGCCTCTCGAGAGGCAGATGTTCGAGCGACGAGTTTTTCGAGTTCCCCACTCATTCTCCATAAATCTCCCCCAACCCGCATCACCAATTCCTGCACCGCATCACGATCAATCGTACCACCGAGTGATTTTACGCGATCTTCAATCCATTTTGAAAGCGCAGACCCTGTAAGTGCAGGGAACGGATAGTGATGGACGTCGCTCACGCCCTTTAGCGCTTTAAACAATTCTGCTTTCTCCACTTTTTCCGGCTCTGCCGATTCCCAAAAAATAACGATCGTTGATTCTGGCGTAGAAGAAAATCCTTCAACCCATGCCTTGGCGTCTGCCTTCTTCGTGGTCGCCACCAAATCGCGCACCACAGCCATGCGCTTCTCGCCCATGAACGGCGCGGACGTCACTGCCTCCATTACGTCGCCGATTGCGGCCTTCGCATCAAACCGAACCATGTTCATCCCCGCCGGGTCGAACTTGTCTTTGAATCGCGCCTCCATCTCGCGCACTTTCTCCTGCACCCGAAAGGTGTCGTTGCCGTAAACGAAGATTAACATATACAATCAACAGAATTATGACAGAGCTTCAACGAAAAGTCATCGAAGTTGTGCGGAAGATTCCCACAGGCAAGGTCATGAGCTACGGCCAAGTGGCCCGGGTGATTGGGATGCCGCGCGGGGCGAGGCAGGTGGGTTGGGTGTTGCGGTCGATGGGAGAAGCCTCGGAATGTCCATGGTGGCGAGTGGTCAACAACGAAGGAAGGATCACCATCAAAGGAAACAAGCACCACGGCCCACTTGAACAAAGACGCCGGCTCGTTGCCGAGGGCGTCCTTGTCTCCGATCAGTTCAGTTTTGATATTGAAGCGTACCGTCATCTTTCCTCTAACCTCTAACCTTTTTCTATCCTTCCATCTCACCCCAGTTTTTACCGATCTTTACTTCGGCGATGATTGGGACGTCGAAGGTGGCGGCGTGCTCCATGATCGATTTAATTTTCTGGCCCAGTGCTTCTGCATCCGTTTTTGGAACTTCGAAAACAAGTTCGTCGTGCACTTGTAACAGCATCTTTGCGTCGACCTGTTCTTTCTCCATCCATGCACCGATATCGACCATCGCCATTTTGATGAGGTCTGCCTGGGTCCCCTGGATCGGCATATTAACCGCCATGCGCTCGGCTTGGGCGATCAACACCGGCACCCCTGAGTTGATTTCTGGAAAGTAGCGCTTGCGACCAAATAAGGTTTGCACAAATCCGTCGGTGTGTGCCTTGGTTTTGGTTTCATCGATGTAGTCTTTGATCGCGTGATGGATCTCGAAATACTTTTCAATGAACTGTTTCGCTTCTTGCAGAGTAAGCCCAGTCGACTTGGCCAAGTTGCGCGCGCCCATGCCGTAGAGAATCCCGAAGTTAACCGCCTTAGCCGCGCGGCGTTGATCTTTTGTCACCTGATCTTCAGGCAGATCCCACACTTCGGCCGCGGTGCGCGTGTGAATGTCGGCTCCGTCTTTGAACGCTTGGAGGAACGGTTTGTCTTTGGCGAGCATGGCGGCGATGCGCAGTTCGATCTGCGAATAGTCGAGAGCCAAGAGGACGTTGCCTTTCTCGGCAATGAACGCTTTGCGGATGGCACGGCCCTGTTCGGTGCGGATCGGAATGTTCTGCAAGTTTGGATTGGTCGAGGACAGGCGACCGGTTGAGGCGATCGTTTGATTGAACGTGGTGTGCAAACGGCCGTCGCGCGCCACTAAGCTCGGGAGCGCGTCGACATACGTCCCGATCAACTTCGCCAGCTCGCGGTATTCCGAAATCATCGGGACGATCGGATGTAAGTCTGTAATTTTTTCGAGTTCGTCCGCCGCGGTGGAGTAACCGGTCTTGGTGCGTTTGATGCCGATGTTCGGGATCTGCAGATCCTCGAAAAGGACTTCTGCAAGTTGCGACGGGGAATTGACGTTGAATTCGCGACCCGCTTCTTTGATAATCTTTTTGGTGAGCTTCGTGAGATCAGCGTTCATTGTTTTAGAGAGCTCGCTGAGAAAGTCGGTGTCGAGTTTCACGCCGGCGACTTCCATGTCGTAGAGAATCGGCAGGAGCGGCATCTCGATCTCTTCCATGATTTTGGTGAGTTCTTCCTTGGCAAGCTCAGTGCCAAGTTTTTTGTGAAGCAACAAGAGCGCACCGACGTCGGTGCGTGACTGACCAAACGCTTGCTGGGTAATCATCGAAAGCTCGTATCCGCGCGCGGCTGGATTTAACAAGTACGCCGCGATCATCGTGTCAAACAGTTTTCCGGAGTGACGGACGTGCGAAGCAAAGTCCGTTACAGGCATCTTAAGCGCATGCATCATCGCCTTTATGTCGTGGCCGATAATGAGTTTTGCTTTTGCTAGTTTCTGCTTGATCGCTTCGAGATCATCTGCTTTTGGAAGATCGATTGTGCATGTGGATTCGCCGTCGGCGAGTGAAACGGAACGGAGCGTTGCTCCAAACAGATCCTCAGCTTGTGATTCAAGGACGATCGCGAGTTTGTCGGTGCCGAGATCTTTAAGAGCAACGTTCGAGATTGCTTCGCTCGAGGCCATACTGCGTCCTTCTTGTTCGCGTGGCGTCGGAGCGTCATCCAAGTCGTGTTCATATTTTTTCAGAAGCGTTCGGAACTCAAGCGCACGAAACTTTTTCACAAGCTTTGCTGGGTCGCGTGGTTTTACTTCTGCATCAAACTTTGGCAATTTCACGTCACGCACGATCGTCACCAACCGCTTCATTTGCATGGCGTGTTTTTTCTGCCCCGCTAGCTTTTTAAGGAGCGCTGGCTTCAACATCTCCGGATGTTTTTCAACGGCCTCATAAATCCCTTCGATCGTTCCAAATTGGGCGATCAATTCTTTCGCACCTTTCTCACCGATCCCGGCAATGCCTGGAATATTATCCGATGAATCGCCAGCGATCGCTTTGTAATCAATCAACTGCAACGGATCAAAGCCGTAGCGCTCACGAACAGCGGCCGGGTCATACGTTTTCGTTTCTGAAATTCCTTTTACAAAATACAACCCGTGTGTCGTGTCATCGACCAACTGCAAGGCGTCCATGTCACCGGTGACAATCATCGTTTTGATCCCGTGCTTTTTATTCAGCTCCGCAATTGTGCCCAAGATGTCATCCGCCTCATAGCCCGGAACAGAAAGCGATGGAATGCCGTAGTCAGTCAAAATACTTTGGATGATCGGGATCTGATCGTAAAGTTCCTGTTCCTTTTTTACGCGCGTCGCTTTGTACGCTTCGAATTCGTCGTGGCGGAACGTTTTGCCTGGCAAATCCCAAGCGACCGCCATTTCATCTGGCTTCACCAAATCGAGCATGCGCTCGAGGATGTTGGTGAATCCATAGGCGGCGTTGATGACCGTGCCGTCGCTCGTAGTCATTGTCTGTGGAACGGCGTGCCAGGCGCGGTGCAACAACGCGTTGCCGTCCAGGATCAAGAATGTTTTTTGTTTGCTCATAACGAGCATATCTTAGCACAAATGGTTGACAAATGGCCGTTTTTGATATACTTTGTTCGCTCACAACGGGAGGTGAGGTGATCGGGAATGTGTATCGTCTGATGCGGGCAGCGCTCGCGGAGGCGGCTGCGGGGGACCTCGTCGTGATCGGGGAGTACGAACTTTTCTTGGCATACGTCCAGGAACAGGGGGGAACTGATCGTCCGTCGATCGAGCAAGCGATTCGTAGCTGGCGTCCGCGAAGGGCCCTGTCTCTCGCCGAGGACCTGTCCGAGGAGTTCGCTGACATCGCGGATCTTCTCGCTGAGGTCTGTGACGGGGTCGAGCTCGACGAAGTCGAGATCCCGGATCCGCGACCGATCGCCTTCGGAGCTCTCTGGGCTCACTGGGTCGAACACCCCTTCCTGCCGTGCGCCCGACCGGTCGCGCTTCTGACCGATCGACGAGCATCGCTCCTTCTCACCGGACCCCGCTAGTCCCAGCTCTACGCGCTCGCCATACACTCTGGCGAGCGTCGTTCGTTTTCAAACGAAGACCGGGCCCGCGAGTAGATGCGGTGCCCGGTCGGAAGGAGGCGGAGGCGCTAGTTGGCAGCTGCCGCGGGGAGGAGTGTCGCGAGGTCGTGATTGACCCATCGGTCGTGAGGGGACATCGTCGCGATGCGTCCCGCGGAGCACGTCGAGATGCCATGCACGTCGGTCCCGTGCGGGAGCTGGTCCGAGAGTTCGCTCATCGATGTGCCCTTCTTTGGCAGGGCGACGATTCGTACGAGCGTACTCGGGGATGATCCAACAGCGTGGATCTCCACACCGAGTGACGCCACGCGATTGACGACTTCTTGGAGGGGGACACTGCCGCGGACGATGTAGATCAGGAGATAATACAGCTGCACTGTGGGTTTTCTCGTTGGTGATGCGGTGGCCCAGCTGTTAAATTAGGATTAAACAGCTAGGGCATCGCGCGACCTGTTAGGCCGGGAAAAAGGGGACGGGCCACGAACCGTGAGTTCGTGGCCCGGTGGAGCCCCGCGGAAGGCGCGGGGGAGAAGCGAATCTCGAGCGGCGATCTACGCCGCGAGACTCGCTACATCGCGGCCTGCTGCTCGTAGCCGAGCTTGTTGCCGGCGATCGGCTTGTAGGTGAGCTCGGTCACGGGGCCGTCGGAGGTGTCGCGGGACTTGCCCATGACCAGCGTGTCGTCCTTGCCGGCGACCGGGCCGACGATCTGGAACTTCGCCTTCTTCTGGCTGAGGACCGCGAAGTTGCCGTTCCAGGCGACCTTGTAGCTGGTCTTGGGGCCCGAGACGTAGTAGACGTCCTCGTTGGCCGGGCGGGAGATGGTGGTCACCACGTCGTCGAAGGTGCCGACCTGCTCGGCCTTGAACTCGGCGTCGTCCTTGAGCCAGGCGATGAGGTCGTCCTTCTTCATGAAGTGGGCGGCGTTCTTGGTGACGATCCGCAGCCCGTCCTTCCCGTCGTTGAGGTCCTGGATGTCCGCGAGCGGGATCTCCTTCATCTTCATGCCGGCGATGCCGACCTTGGCGACCTTGTCGGTGAGCGCCAGGCCGAAGCCGGTCGAGAAGTTGGGGGTGGAGGTGGAGGAGAGGAGCTTGCCGTCGAACTCGTCGCGCGCGACCGAGTCGTTGATCTTGGCGTCCGCGACGTAGCCGACGACCTTGGTGTTGGTGTCGAAGTCGATCGCGAAGACGTGGCCGATCTGGGCCTTGGTGTCGATGTCGAACTGCACGGCGACGGACGGCTTCACGTCGAGCTCGTCCTTGGCGTTGGGGGTCTGCTGGACCTGGAACTGGTAGGTCGGGTTCTCCAGGTCGAGGCTGAACCCGACGATGTTGGCGCGGTTGATGGTGACGGCGGTGTCGCCGAGGGTGTCGATGTTGCCGGTGAGGATCAGGAGGTGCACTGGACTTTCCGTGTGAGAATGTCGGATCGCGTCTGCGCCGACGTTGTTGTTGGGGATCGGGGGATTGGACCCCGAGCTACGGTCACTTGGGTCAACCGGAGCGCTGACCTGAACAGATTTCTGCTCAATTCAGCGCTCAAATCGACCTAAGCCCATCAACCTCCTCAGACCGAGCGGAATACTACCCAAACGCTCGTAAGGCGTCAAGTCTTTGTTGGGTATAAGTTCGGTGTCTGTTAGATTGTCCACTGAAGTCTTACTCCCATTGGACTTGCCCAAATAAAAAGTGTTTTGGTAAACTATCACTATGCCAAGTACAAAATGTGCAATTTGTGCCAAGGAATTTTACGTTAAGCCCTACTTATTAGGACGCGGCTGGGGAATCTTCTGTTCAAAGGTTTGTCAGTTTAAAGGGCAGCATAAAGGGAAGGTGTTTAAATGCTCGTACTGTGACAAGGATGTCTATCGTCTTCCACGAGATATTAAAAAAACGCCAAGCGGGAATTTTTTCTGTGACAAGTCCTGTTTTGCAAAATTTAAGAATAAGCTTTGGTCATTTGGTGAAGAGCATTTTAATTGGCGGGGTGGTGAGAGTGTGTACCGTGAATTAATGCTACGAAATGACAAGAAAGCCCATGAATGTGAAAGATGTCATATTGACGATCTCCGTGTTCTCGTGGTACATCATATCGACCATAACAGGAAAAATAACGTACTATCCAACCTGAAATGGCTCTGCCGGAACTGTCACTACATTGAACACAACGGCAAAACATATTGATGGCGACTATGGTGTAATGGCTAGCACAGGGGATTGTGGATCCCCTGGACAGGGTTCGAATCCCTGTAGTCGCCCCACGAACGCATCTCCCTTTGGGAGGTGTTTTCGTTTATACTTCGGCTGTATGGAAATGATGGACTACGTTGATGAGAACGATCAGGTTGCGGGACAGGCGAGTAAGAAGGAGATCTACAAACGCCAGCTGACGCATCGTATCGTTCACGTCTGGATCTTTAATGATGCCGGAGAATTAGCGCTGCAAAGGCGCAGTGCGAGCTGTAATTTTTGCCCGTTGCATTGGGCGATGTCCGCGGCGGGACACGTCGATGCGGGGGAATCGTATGAAGTTGCGGCCCATCGGGAGTTAGTTGAAGAGATGGGTGTTGATCTGCCGCTGACGTTTGTTGGAAAGGAGATCTTTGCCGATCCGCGTGGGATGAAAAAGTTCATTGGGATTTTTCGCACCACGTTTAACGGGGAGTTTGTAACGAATCCGGATGAAGTTGATCGTGTTGAGTGGGTTGCACGTGCAGAGTTGGCCCGACGCATCGATGCGGGAGAGCCGTGCCACCCACAACTTACCTTAATGTTCCAGAAATATTTTGCAAACGAAAAATCCTGAGCAAATGACTCAGGATTTTTCTGGTGCCTCGGGAGGGACTCGAACCCCCAACCTAATGGTTAGAACCCACTTGCTCTATCCAGTTGAGCTACCGAGGCTTGGAGATCATCCAAAACTTGCGAGCTGTTGGCTTGCGGGGCCCCGCCACTTCGTCGACGTACATTTTGAGTACGTCTCCGAAGATGGCCGCCCCGCGCACCAACATCTCATCAAGTTTTGAACGATCTCTGGAGCAAAGGAGCGTACAGGAAAAGTAAATCTGCTACAATAGTGCCATATGAGGAGGAAGACGTCGAAGGAGGCGGCGCGTGCAGAGAACTTTTGGCCGGTATTTTTGGTTTGGACGTTGCCGTGGGCGGTCGGAATTCCGCTCGCCGCGCATCTTGGGCAGTTTTTACCGGCGACACCACCGGCATCTCCTGAGGAAGCGACATCAGCCGCGATACAGTTTGTGTTAACGCTCGCAGTTTTTATCGCCCTCATTCGATTGTTCGGTACGCGACTGCTCGTCATTGGATCGATCATCACGGTCGGTGTTGGAACAATGGTTTTCTTCAATGCTGTCGTCGGGATTGATGCGGTCAGTAGTTTTCTTGCGGCCGTCCTTCTTGTCGTTTTTGCACAGACGATACGTGCGCTGTGGTACCACAACGGCCTGATTGTCCTCGGCTTGCTCGGTCTTGGGCTGGCGCTCGGGAGCATGTTCTCAGCGGAGGTTTTTCTTGGGTTGCTCGTCATCCTCTCGATCTATGATCTGATCGCTGTGCGTTCTGGGTTTATTCCAAACCTCGTTCACGACATGGCGAAGAAGCACGAACCGATCTACGTTTTACTGTTGATCCCACAAACGTGGCCTGAATGGATTTCACTCAACAAAAAATCACGCCTACGGGTGATCGGGACGGGCGATATTTTTGCTCCGCTGCTGTTGCTGGCTGCCCTTGCTGGGAGTGGTCAGGTCACGGCCGCCTGGATCTGTTTTTTCGGCGCCGTTTTCGGCGTCATCGGCAATATTGCCTTGATCCATTCCGAACATTTCAAGCGCGGGATCCCCGCACTCCCGTTAGTAACGATTGGCGTGTTGATCGCTTACGTACTTGCCGCGCTGCTTCACTAGATTTTTTGTGTTTGGTACAGGCGAATGAGTGGCACGATCGCGCACAGGATAATCAGCATACCGAGCACAGCATAAAGTTGCGGCAGGGGTAGATGCAAGGAACCGAAGAGGAGAGCGGATCCGATCCCGACCGCCGACGTGGCGAAGTTGGCAACGGAGATCGTTGTTGCTCGCGACAACGATGGGATCGCTTTGTTCAGCGAATCGTTAAAGAACACTTCGAGCAATCCGTAAATGGCACTGGCGATCAAAACGACGGCACCGTAGAGCCAGAATGATGAAATAAACGGGGTCAAAAAGGCATACGCCGCGAGCATCACGGTGCAGACCGTCATGATCCGGACCGCTCCGAACGTAGCCAGACGATGGGCGTACGAATTTAAGATCATCGAAACAACACGCTTTATGGCGTATACAGCGCCAATAAAAATGGTTGTCGCACCGAGATGATCGAAGATAAGCTGCTGGAAGTCGTTGGTGCCAGAAATCGAGCCGATCAACAAGGCGTTCATAACAACGAGCCAGAACACAAACGCCACGGACCAGATCGACTTTAAGGCACGCGGGAAGTGACGCAAGAGCTGCATGAAGCCTTCCTCCTGCGTAACGGAGATGCTTTTTGGTGGTGAGGGAAATCCGTTGATGCAGATGGCTGCAGCGATAAATTGAGCGGCGCAAATGAGAAAGGGAAGCGATGGAGAAAGGGCATAACTCGCGCCACCGATAAAGACTGCGACGAGATTGAGCAGGCGGCTCATGGACTTGCCCTCACCCCAGAGCTTCAAGTGATCGGTTTCACGGCCGATCGACTTTATGTATTCAAAGAAGAGCGCTTCGCCGGTGCCGGTTAGTAACGTACCAGCGAGGAAATAGAGTACGGTGCCGGCCATGATCCACGGAAGTGTACCGGGTAAAAAGAGCAAGGCAGCGAGGGCCTGGCCGAGGAGCGAAATAACGAGTGCTCGGCGGTGACCGATCGTGTCCGCGATGGCCCCGCTCGGAATTTCAAAAATTAATGAAACAACTTTTCCAGCGACGGTCACGAGAGCGATCTGCCCGAGATCAAGGCCCTGATCGGCCATGAAGATGACGAGGATCGGCAGAAAGACGCGCGAGAGCAGGCCGCGGAAGATGAAATAGCGGCGAATAGCAGGGTTCCAACTAGCCATAATTACGCCGCTGAGCCGTGGAACTTTTTGTGCACGTCGCGGAGTGTTTTGTCGGTGATGTGGGTGTAGACCTGAGTAGTGGTGATCGAAGAGTGTCCGAGCATCGACTGCACAGCGCGGATGTCGGCGCCGTTGCGCAGCAAGTCGGTGGCGAAGGTGTGACGGAGTGTGTGCGGAGTGATCGTTTTGGTGATTCCGGCGGCCACGGCGCAGCGTTCAATCATCCGTTGCACAGAACGTGGGGAGAGCGGGCTTGTGGAATTACGCCCCTTTTTGGCGCGATCATGCGACACAAACAGGTACGGGGAGATGTCCATCCGTTTTTCAAGATAGGATTTGACGTGTTTGCGCGCCTCATCCGAAAGAAAGACGATGCGTGTTTTGCCGCCCTTGCCGCGAATCGTAAATTCATCGCGCTCCAGGTTAATATTTTCGATCTTGAGGTTGGTGAGTTCGGAGACGCGGAGGCCGGCGGAGAAGAGCAGTTCAATAATCGCTCGATCACGCAGACCGACGATCCCGGGCTTGGCGCAAGCTTGGCCGATTATGCGTTTTAATTCTTCTGCCTCGAGGAACTCGACCTGTCGTGATGGTTGCTTGGCGAGCTCGATCTTTTCTGGAGCTAAGCAGTCCATGTCGCGTTTGGCGCAATACTTCAAAAAAGATCGCAAAGCGATCAGGTGGTAGTTTTGGGTGTTCGCCTTGACCATTCCGTCCTGTCGTCCGATGACGTTGCGATTCAGCCACAAGCGAAATTGTCGGACTTTGTCTGCAGTCACTTCGCTCAGTGTTTTGCATTGCGACCACTCCGTAAAACGTTGGAGATAAAACTTATAGTTGTCGATCGTTTTCAACGAGCGCCCCTTTTCAACCTCCAAATGTTCTAAAAACTCCCTCACCAATGTATCGAGCTGTGTCATACGCTCGATATTTTACGATACAACCACCGAATGCACTAGCAGTGTTATCCACGCGAGATTACTTGCATCCCTGTGTCTATGGGATATTCATGAGTATTCGCTTGGTATTCTTGTGGTATGTGACGCAAAGCGTGCATTCTATTCAGATCCGGGCATCTTCTCGGTTTGAGGTGTTCAAAAGTTGATGTTGCGCAAAGTGGAAGTACAGAAGTCAGTTTTATATCTCAACTTAGCAATAAAAGTAACTTCTGTACTTCCACTTTGCGGGCGTTGTCTATTTGAGACACCGAACACCCGGGAGGCGTGCGCACGGTGACAGGGCGAAATCCATCAATGAACCCGATTAATTGACAATTCCGGCCAAATTTAGTAAGATTGTACCATTCAATATTAATCGACGATCGCCTGGGATTCTGGCTTTGACCTGATTCTCGGACGTTCGTGACAACCCATCCTTATGCTCGACCCGAAGAAGAAGCAGAAGCTCATTGAAGAGTTTCGCACCCATGCCAGCGATACCGGGAGCCCGCAGGTCCAGATCGCCATTTTGACCGAAGAGGTCAAGGATCTGACTAAGCACTTGAAAGACCACAAGAAGGACTTTTCATCCCGCCGTGGTTTGATCAAGAAGGTCAGTGAACGCCGCCGCCTCCTCAAATATTTGGAGCGCGAAGACAAAAAGGCTTGGACCAAATTGAAGGAAGCCCTCAACCTGAAATAATTTTCGAGGGGCACTGCGGTGCCCCTCATAACCGTTTTTTATGATCCAGTATCCAGACCAACGCGTCGGCATTTTTATCGACGTCCAGAACTTGTACTACAGTGCCCGTCATTTGTTCCAGCGCAAAGTGAACTTCGGAGCGATCGTCGAAGAATCGACGAGCGGCCGCAAACTGATCCGGGCCATTGCGTACGTGGTACGCACCAAGACAGGTGAAGAAGCGCCGTTCATTGAAGCGCTGCAAAGCAAGGGGCTCGAAACGCGCGAACGCGAACTGCTTGAATACACGAGCGGCCAGAAAAAAGCGGATTGGGATGTGGGCATGACCGTGGACATTGTGAAGATGCTCGACATGCTCGATGTCATCATTATCGTCAGTGGCGACGGTGACTTTGTTCCGCTCGTGGAATATTGTCAGAGCCGTGGCCGCCAGGTCGAGGCTTGGTCGTTCCGCGAATCGTCGTCAGGAAAGTTAGTCGAAGCGGTCGATCGTTATCTCGATCTCTCGAGCAATCAGAAAAAGTTCCTGATCGGTGCACCGACGCGTACGACGACCCCAAAGAACGGAGTGAAACAACGGGTGGAAGATGATGTGGTCAGCGAGATCGGCGAATTCGAAGTCGCTGGACATGACGATGAACCAGAGGAAAAGATCGAAGAACGACGCGGCCGTAAAATGACATTTTAATTGACCCGGGAAACTGGAAATACACGAAGTATGCAAAAGGTACAGACGTTCACGCGCGAGTGGGGAGGAAAAGAATTAAAGATTGAAACAGGTCGTTACGCGTCTGCTGCCGGCGGAGCGTGTGTGGTGCAATACGGCGACACGGTCGTGCTTTGTACGGCAACGATGTCGCGCGAACCGCAGCGTGAAGGGATGGATTTTTTCCCCTTGATGGTTGAATACGAAGAAAAGTTGTATGCCGCTGGTCGCATCAAAGGCTCCCGTTTTATTAAAAAAGAAGGCCGTCCGACTGATGAAGCGGTGCTAGTAGCTCGCTACATCGATCGCGCTATTCGTCCGCTTTTCAATCAGAAGATGCGCAACGATGTGCAGGTGATCACGACTGTTCTGGCCTTCGACGGCGAAAATGACCCTGACATTTTGGCGTTGATCGGTGCGTCGTGTGCACTGACGATTTCGGATGTGCCATGGAACGGTCCGATCGCGGTTTGCCGCGCCGGCCAGATCGATGGAGAGATGAAGTTGAATCCAACGTACGCTGATCGTTTGCTCTCGAAACTCGATCTGTCTGTTGCTGGTACAACCGATCGCGTGCTCATGGTCGAAGCGGGATGTGACGAAGTCACCGAAGAGGTGATGCTCGAAGCGTTTCCGTTCTGTCAGAAAAATTTGGCCGCCCCGATTGAATTGATTTTGGAAGTGCAGAAAGCGGTCGGAAAGAAAAAACTCGACGTGATGACACCGAAGAACGACGCAGAAAAAGCAAAAGCAGAAATGCAATCGCGCGTGCACGCCCTCGTTCGTCCGTTTGCCATGAAGCGCATCGAAGAATTGTTTTTCGCCGCGCCGCTCGCTACCAAAGTTGAACGCGCCCTCGCTAAGTCGCAGTTGAAAAACGAGATCAAAGCTGAATTGACTGCGCAAGGTTTAACGGAAGATGAAGTGAAGTTCGGTGGATCGCTCGCTTCTGACTTTGTGGAAGAAGCGGTCACGGAACAGATTTTGGAAAAGGGCCGCCGTGTCGACGGTCGTGGTCTTGATGAGATTCGCGAACTGTCGAGCGAAGTCGCGGTCTTGCCGCGCGTGCACGGTACGGGACATTTCAACCGCGGAGAAACGCAGGTGCTCTCCGTTGTCACGCTCGGTGCGCCAGGGGACGAACAGACGCTCGATGGGATGGAGATCACCGGCGCTCGCCGCTTCATGCATCACTACAACTTCCCTCCGTATTCGGTCGGTGAAGTGAAGCCGATGCGCGGCCCAGGTCGTCGCGAAGTCGGACATGGTGCGTTGGCCGAAAAGGCGCTCGATCCGATGATGCCGAAGAAGGAAGTGTTCCCCTACACCATTCGCGTGGTGTCCGAAGTCTTTTCGTCAAACGGCTCATCCTCGATGGGATCAACGTGTGCCGCATCTCTCGCTCTTATGGATGCAGGCGTGCCGATTAAAGCTCCGGTTGCTGGTATCGCCATGGGTCTTGCCTCCACTCCAGACATGAAAAACTGGAAAGTGCTGACCGACTTGCAGGACTTGGAAGACGGCGAAGGTGGAATGGACTTTAAAATCACGGGAACCCGCAACGGGATCACGGCTATTCAGCTCGACACCAAGACGATCGGGCTCTCGAGTGACATTGTGGTTGAAACGATCACCCGTTCGAAGAAAGCACGCATGCAGGTCCTCGACGTGATGGCCAAGGCGATCGCTGAACCTCGCGCAGATCTGTCGCCGTACGCCCCACGCATTACCACTTTGAACATCAACCCAGCCAAAATCGGTGAAGTGATCGGCCCAGGCGGTAAGGTGATTAATGAAATCATCGACACAACCGGTGTCACTTCGATCGATATCGACGATGACGGCTTGGTCTGTATCACATCGCTTAACGCCGAAGCGGCACTTAAGGCCCTTGAATGGGTCAAGACGATCGTCGCTGAACCAGAAGTCGGCAAGATTTACGATGGTAAAGTGACCCGTTTGATGGATTTCGGTGCGTTCGTCGAGATCATGCCGAAGAAGGAAGGGCTTGTGCACGTTTCAGAAATGGCCCCCTACCGCGTTGGGAAGCCGTCTGATATCGTCAAAGTAGGCGATCGCGTGAAGGTTAAACTGTTTGAAATTGATGATCAGGGCCGTGTAAATCTCTCGATGAAGCAAGCGCCAGGTAACGTCTACCCAGATCAGCCAGGAGTAGCAAAGGCTAAATAAGAGCAATTCGATGGAACGCCTGCACATTCCACTTCGATCCGGCCATTCAACAACCCGCCCCGTGAGGCGGGTTGTTTGGCAGTATCTTGTGTTTATGGTGCTGCTCAGCGCCTGTTTTTACGCAGCTGCGCGTTCGATGATTTCGGCGACGCACCTGACAAACGCCTTTCCGGGTGCGCAAACAGTCATTGATCTCGTCGGGCACCGTGGAATTGCAGAGGTCGCTCTGCACACTGGCGATCTCCCATTGCTTACCAAACGTCCACTCACCCTGAATGATTTAACCCCGTTCATCCGCGGGGAGGTCGCTCTAGCGATCTACCCGGATCATACACGCGCAGTAGCGTTCAAGGGGGGTGTCGACGAGATAACCAAAGCTAGGTGGAAGGAAATTGGGGTGTTTGTGCATGAAAAGGAAGGTTACAGCTTCATTTTTGGCGAATCTTCTGTAGAACTTGGGGAGATGGATCGCACATGGTCTTTGTTCGCCTTCCTGCCATCTTATGCCGGTCGGGTACTGGGAAACGGGGAGGATGGACCGATCTATTTGATGCAGGACGGAGTGGACTTGACACTCACTTTTGACGACACATACAGCAAAAAGCGCGAGGATCTTGCGTTAAATACGATTGCCTGGATCCCGTTCGGTGCACTTCAGATCCCCCAATCGCTTCAAACATTCTTTCCGTCGGAGGCGCTTCAGGGTACAGGCACGCTCCTCGTGGTAAAGGATGATACGGGCGTGGCGTTCCAAATCGACCTGGATCGCGCTCTTGACAGCACTATTTTGGCTGAGATTATTCAAAAGTCTGCTTTACGCGTCGTGCCGAGTACCGCTACGCTCACTTTGTTAGATGGAACACTGGTTGATGAGCTTCGTTCAAGCACAGATACGATTAAAACGAGTATTGTTGAGGATGGAGATCAGGTCCGCTTGATCGCCGAAGTCGACGGGGAGGTACTTATTGCCGAGAAAACAGAAAATCACACCAAGATCCGGAATCGCACAGCCGATCTGTATACCCTGAACGACGCTGAGCCGCTCGGTAACCTCTGCCAAAAGTCCTCTGGGGCGCTGATCGTCACCAGTAAACTCCTCGAGAGCGGGTTACTCACCTATACCGTTTACGATCCAACGTTTGAGCTTGTGCAATTTGCGAAGATCATCAATATTTCTGGTAAATCCACCAGGCTGTGTTGGTAAGGTGTGTATAACAGACATGAATTGTGGATAACAATTTTTGTGTTCATCAAAAATTGCTTCAACGTGGTAGTTTGTAAAGACTCTGATGTGAATAAATCGTTTTTTTTACTAAGCTGAGCGACTATCTACGTGTTGACTTTTTGTGTTCAACGACGTATAATGGAGTTATCGAGATTGCTCCTTCAAATACCCGTGGACTCACGGGAAGGTTTCCGAAGTACCCCACAGGTCCAACCTGTTATGGGTTGGAATACTTCGGGGACTATCCCACTTTTCTACTCGTCCGTTCCCAAACACACCGATCGGGCCCAGGAGAACGAACGAAACAAAAACCAATCAATATTGGGACTAGGTTAGCCTCAACAATGTTCCTGCGCCATTAGCGGGAACCCGAGGTAAAACCACTGACATGGTAGAAAAGGTAGTTCATTAGGCGATTCTGGTTGAGTCGTCGTTGTACATAATGGTGCCGAGACGTGTGGTTCAACACTGGACCCCACATCCCGGTATCATTCACACCGACAATTCCCAAAATTGCCCACCCTCTCTACAAGGGCACACCCGATTCATTCTCGACAATGCGGGCCTCGTGCCCTTGTTTCTATTAAATCATAAAATACGGGCGATCTGCTCGTCCTTCGGCTTTGAAATCACTCGATGTAGGTCTGACTACACCTCGTGATTTCTGCGCCTCCAGGACTTCGCATCTCATCCCGTATTTTATGATTTACTTACGCTATTGCGGATCCGTACTTTTCCTGTATACTTTGATAATTAGCTAGTGTTTGTTCAAATTGAGTTTATGGATGAAGGATTTGTGAGCGCCATGAAACTTGCCCTCCTGGACGAGAAGTCAAAACTTGAAGGGGAGCTTTCGAAGTTTGCCCACCGTAACCCAAAGGCGACGGACGAAGATTTTGATACAAATTTTCCGAATCTTGGGGATAAAGAGGACGAAAATGCCGCCGAGGTCGCTGCGTACAGCGACAATCTTTCGCTCGAGGGGGAGCTTGAAAAGCAACTTCGCGATGTGATAGGTGCTCTGAAGATGGTTGAAGATGGAGTGTATGGGATTTGCAAGTACTGCAAGCAGGAGATTGGTCAGGCCCGATTGACCGCTCGTCCGACCTCCTCTTCCTGTATCGACTGTAAAAAGACGCTGACGCAGGAGGCGTAGTTATGAAATGGGGGGCGATCGCCGTTTTGACGGTCGTGATCGATCAGATGTGTAAATGGATGGCTTTGCGCAATGCGTGGGCCATCCATAAAAATTTTGGGATCGCCTTTGATCTCCCTGTTCCGTCCTGGATTGTCACCCCCGTTATCGTTGCGGTCATCCTTGCGGCTGGATGGTACGCTTGGAACCAACGCAGACACGTTCGTGTAAGTGCCGCGCTCATGTTCATTTCCTTGGGAGGGACAGGAAATCTCATTGATCGACTCGTGCACGGGTACATTATCGATTACATCATCATCGGAATCAGCGCGATCAACATCGCCGATCTGATGATCATCGCTGGAGTCGTCTCTCTGCTTTTGGCTCAACGTCATTCATCCACAACCTTGGTTGACAAAACTGAAATTTCTTGATAGATTGTCTGTATGAATCTGCTTAGTACCAATAGGTGCTGGGCGAATTTTATTTTAGGAGCTATGGCGGCAACGATTTTTTCTGGGACCGTGCAGGGTCTTGACGGACATGTCGTTACTGTTGAGGCGGCACACACATTCGGGCTTCGCAACTTTCTCGTCGTCGGCTTACCAGATGCGGCTGTGAAGGAGGCACGCGAACGCGTGCATGCGGCGCTCAAGTTTGCTGGGTATGATCTTCCGCGTGGAAGAATCGCTGTAAATCTTGCTCCAGCAGATGTAAAAAAGCAGGGCACGGCGCACGATCTACCAATTGCGCTGTCGATTCTTTCGGTGGTCGGGATTATTGAGGACGCATCGACACAGGGTGCGATGTTTGTCGGTGAATTGGCGCTGGACGGCGCGGTCAGGCCGGTTGGCTGTGTTCTTCTGATGACGCTCGCCGCGCGCGATGCTGGACTGCTGCGCGTTTTTGTTCCTAAAGACAACGTAGATGAGGCACTTCTGGTACGTGGGGTCGCCGTTTTTCCGGTTGAGAGTTTGGCACAGGTGATTCGACACTTGCGCCAGGAACAGACGATCAATCCGGCGGTCGCCCAGCCATTTGTCCATCAGAAACAGGACGATCCGCTGCATGATATGGCTTATGTGCGCGGGCAGGATCGGGTGAAACGGGCGCTCGAAATTGCTGCGGTCGGACGCCATAACATTTTGATGTACGGACCGCCAGGAACGGGAAAGACCCTTCTCGCCCGAACGTTGCCAACAATTCTTCCGGCCCTCAGTGAGGAGGAAGCGCTCGAAGTGACTAAAGTTTATTCCGTGGCTGGAGCGCTGCCGCACGAAACAAGGCTCGTTGTTGAGCGGCCGTTTCGCTCGCCGCACCACACCACCTCCGGAATAGCCTTGGTCGGTGGCGGGAGCCATCCGCGGCCGGGTGAAGTTTCCTTGGCACATCACGGAGTGTTGTTTCTTGATGAGTTTCCAGAGTTTCAAACGTCTGCCCTCGAAAATTTGCGCCAGCCGCTTGAAGATGGTGCGGTAACGGTTTCTCGCGCGAGCAATTCTGTGCGTTATCCGGCAAAGTTCATGCTCGTCGCGGCGATGAATCCTTGTCCTTGTGGATTTTCTGGAGATCCAAAAGCCCGGTGTATCTGTACGATGATTGCGCTTCAACGCTATCGTAAAAAAATTTCTGGACCGCTTCTCGATCGTATTGATCTAATGATCGAAGTCCCGAAGTTGCATTTTGATGAACTGACAGATGCGAAGGATGCTGAGTCATCGACTGTCATTCGGGCCCGTGTACAAGCAGCCAGAGATCTCGCCGATGCCCGTGGGGCGTTGAACGCAAAAAATATTCAAGCAGTCTGTGCCTTAGATGCGGAAGGAAAATCTTTTTTGCGTGGGGCTGTAGAAAAGCTGGGGCTTTCGGCACGGGCCTATACTCGGATTTTAAAGGTTGCAAGAACGATCGCTGATCTCGCGCAGGCTGAGCAGATCACTGTGCATCATCTCGCCGAGGCGATGCAGTATCGTCCGCGGTTTGAGTTTTTAACGAAAACGTAGCGCTACTTTTTGTAGCTGACGTAGTTGAGCGGATTGACCGCCTGACCGTTGACGCGCACTTCAAAGTGCAAGTGCGTCCCGGTTGATCGCCCGGTCGTCCCGCAAAGTCCGATCGGTTGACCTTGGGTGACAGAATCACCTTTAGAAACGTACAGTTTGGCGTGGTGACCGTAAGCGGTGACCAGTCCGTTCCCGTGGTCGATCTGTACAAAGTAACCGTAACCGCCGCGATTCCAGCCAGAGAAGGTGACGATCCCATCGGCCGCTGCGTAGTTGTTATTGTTGTAGTTGCAATCAATGTCGAGACCGTAGTGACGGCCGTAAACGTAGTATTGTCCGTAATAGGTGTTGATTTTGGAGAGGTCGGTCGGCCAAATCATGTTTGCACTCCCCGCCAGTGGAGAAGGTGAAGCAGATGTCTGCTCTGGGGTGAACAAATTACGCACAGAAGCGACGCTCCGCGATGGGGTCGGAGCCTGTTTTTCTCCCCCCGGAACGAGCAAAGACTCACCGATCGTTAGATCGTTGGCGTCGGCGAGGTTGTTGAAATCAACGATTTCAGCCGAAGTGACCCCGTAGGTACTGGCGATTCTTGAAAGGGTGTCCCCGCTTTTGACGGTGTGCGTAATGCCGTCAACAGGGAGGATCGTCAGCGTGTCGCCCGGACGGATAATGCTCCGCACGGAGAGATTGTTTGACCACAGAATCGTTGTGATCGACAGATCAAACTGTTCGGCGATCGTTCCGATCGTATCCCCTTCGGCAACGACATATTCTTCAATCGTCGTACGTTTCGCGGACGACGGTTTGGTTGTTGTCGGGGAAGCTGTGAGTTCGTCAAACGCGAGGATCGATTCCAAATCCGGAGCGACGGTCGATTCCAAGGCGACGGACTCGCGATAAAAGACGGGCGGCAACAACGGTTCGTTAGAAGCAGCCACTTCAATCACCACATCTGGTGAGTCAGCGCCAAGGATCGTCACGAGTACACTCCGTCCACCCAGGGCATCGGTCTGAATCTGCCCGGCACGGACGTTCGTAGAAACGGAGAAGATAGAAACGAGAATGATCGCTCCGTGGATGGCATAGCGATTGGTGAACAGAAAGAGCAGCTTATTTTTGGCCGGGAGATAGAGCCGGCGGATTCCGCGACGAGCGAGGAGGATTCCATGGAAGGTGGGGACTAAGATGAAGGTAAACAAAAACCGACCAACCGCCCGAAGGGGCGTGGTCAGAAAGGTCAGGAATCGTCCTAAAATCGGTTTCAATGTTGTCGCCCCGCGGTATGCGCCGATGATCAATCCAAGCGCGAAGCGTTTGAGAGGATTCGGGATAGACGTTGCGGTTAAGCAACGGGGTTATGCTACCCGATTTGACGCTCGCGGTCAATCAACTTTTCTACTCTTTTCGCTTATATTAGCGCATTTCATCGCGCATGATCTTCGCGATCAACGGCTCGTCTTCCAGACGGACCTTGAAGGTTTGGTGGATCACGGCGTCGTAGGTAGTGTGGTGCGGGCGGACGACTTTTTCAAACGCTTGGCCTGCCGCTTCAAGCGAGTGGGCGAGTTCCTCCATCGTGCCTGATGTTGGATAGATTTCAATATGGTCAAATCCACTCGATTGGCTCCCATCAGGCTTTTGGTCTGAGAGTTCGAGAAACCAGATTTCTCCAAGTGGCGTTTCGATCGGTACGGCGAGCTTTACAAAAGCAATTGGTCGCCCGGCGATCATCGACTGATAGAAAAAGGGTGCCCACGGTTCAAGCAGGGCTCGCAGCGCCACGAACTCTTCCCGCGACCCACATTTGTAACAGAGGTGATCCGCTTTGGCGGTCGGCTGCATCCGTTCCGCCCAGGCATTAAATCCCGCCACATCTGCCGAGCATCTCGAGAAAAATTGTTCCACCGTTTCATACATAGTGCAGCTATGATAGCATGGAATTATTCTCTATGGATCAAAATGATTTCGCGATTAAGATATTAAACGAAGCGGGCGAGGTGATCGGATCAAAGCCGCGCGCGGAGATCAATAAGAAGTCGGATATCGTCCATTGCGCGGATGTATTGATCGTGCAGGGCGGAAAGATCGTCCTCGCAAAAATTCCTGTGGACGGCAAAGCGCTGTACGGCGGGATGTGGGCGGTGCCAACCGCGACGATGGTGCGGGTCGACGAATCAGCAGAGCAAGCGGCGCACCGATCGTTGCAAAAAGAACTCGGCGTGACCGGTGCCGCGCTCGTGTTCCTTGGCGATCATTTCTTTTCCTATCCCGACGGCGTGAAGCGCCTGAAGTCCACCTTCACGACAACGTTCGCGGGGGCGCTTCATCCAAATCCAGCTGACGTGGCTGAACTTCATTCGTTTACTCGAGACGAACTCGAGTCAGCAATCCATCGAACCCCAGAGATTTTTGCTCCGACTTTTCTCGGCATTTGGGAGGTCTACCACACAGAGTTTGCCGGTTGACAACCGGCCACTTTTTTTATAGGTTCGGCCCGGGAGAAAAACCATGCCTGATTACCGTGCAGAGGCTTTGAAGTTCCTGGGGGAAGAGGTGACTCGTGTTGCGCCTGTGCGCGTTGGTCGCCGTAGCGGAGACGAGGTGTCGGGGATCGCGCGAGCCGTGACGGACGCAGAAGCAGCGTTCGATCGGGAGGCGGTCGTCCGGGCCTACGACGCAATGGCCGCACTCTACCCGACCCACATCCTCGCGGACCCCCTCGAGCTACGCTGAACAGCTCGTTGTCATTTGCAGCCACCTCGAACGGCTTCGCCCCTCGCGGGTGGTCGATGCCGGATGCGGGGTCGGGATCGGTACGACCTTCCTCGCCCGGGTCTTCCCGAGGCTCTCCTTTTCCGCCTACGACTTTTCGCCAGCAGCAGTCAGGGATGCTCAGGCGAGGGCGCTCCACCACAAGCTCACGAATCTCCGGTTCAACGTCCTTCACCACGAGGAGGCGACGGCGACGCTCGGGCTCGGGTCGGCGGACTTCGTGATCGCTCGCGGATCGATCGGGTACCTGCCCGGAAAGATCCTGCGGTTCGACAAGATGCAGGATCCGGCGCAGGAGATCACTCGCCTCATCTACGCCAACGATCCGGTGATTGCCGAGTGGTGCATGCAGATGCAGGGGGTCACGGATCTCGTGCGTCCGGGCGGGGCGATCCTCGACATCCACGTCTGGTCTGATCCGGCCATCGTCCTTCGGCACTTCCTCTACAAGAAGCTGGGGCTCTTCCCGCAGGTGGGTGTGCGCCAGCGGATCATCGATGGCGGGGCCTACCGTGCCCTCGACCGCGCGCTGCCCGGTTGGGATCAACTCGTTCCGCTCCCGGGAGAGATCGCGGAGATTCTCCTCCGTCGTTCGGAACTCGTGAACCTCTACACACGGTAGAGACCGGCGCGCGGTCAGTACTTGATCGCGCGTCTGCTGTTTTTATAAAGCGATCGTTTTAAAGCATCCCCAAGATGTGCGGTGAATTTCGCATGGGCCGAGAGATTTGATGCGAGATGTGTGGAGCGCTGTCCCGTACCCTTTGTGTTGATTGAATGCGTAGTCGGGAAACTGTTCATGCAGAGCGAGCATCGTGCGATCGCGAGTGACTTTAGCCAGGATCGACGCAGCGGCGATTGACTTTACGAGATGGTCACCATGAATGATCCCGCGTTGAGGAATTGCGAGATTCGGAATCGTCCAGGCGTCGACGAGGGCAAAGTCTGCTGAGGGGATCTGTTCAATCGCCCTGCGCATCGCTAAGTAGTTTGCTGGACGTAATCCGATGGTGTTGATTTCATCGACCGATGCTTCGCCAATCCCAAACGCCGTCGCTCGCGTGCAGATCAGATCAAATAACCGTTCACGTGCGCGCTCTGTTTTTGTCTTGGAATCGTCTAGTTCGCCGAGGCGGCTGGAAATGGGCAGGACGACGGCGGCAGCAACTAACGGCCCGGCGAGCGCTCCGGCGCCCGCTTCATCAACCCCAACCACAGCCAAAAAACCCTGGCTAGCCAAAGAGCGTTCACGGAAAAAGTTTGGGTATTTAGATGACATATCCCCTAGGAAAGGGGTAATTGGTAAGTGGAACGTAGAGACGCGCATGTCTCTGTTTACCGCTTACTCCTTACCACTTTCCCTTGCCAATCAGACTATTTCTTACTAGTATACCCCCGTCTTCAAATAACCACCGTTTTAAGTATTTCTATGCAAATCGTGTATCTCGCGATCGCCGCGTCCGTGCTCGCCCTCCTGTATGGGGCGTATCTTACTCGATGGATCCTGAAGTTGCCGGCCGGGGAGGGAAAGATGATCGGAATCGCCAAAGCGATTCAGGAAGGCGCGGCCGCCTACATGGCCCGCCAGTACAAGACGATCGCTGTGATCGGCATCGTTGTTTTTGCACTTATCGGCCTCTTCCTTGATTGGAAGATCGCGGCCGGATTCGCGGTCGGTGCGATCCTTTCTTCGATCGCTGGCTTCGTCGGCATGAGCGTTTCGGTCCGTGCTAACGTGCGCACGACCGAAGCGGCTAAGGCAGGGATGAAGGAAGCGATGAAGGTCGCGGTTAAAGGAGGTGAAGTGACCGGTCTCTTCGTCGTCGGTCTCGGTTTGCTCGGTGTCGCTGGGTTTTACTGGGCGATTGGCGGGGACGCTTCGGCTGTGCCAGCACTTATCGGACTTGGATTTGGTGGATCATTGATTTCGGTCTTCGCCCGTTTGGGGGGAGGGATTTTCACTAAAGCGGCAGACGTCGGTGCGGACTTGGTTGGAAAAGTGGAAGCCGGAATTCCAGAAGATGATCCACGCAACCCAGCCGTGATCGCCGACAACGTCGGGGACAACGTCGGAGACTGTGCCGGAATGGCCGCGGACCTGTTTGAAACGTACGCCGTGACCTTGGTCGCTGCGATGTTTTTGGGAGCGATTACGATGGAAGCGCACATTGTCTATCCGCTCGCCTTGGGTGCCGTCGGAATCGTCGCCTCGATCCTTGGTGGGTTTTTCATCAAGCTCGGCAAATCAGAAAACATCATGGGTGCCTTGTACAAAGGTCTCGTCGCTGCTGGGGGACTTTCTCTCATCGGATTTTATTTCGTTACCGAAAAGATGCTCGCTGACATGAACTTGTTCTGGTGCACGGTGATCGGTCTTGCCGTCACCGGGCTCCTTATCATGATCACCGAATACTACACCGGCACCCAGTACAAGCCGGTCAAAAAGTTAGCTGAAGCGTCGCAAACAGGTCATGGCACCAACATCATCGCTGGTCTTGCCTTGTCGATGCGCGCAACCGCCCTTCCCGTGATCGCTATCGTTCTCGGGGTGCTCATCGCCTTCGCTCTTTCTGGGTTGTACGGTGTGGCCATTGCGGCCGTGGCGATGCTTTCGCTCACCGGAATCATTGTGGCGATCGATGCCTTCGGTCCGATCACGGACAACGCCGGCGGGATTGCGGAAATGTCTGAACTTCCAGAATCTGTGCGCGATGTGACCGATCCGCTCGATGCCGTTGGCAACACTACCAAAGCGGTGACCAAAGCGTACGCCATCGGTTCGGCCGGTCTCGCCGCCCTCGTGCTCTTCGGAGACTACGTTCATGCCTTGAGCGAAGCAGGAGTCAGTGCAATTTTTGATCTCGCTGATCCAAACGTCATCGCTGGGCTATTCCTTGGTGGACTCGTCACGTATCTCTTTGCCTCGATGGGTCTTGAGTCTGTCGGTCGTGCCGCCGGTGCGGTGGTCGAAGAGGTCCGCCGTCAGTTCCGCGAAATCAAAGGGATCATGGACGGTACGGGCAAGCCAGACTACGGTCGTGCGGTCGACATCGTGACCAAAGCGGCGATCAAAGAGATGATCGCTCCGGCTTTGCTCGCGGTCCTCGCTCCGATCGTTGTCGGATTCTTGCTCGGTCCGATCGCTCTTGGTGGACTCTTGATCGGCTCGATTATCACCGGGCTCTTCGTCGCCATCTCGATGACGACTGGTGGCGGAGCCTGGGACAACGCTAAGAAGTTTATTGAAAAGGGAAACTACGGTGGCAAAGGATCGTTTGCGCACCAGGCCGCTGTGACTGGTGACACCGTCGGTGATCCATACAAAGACACCGCCGGTCCAGCGATCAACCCGATGATTAAAATCCTGAACATCGTCGCGCTTCTGATCGTCGCACTTATCGTTTAAACAGATTCGATGCACTTAGCGGGGCCTCCGGGCCCCGCTTTGTGTTGGGATGAAGCGGACACCCTCTCGTAGTGGCTATCGAGCCTGCCAAGATCACGGACCACTTCCGGGCCGGCTTTCATTTCACCCTTTGCCGATCGCTCCCCGCGCATCCAAGATTCCTTGCAAGCGCGCGTTCAAGTCTGCCATCTGTTTTTTGAGAATCTCATTTTCGTGCGACTCCTCGGCGAGCTGTCCCTCGAGGCGAGTAATACGTTCGCGCAAATGTCCTTCGCGCACGAAACTTTCGATGACGAGATCAGTGATTTCGCGCTGGTCCTTATTCGCTTCTTGCTTTGCCTCAATCTTTTGACTCACAAATTCGCGCAGGTCTACCCGCCCTGCTTTTACCTGTTCGTGGAGGGTGATGAGTTCTTCCACGTTCATTCCGAACACCGCTTTTTTTGAATACTTCACGAGCATCTCGGTTTGCGCTCTCTCGATGGAATGTGTTTGCTGGAAGGCCGGTTCCGCCAGTTTCGAAAAGAGGAAATCAAACCGGGTGAACGCTTTATCTGCCGTGATACTCAGGTCGGCCAGTTTGGTTTGAATATCGACGAGCTGATCGATGCGATACCTCTCATCGCTTTCGAATTTTGTTTTGTCGACGACTCCGAGCCTGATCAGCTCTGCAATCACGTTTTGACTGTCGGTGCGGTCGGCTGACCCGGTGTTGAATTGCAAAGCCTCTGGTCGATAGAGGTCGGTCGACTTTTCTGATCGCTCGATTCCACCCCGGGCGCGGCGCACCGTTTCGACCGCTTCAGAGAGCGTCTGTTCTTCCTGTTCTGTCCCGTTAAATAAAATCGTAAACTCGTCGCCGGCGTAGCGGTACGCCTGGGCCCGCCCCTCGAGTCCTGCACGTTTGATCGCCTCTTCCATCAACTCCGCCGCATTCTGAATGGCAACGTTACCGACCTCGCGTCCGCCTTGCTGATTGAAGTATTTCAAAAATGCCAAGTCAATGAAGAACATGCGGACTTCGCCCCCGTTTTTTTCTGCTTCACGGTGCATCTCTTTGATGCGGCCATAGAACTCCCCGCGGTTGGGCAGACCGGTCAGGCGGTCGTATCTGTTTTGCTCAACGCGGAACTTGCGCTCCACAAGTCCGAGCGCTTTTTGCACCTCAGCTGGGTTTTGATAATCAACAACTACTCCTTTTGGAAGTTCTCCGTAGCGTTCGACGACCTGTCGCGCTTTGTCTGTTTGTGTCGGATCCGTCGTTGCAGATTCCAGCTGACGTTTAAAGGCATTCAGTTCGTTGTTCCCTTGGGTGCGCGCCTGGCGCTTGGCAAGTTCAGCCGACGAAACGGTCGGGAGTTCTTTGAGCTTGGCGCGTTCTGTTTCGCTAAAGCGTTCTGGCAAGGTAAGTTCACGGCCTACGACCGCATCGAGCATTGCCCCTTCGGCTGCGTCGGCGGTTTGGCGCTCACGGGCAAATTGATCGACGACCAGCGCGAACGCAATGTCAGCCGCCTTGTTTTCAAATCTTTCGCGTGATTCAGTGGGATCGAAGTCTTCAAAGTTGGCAAGCGCGGTCCCTTCGAACCCTTTGGCAATATACTTTGCGAAAAACGGCTCAGCCTCAGCATCTCCCCGCGCTTTTTTCTCAAAGACCCGTGTCGCATTGGTGAGAAGGCGAGAAACTTCTGATTGAAACTCCGGGGCACGCTTGGTGATGTCAATCAGCATGCGCGTAGCGTCTTTGCCGGCAACACGGTGGTCAGGGGCTAGGTGGCTTTGAATGCGGTTGAACATCTCGATCGCTCGATCTTGGCGAATTGACACCGCGGTCAACGGCGGGCGTTCCTTTCCTTTAACGACTTCAGGCGCTCCGTCGATGACTTTCTGTGTGATCTGTTCAGCTATGCGATCGCTTTCAGACCCTCCGGTGGGTGTTTTAAGCCGGACGATGAAGTCGCTTCCGCGCAGGCGATAGATATCATAGGCGGCAGAGAGCGCATCCGGCTCCGTGATGCCCGCGTCGAGCAGTCGGTTGCGCACAGCCTGTTCAACGGCCTTTACCGTTTCAGAGAGCGCCTTGTTTCCTGCTTCGTGTCCTCCTTCGTCGTTGATGCGATCAAGTTCGGTGATGGAAATCATGAACACGTGTGAGCGCTCATCTTGTTCTGTCGGAATGAGCACACCGTGTGCGTTGAGTTCGAGCCCCCCGTCGCGTTCCTCAAGGGCACGGGCGAGGTCAGCGCCTAGGCGTTCGGATTTATACGCTCCGGCATTGTCGTGCTCCCCGCCGAATTCACGCAGCTGTTCTTCGGCATCAAGAACGTCAAGGGCGCTCAGTTCCCCGGCAGCGTGTTGTCGGCGCGCTTCGGCCAGGTTGGCCTGCAGCGCTTCGAGACGCCCGGTAAATTTCGGACCTTGATATTCAATGCCGGTGAAAAAGTCTTCCTCTATTCCAGATTCATTCTCCATCATAGTGCTCACATAGTACCGTAAATGCGAAGAGGAGCACACCGTCTTGTGTACTCCTCATTTGGGGACGATCCTGTTGATCGCGGATGGGGTGTTGCGCACCGGGAAGGTGCGCTCGAGGACTTCCAGAGCTGCCTCGCCTTCTGTCTGCGACATCTGCCGCCAGTTCTCGACATGCACCTCGCGTCCGAGTCGCCGTGTAATGGTGTTGAACGCGGCTTGTGGCGCCCCGCACCGCTTGGCGGAGAAGATGATCGCCTGGATGGCTGTAAGGGTCTGTTCGTTCATAGGACTCCTTTGGCTGGGAGGCGATAAGATCCTCCTGACAACGACTCAAGCTAGCAAGACCATCGCTGTCCGTCAAGCGGTTGACGCTCCGGGGGTTTTTGGTTAATCTTCCGACACTATGGCAACTATTAAACGCGAAGATGTAAAGGACCGGAGCGTGAAATTAACGATCGAAGTGCCGCTTTCCGAGATGCAACCGTTCTTGGACGAAGCCGCGAAGAAGATTTCCGAGGTGGCGACGATCCCGGGATTTCGCCCGGGGCACGCCTCGTATGAAGCGGTCAAAGGAAATGTTGGGGAGATGAAGATTTACGAAGAAGCGCTCGAGGGCATTGTGCGCAAGACGTATGTGGAAGCGATTGAGAGCGAAAAACTCGAGTCGGTCGGTGCGCCAGAAATCAATGTTGAAAAAATGGCTCCCGGGAACGCCTTGGTGTACACGGCCACAGTTGGGTTGATGCCGACCGTTGAGAAGCTCGCCGACTTCACCACGTTGAAGGTCGAGAAAAAGGATGTCTCGATGCAGCCATCAGATTTGGAAGGGGCGTTGAAGGAACTGCAAAAGATGCAGACCAAAGAGGTGCGCGCTAAAGCCGACGAAGCCGCGACCAAAGCAGACAAAGCGGTCGTTGACATGCACATGTTCCACCAGAAGGTGGCGCTTGAAGGCGGCGACGCGCACGGCTACCACGTCTTCTTGAACGAACCACATTACATCCCGGGATTTAGCGAGCAGTTGGTTGGGATGAAGGAAGGGGAAGAAAAGAAGTTTGCTTTGCCGTTCCCTAAAGACCATTACCAAAAGCATTTGGCTGGTAAAGATGTGGACTTTGAAGTGAAGCTGGCCGAACTGTATCACCTTGATCACCCAGATCTGGATGATGCGTTCGGTGTTTCTCTTGGATTCAAAAATTTGGCCGAGTTGAAAGATCGTTTGCAGACGAATATCCAGGATGAAAAGTTGACCGAAGAAAATATGCGCTTGGAGCGCGCGGTGCTGGATGCGGTTGCTGACGGCTCGCGCTTCAGCGAAATTCCGGAGTTGTTGGTCAATGACGAAGTGAATAAAATGGTGCACGAGATTGAACATAATGTGACCGAACAAGGGATGGACTTCAACCAGTACTTGAAGTCGATCAACAAAACAATCGGCCAGCTGAAGATGGATTTTGTTCCGCAGGCGATTCAGCGCATCAAAGTGATGCTCGTCTTGCGTGAAGTGGCCAAGCAGCAGAACGTGACGGTCGATCCAAAGGATCTCGATCACGAAATCGACACTGTTGCCGCACGCTACGAAGACAAGGAATCAAAAGATCGGATCTACTCTCCGATGTACCGCGAATATATGGAGGGTGTCATGCGCAATAAGAAGGTCGTTGACCTGTTGAAAGCAGCGATGGTCAAGTAGACAAAAGCAAGGAGAAAGGAGAAAATGGTGAGCGGAGACGCAAAGAGTGTCTCCGCTTTCTGATTACGGCTAACTGATTTCTAGCATTATGCGTTTTGGAGCTCATGTCAGTGCGGCCGGAGGATTATTTAACGCCCCAGTGAACGGGGGTAATTTAGGGTGCGAAGTGATCCAGATTTTTTCGCGCCCGCCTCAATCTTGGGCGGTGAAGCCGATCAGCGACGAAGATGCGGCCAAGTATCGTGCAGCGACCAAGGAGTATAAGATCGAGGCGACGTATATTCATGCGCCGTACTTGATTAATCTTGCGAGCTCGACTCCGCGCACGCGCCACGGATCGGTGACGATGTTGCGACAAGAATTAGAACGCGGGTCGCAGATCGGCGCCAAGGCGATGATGTTTCACCCGGGATCAGCCAAAGATGTTGGACAAGAAGCGGGCGTCAAAATGGTGATCGAAGGACTGAATCGCATCATGGATAAGTACGATGGATCCTGTCAGTTGTTGATTGAGATCTCCGCCGGTGCAGGAGCAGTGATGGGTGACAGCTTTGAAGAGATCGCCGCGTTCATCGACGGCGCGGAGCGCGGAAAAGAGATTGGGGTCTGTTTTGACACCCAACACGCCTTTGCTTCCGGTTATGACCTGCGCACCAAAGCGGACGTGGATGCGACATTTAAAAAGTTCGATAAGTTGATCGGGCTCAAAAAGCTCGTCGCTTCACATTGTAATGATTCAAAGATTGAACTGGGCGGGCACAAAGATCGCCATGAACATTTGGGTGATGGATTTATTGGGCTCAAAGGATTCGAAGCGATCGTTGCGCACCCCAAACTCCAGCATATCGACTTGATTCTCGAAACGCCAATCGACGACGGAGTCAAAAAAGATTTGGCCTTCCTGAAAAAGTTTCGTGGTAAGAAATAATATGGATCCGAAAATTTCTGAACAACGTCCAAAAGTAGGTCTTGCGGTTATTGTCCGTCGTGAAGGGAAATACTTGCTCGGAAAACGCATTAACTCTCATGGGCATCAGACCTGGTGTATGCCTGGAGGTCATCTGGAGTTCGGTGAGTCATTTGAAGAAACAGCCAGACGTGAAGCAATGGAAGAGGCAGGGGTCGCATTAATCGATGTAAAGTTTCTTCACGCAACGAATGACATCTTTGAACCAGAAGGGAAACACTACGTCACTATTTTTATGAGCGCCTTGACGACGGATGATCCAGAAGTGCGTGAGCCGGATAAGATGATCGAATGGGGATGGTTTTCTTGGGATGCTTTGCCGGAGCCACTATTTTTACCGATCGTAAATTTGATGCGCGATCAGATTCGTCCGGAATAGTTTTAATTATGCTCCTCACCGTTCATGTTCAACCGAACGCTAAGAAGGCAGAGATTGTTAAATGGCTTGATGAAGACACGGTAAAGATCAAAATCTCTGCACCAGCGGTTGATGGCAAGGCAAACGCAGCTTTAGTGGATTTACTTGCAGATTATTACGACATACCACGCTCCAGCGTTCAGATCGTCCGCGGCCTAACGGCAAGGATGAAGCAGGTGGAAATTCGGAAATAAAAAATCCCCTTGCGGGGGCTGCGAGAGACGCGATGTTACGAGGTCGAGTATATCTGTTGCAAGTGCGAGGAGAGAGATTTTGCTCACCCGAAGGCAAGCGAGCTCTTGCGGGACATATCCGACACCATCGGACTCTCACAGCCCTCGGGAGGGGATCTTGTGGATTTCCCAAAATCGCGATCTGCTCGGGCTTCGGCTTCGCTCCGGCTCACCGTAGATTTGACTACGCCTCGCCGTCGCTTGCCTCCAGCCCTTCGCATCTCATCGATTTTTTGAAATCCACTCGGACTAGGATCTCATTATAAGTTGGCAATTCGGTCCTGACAAGCTCCTTGGAAGGTTGGAGAAAGAGAAATTGGACAGTGGGTAGAAACCGTATCCAACCAGAGAAGCGATCGGTGCGAAGAAAGCCGGAGCCTTGTTTGCATCAATCTGTTCCCCCTCTCTCCCTCCAACCTTACAAGGAACGTCTGAAAATGGCGACCTGCTCGTGCTTCGGCATCACTCCGGCTCACCGTAGGGTTCGCTACGCCTCGCCGTCGTTCGCCTCCAGCCCTTCGCATCTCATCCATTTTCAGAAGTTCCTTCCGTTTAAGGAACAGACGTGATGCCAACAAAAAACGAGCGGGGTTCTCCATAATTCCGGTTCGGAGAGCTCCCCAGCTCGTCAGGCAACGGAGCAAGATACCAGAAAACGGTGATTTTGTCAATGGGGTCAGTTTGTGCGAAAGTAAGCCAAAATCCAAGATTTTCTTGACAAATTTCCTCAAAGTGACCCTGAGCTTGACATCGGTTTTGGCCGGTGGTACTATCACAGCGCTTTTTTTCGCTAACTCCTCGGTGTGATCCATGAGCTGGCGGCCGTTACAATCAAATAAATTCAGCGCCTTACCCCACCACTGCAATGGTGGGTAGGGCGTTTTTGCATCTTTATTATGTTCAAACGCGCGACGACGATGGAGCCGGAGCGGAAGACGTTCGGGGCTCCGAAGGACGTAATGGACCTGCCGGATCTGATCGAGGTTCAGCTCGATTCGTACCGCTGGTTCATTGAGAAGGGGATCCGTGAACTCTTTGATGAGATTAATCCGATCCGTGATTTCATCGGTCGCGATCTGGAACTTTGGTTTGATAAGTATTACCTCGACGAACCAAAATTCGATGAAGCGACGTCACGTGCCAAGAACGTGACGTATGAAGCGCCGCTGCGTGTGAAGACGATTCTTCGCAACAAGCGCGGAGGCGATATTAAAGAAACAGAGATTTACCTCGGAGACTTGCCGCTGATGACCCCACGCGGAACGTACATCATCAACGGGGTCGAACGCGTCATTGTGTCCCAGCTTGTTCGCTCCGCTGGAGCCTTCTTTACAGCCGAAGCGAGCCGTGGCCGTCGCTACTACGGCGCGAAGATTATCCCAAACCGCGGGGCATGGCTCGAATTTGAAACAGACACCAAGAACGTGATGTGGGTGAAGATCGATCGCAAGCGTAAAGTGCCAGTTACGGCTCTTCTGCGCGCCTTTGGTTACGACAATGACGATCAGATTTTGGAGCTTTTCAAGGACGTCGATACGCACCCGCTCAACAAGTACGTGGACGCCACGATCGCTAAGGACGTTTCCAAAAACGAAGAAGAAGGATTGAAGGAAGTCTACCGCCGCATCCGCCCAGGTGACCTGGCTACGGTTGATAATGCCCGCCAGTTGATTCACTCGATGTTCTTCAACTTCGATCGCTACGACTTGGGCACCGTCGGGCGCTACAAGTTCAATTTGCGTTTTGATAGGGCTGTCACCCCAGACGTAATCGAGCCAAAAGAAAATCGCATTCTTACCAAAGAAGACCTTGTTCTAATCATTCGCGAAATTGTTCGTTTGAACGTGGCTCAAGGTGATCCAGACGACGTCGATCACCTTGGCAACCGCCGCGTTCGAGCGGTCGGCGAATTGATTCAGACCCGTTTCCGCGTCGGTCTTGCGCGCATGGAACGCATCATCAAAGATCGCATGTCGACCCAGGACGTCGAAACACTTTCTCCGGGCAAGTTGGTCAACGCCCGCCCGGTGATCGGTGCGGTGCGCGAATTCTTTATGTCTTCGCAGTTGTCCCAGTTCATGGATCAGACCAACCCGCTCGCTGAACTTGAACACAAGCGCCGTTTGTCCGCGATGGGCCCGGGTGGGCTTTCGCGTGAACGTGCTGGATTCGAAGTGCGTGACGTACACCCAACCCACTACGGTCGCATCTGTCCGATCGCCACTCCAGAAGGACCAAACATCGGGTTGGTCGGTCACCTTTCTTCCTTTGCCCGCATCAACGAGTATGGATTTATCGAAACCCCATACCGCCGCATGGAAAAAGTGGAAAAGGGCGGTAAGACCCGCGTGCGTGTGACCGATGACGTTGAATACGTCAACGCCTTCCGCGAAGAAAAGGTGGTCATTGTGCCGGCCACGATTCCGCTCGATGAAGAAGGATTTATCACTGCGGAGTTTGTCGAAGCACGTAAATACGGCGAACCACGCACGGTGCGCGCCGAAGAAACGGACTTGATGGACGTTTCATCTGCTCAGATCGTTTCGATCGGAACGGCGATGATTCCGTTCTTGGAACACGACGACGCCACCCGTGCTTTGATGGGTACGAACATGCAACGCCAGGCTGTGCCGTGTGTTCGCCCAGAACCACCACTTATCGGAACGGGCATGGAACACCGCGCCGCGGTCGACTCCGGTCACGTTCTCATTTCTGGTACGGACGGAACGGTTACCTTCTCGGATTCTTCCCGCGTCGAAGTGACGGACAGTAAAGGAAACGTCGCCAGCTACCCCCTCAACAAGTTTTTGCGCTCAAACGCTTCGACCGCTATCAACCAGCGCCCGATCGTCACGGTGGGCACGAAGGTGAAAAAGGGTGCCGTGCTCGCTGACGGTGCTTCCTGCTCGCAAGGGGAATTGGCGCTTGGGCAGAACATGCTCGTCGCGTTCATGGGCTGGGACGGCTTCAACTATGAAGACGCCGTGATCGTTAACGAACGTTTGGTGCACGACGACCGCTTTAGCTCGGTGCACTTGGAACATCTGACGATCGACGTGCGCGACACCAAACTCGGACCAGAAGTGGTCACCAACGACATTCCGAACGTGTCCGAAGAAAAGTTGAAGAACTTGGACATGGAAGGGATCATCCGCATCGGGGCTGAAGTAAAATCCGGCGACATTTTGGTAGGAAAAATTACTCCAAAAGGAGAAACGGAACTCTCTGCAGAAGAAAAACTGTTGCGCGCGATCTTCGGTGAAAAAGCCCGCGACGTGCGCGACTCTTCCTTGTACTTGGAGCACGGCGCTCATGGAAAAGTCGTTGATGTGAAGATCTTCTCTCGCGAAGAAGGGGATCGCCTCTCCCCAGGAGTCATCCGTCAGATTCAGGTGACGGTCGCTGACCTGCGCAAGATTCAGGCCGGTGACAAAGTCGCCGGTCGCCACGGGAACAAAGGTGTCATCTCCAAAGTGGTGCCAGTGGCGGACATGCCGTTTACTGATGACGGTACCCCTGTCGACGTCATCTTGACCCCGCTCGGTGTCGTGTCGCGTATGAACCTTGGACAGATTCTTGAGGTCCACTTGGGGTTGGCTGCCAACGCCCACGGTTATCGCGTGGCGAGCCCGGTCTTCCAAGGGGCGACAGAAACCCAGATCAGCGATGAGTTGGAACGCGCCGGCCATCCACGCTCCGCGCAGGTCACCTTGTTCGACGGTCGCACCGGTGAACCGTTCGATCACCCGACAACCGTTGGGTACATGTACATGCTGAAGCTGAACCACATGGTCGAAGACAAGATCCACCAACGCTCGATCGGTCCGTACTCGCTCATCACCCAGCAGCCGCTCGGTGGGAAGGCTCAGTTCGGTGGACAACGTTTCGGGGAAATGGAAGTCTGGGCGCTCGAAGCATACGGTGCCGCGCACACCTTGCAAGAAATTCTTACGATCAAGTCCGACGACGTACCAGGCCGCTCTAAGGCGTACGAATCGATCATCAAGGGTGATCCGATCCGTAAGGTCAACATCCCAGAATCGTTCAACGTTCTTCTTCGTGAATTGAAGGGGTTGTGTCTCGATGTCGAACTGGTCAAAGACGGGAAGAAAGTCGATCTTCCTGAGGACAAGAAAACGTCAAAGAAATAGTCTTCATACAGATCAAACATTATGTTGTTCAAACAAGACATCCTGAAGACGACCGACTTTGACTCGATCCGCATGCGCGTGGCTTCGCCAGAAGCGATTCGCCGCTGGTCGTACGGGGAAGTCGACAAGCCGGAGACGATCAACTATCGCACCCAAAAACCAGAAAAGGGTGGGCTCTTTGCTGAAGAGATTTTCGGGCCGTCCAAGGACTGGGAATGTTACTGTGGAAAGTACAAGAAGATCCGCTATAAAGGGATCGTTTGTGACAAGTGTGGCGTGGAAGTCACCCACTCGATCGTTCGCCGCGAACGCATGGGTCACATCGACCTTTGCGCTCCGGTGACCCACATCTGGTTCCTGCGCGGGTTGCCGTCGAAGATCGGAACGATCCTCGACATGTCGGTCATGGCGCTTGAGAAGGTCGTCTATTTTGCCAACTTCATTATTACGGACGTCGACGAGCCAGCACGTGAACAGTCGATCGAACAGCTGAAGAGTGAATACAAAGCCAAGAAGAAGATGATCGAAGGGGAATTCACCCGCGACGTCGGGCGTTTGGATGAACGCTTTAAAGGCGATGCGGCCAAGATTTCGGAAGAGACGGAGCACCTGGCCCAGATCCGCGACCGCAAGATGGAAGAACTGGAAGAAGAGTTTGTGGTCGTTGACCGCGAGCTCAAAGACTTGCGTCCGATGAAGATTATCTCGGAAGCGACGTACCGCGACTGGTCACTCAAGTACGGACATATTTTCGACGCCGGTATCGGTGCCGACGCGGTCTTGAAGTTGCTCTCGCGCGTCAACTTAGAAGCGACGCTCACCATGCTGAACGAACAACTCGAAGAAGCATCAGGTGCTAAGCGCGATCGTTTGATTCGCCGCATGAAGTTGCTCAAGTCGTTGCATTTGAACGGAATCAACCCAGCCTGGATGATTCTTCAGGCGCTCCCGGTCATTCCACCAGATATTCGTCCGATGGTTCCGCTTGATGGTGGTCGTTTTGCTACGTCGGACTTGAACGACTTGTATCGCCGTGTCATCAACCGCAACAATCGCTTGAAGCGCTTGTTTGAACTGACGGCGCCAGAAGTGATCGTGCGTAACGAAAAGCGCATGTTGCAAGAAGCGGTCGACGCCCTGATCGACAACTCCGCGCGTCGCTCAAAAACCGTCATCGCCGCTACGGGGAAGAAGCGTCAGTTGAAATCCCTCGCGGACTCTTTGCGTGGAAAGCAAGGTCGCTTCCGTCAGAACTTGCTCGGAAAGCGCATCGACTACTCCGGTCGTTCGGTGATCGTTGTCGGTCCCCACTTGAAACTCAATCAATGCGGTCTGCCGAAGATGATGGCGCTTGAACTTTTCAAGCCGTTCGTCATTAGCAAATTGATCGAACGCGAATACGTCCACAACATCCGCTCGGCCAACCGCTTCATCGAATCGGATCGTGCTGAGGTCTGGGATATTCTGGAAGAGGTGACCCGTGATGCCTTCGTCCTCCTGAACCGTGCTCCGACCCTCCACCGTCTTGGTATTCAAGCGTTCCAACCGACATTGATCGAAGGAAAAGCGATTCAAATCCACCCACTCGTTTGTGACGCCTACAACGCGGACTTCGACGGTGACCAGATGGCCGTTCACGTTCCGCTTACCACCGAAGCGCGCAAGGAAGCGTCTGAATTGATGCTCTCCACCCGCAACCTTCTGAAGCCAGCGCACGGTTCGCCGGTGGCGACCCCGGGTAAAGACATCGCCTGGGCCTGCTTCTATCTAACGATGGTTGAAAGCGAACCAGATCCAAAAACGACGCGTTCGTTCCCGGATGAACTTTCGGCAATCTACGCCTACGAAAGCAAGAAGCTTGGCATGCACGACTGGATTCGGGTGCGCATCACCAAGTCCGGTGAGTTGGTGACCACGACCCCGGGTCGGTTGATCGTCAACCGTTCGATGCCAGAAGCGATCCCGTACATGAACAAGACGATCGGCAAGAAAGAAATTGGAGCCATCGTTCGTGACTCGATTGAAATTTACGGTTCGCAAGAAACGGCTAAGTTGCTCGATGAATTGAAAGAGCTCGGGTTCAAGCAGATCACTCTCTCTGGGTTCAGTTACGGTATGGCCGTTCTCCCGGAGATCCCAGAAAAGAGCGAGATTATGGCCGAAGGGGAACGCCGGGTGCAGGAAGTCGAAGATTTCTTTGAGCAAGGGCTGTTGACGCAGGCAGAACGCCACAGTCAGGTGATTAAGATCTGGACCGAAGTCAAAGATCGTGTGGCAGAATTGGTCAAAAAGGCTCTTCCAAAATCTGGCCCAGCCTACACCATGATCGAATCTGGTGCGCGTGGTCAGTGGGGTCAGATGACCCAGACGATCGGTATGATCGGTTTGAAGTCCAATCCAACCGGTGACATCATCGAACTTCCGGTGAAGTCCTCCTTTAAAGAGGGGGTCAGCGTGCTTGAATACTTCATCTCTTCCCACGGTGTGCGCAAAGGGTTGACCGACACCGCTCTGCGTACAGCGAACGCTGGGTATCTGACCCGCCGCTTGGTCGACGTGTCGCAAGACATTGTTGTGAAGGAAGATGATTGCGGGGAAGATCAGGGTGTGGTCCTGACCAAAGCAGAATCCGACGAAATCGGTGAACCGCTCAATGTGCGTATTCTCGGTCGCTATGCCTTGTCAGACATCAAAAAGCCGGGCGGCCGCAAGGTGCTTGTTCCTGCTGGAGAGTTGATTACAGAAGACGCCATTCGTGAAATCGAAGCGTCGGGTGAAGCTCTTGAAGAAGCTCATGTGCGCTCGGTTATGACCTGTCGCATCCGCCGTGGGGTCTGCCAGAAGTGTTATGGCTACGACTTGGCTTACAACAAACTGGTGAAGAACGGTACGGCTGTCGGGATCATGGCCGCCCAGTCGATCGGTGAACCGGGTACACAGCTGACCATGCGTACATTCCATACAGGTGGTGTGGCTGGTAAAGACATTACCCAAGGGTTGCCGCGCGTGGAAGAATTGTTTGAAGCGCGTCCACCGAAACAGAAGTCGATCATGGCCGAAGTTTCTGGCTCGATTGAAATTGAAAAGGTTGAACGCGAAACGGTCCAGGCCAAGACCGGCCGCAAGATTATCGACGCCACTCCGGGTCAAAAGATCGTCAAGATCAAGCACGTCGGCGTTGACGAAAAGACGTACGAGCTTGGGAAGAAAGCGGACGTCAACGTTAAAGATGGTGCGAGCGTTGTGGCTGGTGAGTTGCTGGCGACCGACGGCGACGAAAAGATCGTTTCTGAAGTTGCTGGTACGGTCAAGATGAGCAAGAAGAATCTGATCACCGTCATCTTTGAAGGGGAAAAGATTCGTGAATATGTCATTCCACCGGGCACAGCCTTGATCGTCAAGGACGGCGATGAAGTGCAGGCCGGTGACCCGTTGACCGAAGGGAACCTCGACTTGCAGGTCCTCTTTAAGCACAAAGGTGCGTCCGCTGTGCAGCGCTACTTGTCCAAGGAAATGCAGTTCATCTACACCTCGCAAGGGCAGAAGGTGAACAACAAGCATATCGAAGTCATCATCCGTCAGATGTTCAGCCGCGTGCTTGTTCTTGATCCGGGAGAAACGAGCTTGCTCCCGGGTGAAATCATCTCCAAGGCACAGTTCTTGGATGAAAACGACATCGCCCGCGAAAAGGGTGGCAAAGAAGGGACGGCCGAGGACTTGTGTCTCGGGATCACCAAGGTTGCCCTCTCTACGGACTCCTGGTTGTCGAGCGCGTCCTTCCAAGAAACCGCTCGCGTCTTGATCAACGCTGCAGTAACGGGCAAGGTAGACAAGCTTGAAGGCCTGAAGGAAAACGTGATCATCGGTCGTCTGATCCCTGCGGGGACCGGCTTTGGCCACGAACATGAACATGAAGAGGAGCCAACGATTACTGCCGAAGACGTGGAATCGATTGTTACCGAACCGGCCGCGTAAACGAAAGATTTACAGAGAAAAGACGGGGCTATTGCCTCGTCTTTTCGGTTCCTGTGTTAGAATGTTGGCACTATGTTTGATGTAGGAAATAATCCAGAAGTAGAGTCTTCGATCGATGGTCCTGAGGTCGAAGCAGACGGTGTTGAGACTACGGAATTAAACTCGACTGAGCACAATGCGGAGCAGCTCAAGCGGGTAGAGGAATCTTTGCAGCTATTGGTGCCGGTGATGGAAACGTTTAAGGACGCCAGTAAGGACGTCCTTGAGGAAAATTTTGTTGTTCAAGTTACAGCGATTGAGCAGCAATTAGGGGAAGTGCTCAGTGCCGAGAGTCGTCAGATGATTCACGAAAGGCTCGTTGGCGAGGTATTGGCTCAAAAAAATACTGTTGTAACGATGACGGAGAATCTGACGGCAGAGCGTGAGAAACTTTCTGAAACAGCCGAGCGAAAGTTCAGTTATATTCTGTTGCGTTGGCAGCAGATAGACCGTACCCCGGAGCTCATTCAGGCATTTCAGGAGTTTGGTCGCTCAAAGCCGACAGATGAACAGTATGACGCTGTGGCGAGGCAACTGAATGAGTTATACAAGGAGTACATGAAAGATCCTCGGGTACCGAGTGACAAGATTCCAGAGTTCGCAGCACGAGTAAAAGAGGTGGCTGCGGAGCTCAAGGGGCAATCCGTTTCAGTGTCTGAGGGCAACCCAGGTGCGGTTGCGGTTGATCAAGCGCCGTCTTCAGAAGCGTTTGTACAAGCGCGTGAGGCCGATGTTCTTGAGCGTGCGACTGATATTGTCCCGACAGAAGAATCAAATGAGGAGATGGTCGCACAGTTCGCTGACGGGACACTTCCCCCGGACAAAGCATCGTTTGTTGCAAAGGCCATCGAGTTAGACGACGATGATGACGAACAAGGAGGAGAAGCATCTGCTGCACCAGCCGGGATGCAGGGCGGGACAGATACGGAGTTCGGAGGCGCGGTGCCAGGTCACGAAACGGAGGCAGATGGGAAGGCTGTTGTGGTAGAGACGATCACAAATTTGGTGAAGTCACCGGAATCTGTTCTTGGAAATCCAACAGCAGAGGAGGAAAAGAATTCTCGAGAACGAGCCGTTGCTGTACTTCTTGATGCGATGCGTAAACGCTATCCAAATGAAGATGAACTGATTAAGCGGCTGACGGAAGTTTTTCAAGGTTACAAGTTGGCCTGGGCGCTGGACCGCAAGTCGCGGCCAGGGCTCGATGAAGCTGCACATAAGAAAGCGGCGATGGAAGAGGTGACACGGGATTTGCCGGAAAAGGACGGTGTCGTTATTGACCAATCGATCAATCAAACCCCTGGGCTGACCCGGGAAAAGGTGATGAGCCAATTCTTTGAACTTATCGAGGCGGAGAGCAATCTGGTCTCCCCAGATACGTCCTCGTTGGAACCTACACCAGCCGAATAGTTGTCTTCGGTCTAGGATGTGAGAAGGCGGGACCCAGTTTGGGCCCCGCCTTTGAAGTTAGCACAGACGAACAACCGGCGGAATCGGTGCTGTCGGATCCGACTTCCAGAAGAAGACGCACGGCTCGAAGATGATGTCGATGATCCCTCCGGCATCGGTGAAGTGAGCGGCGAGCGCGTCGTAGACGATTCGGCCCTCGGTCCGATCGAGGAATTGCGCCGTGTAGACGCGGTGTCCGGCTTCGGTCAGGACCGGGTAGAAGCCCATGTTGAGGAGGCTGGCGCGTAGGAGGGTCATGGTCGCGCCGTCCGTTTTCTCGAGCGGGATTCCGCGAGCCGGAGTCGGCGTTTTCACATGAATGTCCGCCCGCTTGAATTCGCCATCGCTTGCTTCGTCTACCGAGCGCAAGGTCCCAGCGGTGAACGGGAGCACGCCTCCGTCCTTCCACGGCCTCCACCAGTCCACCGTCGTACGATAAGACGTGGGGTAGATTTCGAGTTCCAGATACCCGCGTACTTCGCTGTAGCTCTTCCAGACCGTGATCAGATCCTCGCAGGCCTTCCGAACGAGACGGAAGATTCCTGATCGGTGCCCGGCATCCGTCACGAATTTGAGGGTGTAGTGATCCGGGTAGCAGTTGGGTACGAACTCAACGAAGTGATCCGGCTCGAACCCGAGGGCAACGATCGTGTTCACGAAGTCGACGGGGAGGGTGGTGCAGTCGAGGTGAGCCTCGATGACCGTTCCCGACGTGGGAGGGTTGGGCAGTAGGCACTCCTCCCGGATGGCGGCGGCGAGCCTTCCTACCTTGCCGGGGTGCTTGTTCGTGAGCGCGATGAGCTCAGCGATCGATGGTTCGCAGATCCCGTCGAACGGCTGGCGAGATCGGGCGAGCGGCAGGATGCCTGCCGGGAGCGTGTAGGAAGTCAAGCGGTGAGCCAGGTGGTCGTAGATGTGCATGTAAACCTCCTTTTAGAGAGTACTAGACGCGCATAAAGTTGACAGAAAGTACGACAACGAATAGATTTACTATTAGCTTTATGTTGTAAATGTTGATGGTCGTTAATTTAAGATTCGACGGAAATTTCGTCATTTTAAAACTCTATGATGAAAAAAGTCCTTCAGGATGCGGGACTGAACGGTAACGAAGCCACGGTGTACCTGGCTATTCTTGAGCTTGGTTCGACCAATATCGCCATGCTTACAAAGGAGACAAAGCTCCCGCGCTCAACGGTCTATAGTGTCCTGGCTACGCTCGAGCCGACGGGATTAGTGTTTACATATCTCAGGAAAAAGACGCGGATGTACACGGCCCATGATCCGAGTATCATCCTTAAGAAAGCAAAGGAAAGAGTGGCTTTGATTGAAGAGGCTCTGCCTGAGCTTAACGATCTCTATCGCTCATCACAAAGTCATCCGCAAATTCGGTACTTTCAGGGACGATCGGAGATTCGAGAAATGTATGATGGGATTTTAAAAATGCGCGGACTAAAAATGTACGACATCATTTGCTCTGAAGAGGCGTGGTTAGAGATGGGTCAGTCGTTTGCGGAACGGTTCAAGTCCAAAAGAGCTGAAAAGAAAATCATGACCCGTTTGATTCTGGGTCATTCCCCTCCTGCACTGGCTCGCAAGAGGGCAGAAGAGGAAACGTATTCTGAAGTGAAAATCATTCCGCCAGGACTTCACTGGTCTGCGACCGCCGGTTGCTATATCTTCGAGGATCGAGTAATTTTCTTGGGCTACAAGAAGGAGCACATCGCGGTGGAGATTCAATCAAAGGAGATTGCTCAGTTGATGCAGATGAACTTCGAGTTCATGTGGCGGTTTCTGGCGAGATAACATTAACGTTATGGCACGACATTCGCACTGGCATAATATTCAGGTGAAAAAAGGGAAGGCGGACGCGGTGAAGGCCAAGGCGTTCACTAAGTTGGCGATTGCGGTGACGCTTGCGGCCAAAGAAGGCGGCGGGGATCCGACGTTCAACTTTAAGTTGCGCATGGCGATTGATGCCGCTCGGGCGGCGAACATGACCAACGATAAAATCGAGCGCGCTGTTGCCCGTGGACTTGGTACCGGCGAAGGTGGGCAGGTCGAGGAAGTGTTGTACGAAGGGTTTGGTCCAGGCGGTGCGGCAGTTTTGATTGAAGGAGTTACCGACAATCGCGCGCGCACCGTGGCTGAGGTAAAAATGATCGTTTCGAAAAACGGTGGATCGATCGGGGCTTCCGGTTCGGTGAAGTGGATGTTTGATCGCAAAGCGGTGGTGCGGATTGAGGCCGATCAGTTGCCGCAGGATCGTGATGCGTTCGAGCTGACGTTGATCGAAGCGGGCGCGGATGATATTCAATCAGCCGAAGAAGGAGTCACGGTCCTCGGGAACGTGAAGTCACTCCAGATGATCAAAGAAGCGGCCGAAGCGCAGGGGTGCATAATCGCCTCTGCCGGGTTTGAGTACATCCCAAATCAAACGGTCGCGCTTTCAGACGCGGATTCTGGGGCGCTCGAGGCTCTTGTAGGGGTGATCGAAGAGAATGATGATGTGGTTAGTGTGTATACAAACGAGGCTTAATATGAAAACGATCCTCGGCATCGACCCAGGGATCGGTCGTACCGGCTACGGTGTGATTCGGGTTGATGGGTTGAAGATAGAAGTAGTGACGTTTGGGTGCATTTCAACGCCGGTGAATACACCGGTTGGGGCTCGGCTGGTGGAACTTGAACGGGATCTGACCGAGTTGATCCAGACGTACAAACCGGATCGTGTTTCTGTTGAGCAGCTCTTGTTTACAAAAAACGTTTCAACCGGAATCGTCGTTGGCGAGGCGCGTGGAGTTGTTCTTCTTGTTGCGGAGAAAGCACACCTGCCTGTCGTGGAATTCACACCATCGCAAATTAAACTTGCCGTCACTGGTGATGGCAACGCAGACAAAGGTCAAGTTCAAGACATGGTCATGCGACTTTTGAATCTCGCCAAGCGTCCTACACCCGACGACGCCGCTGATGCACTGGCGATTGCGATCTGCGGCTCAACGGTTAACGAAAAAGCTCTCCGGTAAAGGAGAGTTTTTTCATGGAGCGGGTAGGGGGAGTCGAACCCCCATCATCAGTTTGGAAAACTGAGATAATAACCGCTATACGATACCCGCATGGTCGGGCCGGCGAGGCTCGAACTCGCGGCCTCCTGGTCCCAAACCAGGCGCGCTACCAACTGCGCCACGGCCCGACGTGTGCTCGAGTGAAGCTCGGTGCCACGCAAATATAGCGGAATTGAGTGGGTTTGTAAAGGCTCAAGGGAGGCCCATAAAACGCAGCGCCGCCCCGGGAGTGTCCCAGGGCGGGCGTGGTGCTATCCTAGCTTGGGCGCGGGGAGGCAGGCGGCTTGTGTCACCTTCCGCGAGCGAGGATCAGGGCGACCGAAGCGATAGCGTCCGCTTCGGTGCGGCTGATCGCTCCGTCGCGGGTGATGATCGAGAATGCTCCGATGAGATCGGGGCACAGAGTGCGCATGTTCTCCATGCTGTCCCCCACCTCGACTTCGATCCAGCGGGTCGGTTCCATGATGATGCGGAGGGCCTCGCCGACCTCGGTGGCATTGTTGAGCCGGGTCCAGTCGGAGAGACGATACGGACCGGGTTCCATCTCCACCTTCTGGGCCAAGTCCTTGGAGGCTGGCCAGAGCCCGACCCCGAATCCCGCGTTCTCGATCGAACCACAGCGGAATCCGGCATCTGCGCAGGTCTGGACGAACCAGCGCCACCAGCGATCGAGGTGCTCCCGGGTAGCCGATCGCGGCGGGATCCCTTCCTGCTCCAGCCAGAAGGAGAAGGGGTAGCTTTGTGCCGCCGTCACAACGATCGCCCGTTGGGCTTCGTTTGCCACGTGAGACTGGGTGGTGCGCATCACCATGATGCCGATGATGCCGATGAGTGCATTGGCGTGTCCGTTCGCCGCCGCATCCCGCAGGGCGAGGACGACATCGGGACGATCCAGGAGGTATCCAGTGAGTCCCGCCAGGCGCGCAGGGGTGATCTCCCCGCCATCCCTGCGGGTCAGACGGTATTCATCCCTTCCATCGGGGCCCGGTGCGATTTCCAGAACGAAGGACTCAATTGCGGGGGCGGGATGTTCCATCTTCTTCTCCGATGCGTGGTGATTCTCGCCATGTTGTGCTGCGAGTGACAACTGTAAAAAAATAATCAAAGTACGTCAATAACTCTGTCTATTTATGTGTTTAGTTAATAAAGAGTCCAGTAAAGTCAAATATTCATCTACTTTTAGTCGTCAAGAAAGTTGACAGAAGTTCCTAACCGCGAGATGATATTAACCCTATGGACCTACGAAAAGGACTTCAACAAACAGGGCTCACAGACAAGCAAACGGATGTGTATTTGGCCTGTCTTCAGCTCGGGGTGGCTACGGTTTTTGAGATCGCAAAATACGCGGCACAAAAGCGGCCGACGACGTATTTGATTTTAGATCAACTCGAAGAAATGGGATTGGTCAGTCGAGTTCGAAAAGAGACTAAGGTTTTTTATAAAGCCGAAGAGCCAGAGCTGTTGCTTACTCAGATCCAATCAAAAGAAAAGTTGGTACAGGATTTACTTCCCTCACTGAAAGCGATCTACAACGTTGATCCGGAAAAGCCGGTTATCAAAATTCACGAAGGTATTTCTGGGGTCCGTAATGTATACACGGAGATCTTTACTTACTTAGCGAATCATCCAGAAGAGGAGCTCCTCATTTTTGGATCACTGAAAGATGCTCTAGAGCACTTCGAGACAGAAGTCGTTGATTACTTTTATACATCGATCGGTCGAGCGAAGACGCGTGTGCGCGAGATCGGTAATGATGATCATGAAACGCGAAAGTACTATCGGGCGTCTGCACGATTGAACGAGAATCATCAGATTCGCCTCATTCGTCACGAAGGGGAGTTCGTCCAAACGGATAACTTGTTGTACGGCAATCGTCTGGCGACCTTTTCTGTTAAAGAACATCTGTTTGTCACAACAACAGAATCAGCTACGATTACCGAAACGTATCGCACCTTATTTAACATGGCGTGGAAAAGTGGAAAGCCAATTTAAACGCAGCGCCGCCCCGGGAGTGTCCCAGGGCGGGCGTGAGCGCACCTAGCGGCCGGAGCCGTCCGTGTGCGGGAAGCGGTAGTTGTAGCGGTGATTGCTGGCGCGTTCGAGCGCCAGGCGGAAGTAGTTGGCGCCGCGGCGCGAGCTGCGGCGGATCTGGCGCTGGATGCGCCGGGTGGCGGAGACGTCGAGCTTGAACGGGAGGGTGAACTCCCGGGTGCTCGAGTTCCAGAGGAGGTCGATCATGGCGAGCACGAGCGATTCCTTGCTGTCGCGCCGACGGCTGTAGCGTGCGAGGAGGATGTACATCTCCTCCGTGTCGTACGGCGTGCCGTGGGCCGGCATCATGTACGACTTGAAGGCGACGAAGGCGAATCCCCGCCGGCGCAGGCGCCGCGTGATCACCACCTGGTCGCACTTCGAGCCAGCTCCCTCGGTGAACTCGTCGATGTTGATCGACAGCGCCGTGATCGGCTGGCCGCTCGCGACCGCCTCCTGTTCCTTCATGCGGAGAAGGCGGTTGAGGAAGCGGCTGACCGCCCCCGTGGCCTCGGGGTTCTTGACTGGGATCTTCGACTTGGGCACGGTCCTCCTTCCGTCGGGCATCGACGGCGCCTCAGAATTCATCGGACGATGAATGCTCAGGTGCCGGGCGCGAGGGAGTGTCCCTCGCGCACGTTCACGTAGTCGGGGACCTAGTAGTCGAAGCCCTTGAGCATCTCGGCGATGCGGTGGGCGAAGGCCCGGCCCGACTCGGTCGTCGGGTAGCGCGGGTCGGTCGAGACGAGGTCGCCGAGGGTGTCGAGGATCCGGGTGCGGTACGGCCTGGTGCGATCGGCGTAGGCCTCGAGCATCCGCATGCTGACCGTGATGATCGTCTGGTCGAAGCCGATCGTCACGTCGCTCTTCTCACCGTCGGGGCGCATCGCTTCCTTGATGATCGGCCCACCGATCTTCGAGTTCATCGCCGACAGCACGTCGGAGACGGTCACGAGCGAGAGCACCGCCTGGTCGAAGTCGGTCTTCGGCATCGGCAGGCGCCCCCACTTCAGGTAGTAGGCGATCTGCTGCGGCCAGCGCGTCCACTTGTTGCCGAGCTCGCGCGAGATCACGCTCCTGCCGATCGACTCCGCCTTGCGCTGGAAGTGCTCGGCCGTGTCGGCGAAGGTCGTGAAGGAGCCGGCGACGTCCGAGCTGGCGATCGCCTCGAAGAGGCGCTTCCAGAGACCGAAGCCGAAGTGGCTGCCGACGATCGGGCCTTCGAGGTCCACGTACCAGACGTAGACCTTGCCGGTGTTGCCGGAGAGGAGCTCGCGCAGGCGATCGATCACCGCCGTCAGGTTCTCGTCGGTCGGGAAGCGCTGGAAGGTGAACCAGGCGCCGTTGACCTTGTCGAGCCCGGAGAGCGGCACGAGGACGTTGCCGTTGAAGGCGATCGCCTCGCGCTTCATGAGGGCGTGTTCGTTGTCCGAGTCGCCCACGTCGCACTCGGAGTAGAGCACGGTCGAGGGCGCCACGCAGGGCATGATCTGCCCGGCGTGGGGGAGGAGGTGCTTCTGCGGCGGGGCGTCGAATTCCGGGTTGAACCGCGCCGCGGAGGCCGCGGCCACCCCGTGCGCCACCTGCCACTTGGCGGAGAGCCCGAGGACCGCGTCGTCGCCGACGAGCGAGGGGAGGAAGTGCGCCCAGGGCGCGGCGACCAGCTCGACCGAGGTGTTGGCGAAGTCACCTTCCTCGAGCTCGAGGAGCGCCAGGTCGATCCCCTGGAAGCTGACGGCGATCGGCACGGGGGAACCCGTGAGGGCCTCGTGCAGCGCGCCGTACTCGCTGATGTACTTCTCCCGCTGGACGTCGGTGACGTTCGAGTGGAAGAGGTTGGCGGGCAGGTACAGGACGATCTTGTCCATCTGACGTGTCCTTTCCGGGAGCGTAGGGCCCGGATTCGTGTTGTCGAACACTGACCGAAGGTAGGGCGGTCAATGGCCTGTCATCACGGGCATGACGGCGCGCAAAGGGGCGAAACTCGTCCTCTTGCGCGCAATCATGAAAGCCTGATGCGACGACAAATACTATGTAAATTTGCCTTAAATGTCAAGACCGCTCTGGCGTACCCAGGGCGGTCTCGGACGGAGGAGGTTATCCCTTGTGGACACGGTTGCGGCCGGCTTCTTTGGCCTGCTTGAGCGCCTTGTCCGCCCGGGCGAGGGTCAGCGAACCGGCGCACCCGTCGTCGGAATCCGTTCCTGATTCGGGATCGTAGACCGCCACCCCGAAGGAGGCTGTCTGCCTCGTCGTGCCGGGGTAGGTGGCGCTTTCGATCTTGTGCCGGATTCTCTCAGCGACTTCCAGCGCCTCGCTGATCGAGTTGACCCGGCCGATGACCGCGAATTCCTCGCCGCCGTAGCGACCGACGTAGTCGCTGGTGCGAATCGCGGCTTCGATCGCCCGGACCACGGCGCGTAGGATCCGGTCCCCGAATTGGTGGCCGTGGCGCTTGTTGGTCGCCCCGAAGTGATCGAGGTCGATCATGATGACCGCCAGTCGGTAGCCGTGGCGCTTGGCCGAAGCGGTGGCGTGCTCGATGTAGAGGTCGAGCGAACGACGGTTCGGGATCCCAGTCAGGGCGTCCGTTCCGGCGATCTTCTCGAGCTGTTCGACACGTTCCTGGAGGCGTCGCGTTCGCAGTCGTTCTCCGATCCAGAGGGCGAAGACGAGGGCGACAACGGTGTAGATTCCGGCGTCGAAGTAGGCGTTGGTGTCCATCTCAATCCTGGGTTGGGGGCCGAGCAACTTACCACGTCCTTATTCATGCGTCAAGTGTCGCAAAACCAAAAGAGGCGCATAAGCGCCCCGTTTGGCTTCAGAATCCGTGAACTAGTAGGGGAATCGAACGCTATCCGTCATTTCAAAATCCCCGCCATCTATATAGAGCCCAAGTTCATCGATCTGATCGGTAAGGACCCAGAGCGGATTCATTCGCATCAGAGCGTAATCCTGTTCGCTGATTTCAAATTTAGTGCCGTTCTCAATGTACCACGGGGTCATGGCAGAGACGATCACCGTTCCGTCTGGGTGGACGGCAGCTTCAATTGCGTTGCCGACCGTGTAGTTAAGCCAGAAGGTGTCGGCAACGTCGACGATCGCTTGATTCCAGTCTTCGCCGTACAGATCTTCTGCTAACGCTTCTGTCGTGATCCATCGCAGGGTGGCGTCCGGTTCGACGGCGTACACTTTTGGATCGGTCTGAATTTTGACCAGCGACCCTGGGCGCATCGTCATGTTGTCCCCGAGGGCATAGGAGGCCATTATCTCAGCATCGACTTCAACGACGGTAGAAAAGTTTTCCCCGTAAAACCAGGACTCGTACACCGTGCTATTGGGAAAGGCATGACGTTTTTCATCAGCACCGATCATGTAAACTGTCGTCCGATCGGCGAGCTTGATGAGTGATCCGGTGGTGAGCTCGGAGGTGGTATCTGTTTCTTCGTCCGTTGACTCTGGTTCTGTTTGCTCTTCGGTCGACGTCAGAGATGCAGCTTCAACGGCGTCCAAACTCCATGTTTCAGATTCTGTTGATTCAATACGCACGTAACGATAGGCCGTTTCCCCATCGTACGAAAGAGTGGCCGTATTCGAATACAGAGGGATCACGATTGAGTCTTCAAATAACTCGATGAGATCCGCATCAAAGAATGTTATTTTGGCAGTAGCTCCGTAATCGAAAAGTTTGATGTGCATTGTCAGGTCACCAAGGCCTTCTTCACCTTCGCCCATGTCGATCATCAGGTAGGCGTCCTCATCGCGATAATCGGCGTAGACACTGTCTGGGGCACCAGCAGCGTTCTCCGGAGTGAGGAGATCGAATGAACTCGTTTCGGTCACTTCATTACCGTAAAGATCGGCGGCATGGGCGGGCAGAACAAGGAGAAACGAAAAAAGGAGAGAGAAAAGAATACGCATAATAAAGAAGTATAGCACAAACGCGAAGACAGGACCCGAGTGTCGAGTCCTGTCGTTGAGGCGTAGTCGGTCTGTTGGGTCAGGCGGGCTTGGTCCAGCCGAACGGCTCCCAGCCGAGGGCGCATCGTAGGGCGAGATGTTCTTTGAACGTCTCGTCGCCGTCGATCGCTTCGAGCTTCCCATGGAGGTCGCCGAGTTCCTGGAGGCGCCTGGTCTGGCCGCGCAGAGCGATCTCCTGGATCGCTTTGTAGACCTTGGGCTCAGGGAGAGCGGCGAGGTTGCCTTCGATGTCCTCGGGGACGAGCCAGCCGGTGTACAGGTCCTTGGCCGCGAGCGTGTAGCGCGGGCGGTCGGTGAGGTAGAGCTCGCGTAGGAGGGCCAGGCGGTCGAGCATCTTGTTCAGGAGACAGCGTTCGTCTGCGACCTGGATCAGGTACCACTTGACGAGCGTCAGGAGATCACGGTCGTTCGTCGCCATGTGCGGGCGGCGAGAACGGGTGATTCCGGCGCAGTGGGCTGCTTCGACGAAGGTGGCCGCGCCGAAATCCGCGTCTGGCCGCAGGATCGGGTTCTCGACGATCTCGACCCCGCGGTATTCCTCGAGCGCACCGTGGATGATCCCTTCGGCCGACTCCTGCGGGCCTTCGAAGATGAAGGCGAACTCATCGCCGGAGAGGTGGTAGCCACGGATGAGGGGCGTCGGATCGCGCGGTGCGGCGGCGCCGAGGTAGCGATCGGTACGACTCGAGAGGGCGTTGGCGAATCCGACGAGCGCCTTGTCTCCGACGTTGTGGCCGTGGCGGTTCCACTGCCGCAGGTATCCGATGTCGATCGCGAGGGCGATCAGGTCGACTTCGTCGTACTGATCCGGGGTGAACCAGGCCGGGTTGGCGCCGTTCAGGAACGGCTGCGCTTGGGAGTGCTGCATCAGCCTCTCCAGCGCTCGGGCCAGATCCCCGTCGAAGGGGAAGCGGTTGGGCAGGCCGGTCACCGGGTGGTGCTTCAGCCGCGCGTTCTCGGCTTCGATCTGCGCGATGTGCTGGCGAAGCTGACGTTCGAGCGCCTGGCACTTCCAGTGGGGTCCGGGTTCAGGGGGTTCGGTCGGGGGCAGATTGTCCATCGCTGTATACCTCTGAATAGGGTGGGGCGCCGCTAGTGTATGGGGCGATCTGATTCCCGTCAACCGTGCCCGTAAACAAAAAACGTGGGGCTTATCTGACTATAAAAAAGGCGAAGGGGCCGGCGTGATGTCGCCAGGCCCCGCCGGAGAGGGTTTTTCTTGATTTCGTTTTTGAGGGCCCGGCATGCCCCCTATGCAGTGCCCTCCATGGGATGGTGGGCGTCGGCGTCGTCGGACGTGGCGTGGTCGTTCGTGACGACCTCACTCGCGTCCGCGTCGTCGTAGGCATCGGGCTGCGCGACCTTCAGGAGCGCTGCGAGGCGATCGGATCCGCCGGCGGCGAAGTATGCAGTCAACATGGGTACCTCCTAATGAGGAGAGTATACAAAATGTGTTCATTCGTCAATACTTTGAAAGAGAAAATCTCCCAACCAAAAGGTTGAGAGATTTTCTGGTGCCGGCCCCCGAGTCTCGGATCCATGGGGAAACGTCGTTTCCCCTCTGGTCGTCGCTTCGCTCCTGTCACCCCTTCCTCCTGAGCACCCTCACGGGGAAAACTCCCGTTTTCCCCGTACCCCTTTCACTGACTCTGGTGGCCGTTGCAAAAGAAAATTTCTCAGTCGCAATGACTGAGAAATTTTCTGGTGCCGGCCCCCAGAGTCGAACTGGGCACGCCCGCCTCTTCAGGGCGGCGCTCTACCGATGAGCTAGGCCGGCGTTGAAACGGTGAGATTTGGTCCAGTTCGTTGTTGCGGGGCCCTGTCGCCTCGTCGGCGTACATTTTGGGTACGCCTCTGTCGTCGACATCCCGCGCCTAGAACTGGCCTCAAATCTCGCCGTTTCAGGGAGCTTGCTTTGAACTGATCGCAAATCTATCAATTTCACTTCATCTATCCTAACAGGTTTCTATTCCTCGCTTTTGTCTTCGCCTTCTTCAACCTGGATGTTGCGAAGGGCGACCAAGATGACGAGAACTAACACGGTGGCGATGATTGCGGCAGGGAACATCCCGAGGCCAACAGCGATCCCGATCCCAGCGACCATCCAGGTGGTGGCCGCGGTGGTGAGGCCTTTAACGATGCCACGCGATTGGATGATTGTGCCCGCACCGATGAACCCGATACCGGTCAGGATCGTGGAGATGATTCTCGATACGTCAACCGTTGTTGGATCAGCCGCGAGGGTAGCGATGTTGACCGAGACGATCGTCATGAGCGCTGTCGCAATCCCGACAATAGCGTTGGTGCGAATGCCTGCTGGACGGTGACGATATTCACGCTCTAAGCCGATCAAGGCGGAGAGCACACCGGCAACGAATAGCCGGATCAAAATATCGAGAGTGGTAATTTCCATAGAACGTTCTGGTGGGCGTGCCAAGACTCGAACTTGGGACCTCGTCATTATCAGTGACGCGCTCTAACCACCTGAGCTACACGCCCGTGGTAGAACCTTCTAAAATGGCGATCTGTGGGCTTGGGCCGGCGCGCCTTGCTCGACGTACATTTTGGTACGTCTCGCGGCGACGCTTGGGCCGCGCCCACATCTCATCCATTTTAGAAGGTTCTACTTCGCTATCTCTCAATTGGTTTTAGAGAGAATCACTAGCCACTAACAGGCGCAACTTTACGTGATTGTACGTATTCCGTCAACATGGAAATGATAACACAAAACCGCCCTTGGGGCGGCCTGTATTGTTCAACCAATCGTTTGTCATCTATGCGATTGCAACGTCGTTTCCGGAACCGATCAATACGAGATTGATCTCGACCTAGGACTTTTCTCGCGCGAGGCGAGAAAGTTTCCTTAGAAAGGAGATGATCCATCCACAGCTTCCGCTACGGATGCCTTGTTACGACTTAGCCCCTATCATTGGTTTCGCCTTCTGCCGCCCTACGGCGACATTCGGGCGCCCCCAACTCTCTTGGCTTGACGGGCGGTGAGTACAAGACCCGAGAACGTATTCACGGCGCCGAGATGTTGCACCGTTACTAGTAATTCCGGCTTCATGAGGGCGGGTTGCAGCCCTCAATCTGAACTGGGATCGGTTTTAAGGGATTAGCTCCACCTTGCGGTTTGGCTGCCCGTTGTACCGACCATTGTAACATGTGTGTGGCCCTGGACGTAAGAGCCATGCTGATTTGACGTCATCCCCGCCTTCCTCCTTCTTGCGAAGGCAGTCTGCCGTGACACGTATAACACGGCATAGGGGTTGCGCTCGTTACCCCACTGAAGGGTACACCTTACGGCACGAGCTGACGACAACCATGCAGCACCTATCTAGCACCCTCGAAGGCACTCTACTTTCATAGAGTTTGCAGCTAGTATTTGAACCCTGGTAAGGTTCCCCGCTCGTTATCGAATTGAACCGCGTGCTCCACCGCTTGTGCGAGCCCCCGTCTATTCCTTTGAGTTTTAATCTTGCGATCGTACTCCCCAGGTGGCGCACTTAACGCGTTAGCTCTTTTGAACGGCACAGGGAGGGTCGATACTCCCTATACCTAGTGCGCATCGTTTAGGGCGTGGATTACTGAGGTATCTAATCTCATTCACTACCCACGCTTTCGTCCTTGAGCGTCAGAACCGTTCTAGCACATTGCCTTCGCCTTTGGTGTTCCTACTGATATCAGCGCTTATTACGACTACACCAGTAGTTCCATGTGCCTCTCCCGGCCTCAAGTATGGCAGTATTGCCCGCGGTCGCAGGGTTAAGCCCCACGATTTAACGGTCAACTTACCACACCGCCTACGGACCCTTTACACCCAATAAATCCGGGTAACGCTTGAGGTCTCTGTATTACCGCTCCTGCTGGCACAGAGTTAGGAACCTCTTATTCGCATGGTACCGTCAATAATTTCGTCCCATGTAAAAGCAGTTTACGACCCGAAGGCCTTCTTCCTGCACGCGGCGTCGCTCCTTCAGTCTTGCGCCCATTGAGGAATATTCTTGACTGCAGCCTCCCGTAGGAGTCAGATCGGA
>CAMTUG010000004.1:0-169720 GCA_947084965.1 uncultured Parcubacteria group bacterium
CACCCTCTGTTGGATTGACAACATAGGGCAAAACTCCTATGATTCGGCCGGCTTTCCGCCAACCCGAGGAACATTCCCATGCCCACGAGCCCACAAACCGGCCGCCAGATCCGCAACACCGAGGACTTCCCCGTCCCGCCGCTCAAGAAGTCGTACATCGACGAACGCATGTTCAACGTCTGCTTCGACTTCGACCCGGAGACCAAGGACGGCACCATCACCCAGGTGGTCGTTGCAGCCGTCGAGCTTGTGAAGAACGAGCTCTACGAAGTCGCCCGACCGGTCCAGGGTCTCAAGCGCGGAACCTACCTCTACGTGGACCGGGCCCTCAGCACCAAGAAGCGCGGCCGCATCCTGCTCCCCTGCACCGGGCTCCTCGAATTCATCATCAGCCGGACCCACGTGCAGTGCTACTACGCCGTGCGGACGTCCCACCTGGCGGACGTCGCCGGGGTCACCGAGCTCGTGCTCATCGACTCCTACGACCGCCTCGCGGCCGACGCGGTGCGTGAGCCGGTCGACGCGGTGATCGGTGCCTTCCCCGAGACCGAGAACGTCCGCCTCAACGAAGCGCTCGCTCTCCTCGACGCCGCCGGTGACGACATGGACATCCTCCGGCGTCGCAACAAGCGGCGCAAGGGACTCCAGTGCTTCGCCGTCCTGCGTCGAATCGCCGAGGTCCGCCAGCAGATCGATGGGATCGAGGTGACGATGGACCACTGGCTCGCCGTCGCCCTCGGGCGGTTCGAAGAGATCCTCGCGGTCTACCGCTCCTGCCACCGTGTGGTCGACAGCCGCCTGAGCGCCGAGTTCAACGCGTCGCGCTCCACCGCCTACGCCCGCGAGCTGCGCGACCTGATCCTCGACTTCGCCCACATCCACGCCCACCCGTTCCGCCGGTCGGTCGAGCACATCATCCGCGACCTCGAGACAGCGGCTCAAGCCTACGAGCACGGAAAGCACGACCAGGTCACTCCGTACCTGACCCGGGTGCGCAACGTCTGCTACTTCATGATCGAGGTCCTCCCGCGACTCCTCGCGTTGCGCCTCGATCTCACCCGAATCGTCGACCTGAAGGAGGATGTCGACTACAACGAACGGATCCTGCTGATCAGGGATGCCTACGAGACGCAGAGGATGGTCCTGGCGCACCCGATCGACACCAGCCTCGATGGGGTCAAGATCGGCGAGCGCACGATCCAGGGCCTCGAGGCAGCGATCGATGCAATCCTCTCCGACAACTTCGACGGGGGGCGCGCAGCGATCGAAAAGATCCTCGTGGCGGCCTAGCCCGCCACATCAAGACGACCCCGACGGCCACTCCGTCGGGGTCGACTCGTTTTATAGAGACGTTCTTGATCTGTGCCAGGCGTACCCGCCGACTGCTATCAACAAAACGGAGAAATATTGCGCTGGGGTCAAACCGATGTACGTCATATCAAATACGCGCAGCGGGTCCGTCAGGAAACGGAACAAACCGTAGCTGATACAGAATAGAGCAATGTATGTCCCCTGGGGCGCTTTGCGCTTTGCCAGTCCAAAAAAGAGAACGAAGAGAATAAGGCCGTACAGCGATTCATACAATCCAAGATCGTGTCGCACAACTCCGTCTGGATATTGCACGCCCAGAAAAAAACTGGTAGCGGTGCCTGGATGGTCGTGAATGAGAAAACACCCAATGCGACCGATAAAAACTCCCAGTGGCAAGCCAAAACAGATAATATCCGCATACGCCCAAACGTCGAGCTTCTTTTTTTTGAGATAGATGAGCCCAGCCAGAAGGCCGCCGAAAAGTCCACCAAACATCGACATCCCGCCTTCCCAAATTTTGATGATCTCTTCGGGGGTCGCGAAGTAGTATCCCGGTTCGTACAGAACAACGTGGAAAATCCGAGCGAAAACCATCGCACTCAGAATGACCCAGCCAAGCATGTCGAAAATCACTGAGCTCCTCAACCCCCGCGCTTTGGCGAATGCTGTCGCCGCATGAGCGGCACCGAAAAATCCTAAAGCAACAAGGAGTCCCCAAACCTGGAGGTTTAAGGGGCCGAGCGGAATGGTCGAAAAAGCGATGTAAGGGATCATAGAGCCCCTAGAACTTTCAGAGCCCGCTGAAACTCCCCGACCGCGGCCCGTGCTTCGCGATGACTCAACCGTACTTCCTCGTGCACGATCCGGTTGCGCAAACCGTGAGCCCAGCGCACCCGCTTTAATTCGTAGTATTTATTGGTGGCGAACTGAAGCTTTTGGGCCACCCCACCTCCCGGCATCTTCATGGCGGTGAGGACAAAGTCGAGAAGCTTATCCGCTTCGATGATCGCCAGCCGATCGTTCTCCGGATCTGGTGAATCGATCAAACTCTGCACCCGGGCCCATTTCTTGCGCATGACCTCTCGATCCAGTTCATGCTTACGGCGCGCCCAAAATGCTTTGACGAATCGCCGAAACTTGCGTACGAGGATCATGAAGACAACAAACACGATCAGAGCAATGACGGCATACGCGATGAGCATGTTCAGTTCCTCATCGTTCATAGCGGACTGTTCTTGTGCCAGTCGGTAATAGATTGATAAAAATGCCCAACGCGGAAAAGCGTATCTTCATCGAAATGACGGCCAATGAATTGCACACCAACAGGAAGATCATGGGCGAATCCGCACGGAACGGAAAGCGCCGGATGGCCGGTGAGGTTGGCCGTGACCGTAAAAATGTCCGCCAAATACATGGCGATCGGGTCGTTAAACTTTTCACCGAGTGGCCAGGCAACCGACGGCGAGGTCGGCGTGAGGATCACGTCGACGCGGCTAAGCGCTGCATCAACGTCCTGACGCAGGAGCTGACGAATCGCCAAAGCTTTTTTGTAATAGGCATCGGCATACCCCGCAGAAAGAACGAACGTACCGAGCATGATGCGACGCTTCACCTCGCGCCCAAATCCTTCTCCTCGTGTTTTCAAGTAGACGTCTTCGAGGCGCTCCCCCGTCGCCCGCATGCTGTAGCGCATCCCGTCGTAGCGCGCCAAATTGGAGCTCGCTTCAGCCGGTTGAATGATGTAGTACGTTTCAAGCGCGTACGGTGTGTGCGGCAAAGTAATCTCTTCCACACTCGCCCCGTGCGATTCGAGCAGAGTGATCACTTCACGCACACGTGCTTCGACTTCAGGATCCATCCCAGAAATGAAATACTCTTTTGGGATACCGATCTTGAGCCCGCGAATATCCGTCAGCTTCAACAATTCGGCGACGCTCGTTTCAGAAGGATTCTGGCTCGTTGAATCCTTCGGGTCCGCTCCTTCGACCACGCGCAACAACGTTGCCGCATCGGCGACCGTTTGGGTCATCGGTCCGATCACATCCAAACTGGAGGACAGAGCGATCAATCCGTGACGCGAAACGCGGCCGTACGTCGGCTTCAAACCAACGACCCCGCAGAGTGCCGCTGGCTGACGGATCGATCCGCCCGTGTCTGATCCGAACGAAGCAGGCACAAACCCCGCCGCAACCGCCGCCGCCGGACCGCCGGATGATCCACCCGGGACCTTACTCAGATTCCACGGATTGCGCGTTTGACCATAGTGCGACGTTTCCGTGCTCGAACCCATCGCCGCATCGTCCATGTTTAATCGACCGAGAATGATCGCCCCGGCATTTTTTAGCTTACGCGTAACGGTCGCATCATAGGAAGCTACATGATGCTCAAGAATCTGCGAGCCACCAGAAGCAACGTGACCCTGAACGAGCATGTTGTCTTTGAGGGCAACCGGGATTCCAGCAAGTTCCGGAAGTTCCTCACCAGCAACGCGCTGTTTGTCGATCGTCCGGGCGGCTGCAATCGCATCCTTTTTAAATACTTCAAGGAAGGCATGGATTTCACCATCCCCTGATTCGATTTTTGAAATACAATCATTGACCAGCTCTTCGCTCGAGATCTCTTTGCCCGCCAACTTTTGCTTCGCCTCTTCGATCGTAAACATATTATTCTGTGCGATCATCAAAGATCCCCGGCACTTTGAGCGCTGTTCCGACAGAATCTGGAAATGATCTAATCGCAGATTCTCGTTCTGCCGCTTCACACACAATAACATCATCTTCGCGCCAAACGTTTACCAAATTTGTCGTCGATGCGGTACTTGGTACATGTGACGTATCAACCTCTTGCAGTTTGCTCACGTACGCCAAAATATTCTCCAGCTGTGGGGCGAGCGTTTCTTTTTCTTCATCCGTAAGCTCCAGCCGCGCGAGTTTGGCCAGGTGGTCAATATCAATGATTTTCTTGGTCATAACGTTCAAAGTATACGTAAGAACTCTGCCTCGGTCAACGTGGGCACACCGAGCTTTTTCGCCTTGTCGAGCTTGCTTCCTGGGCTTTCCCCAACAACGACGTACGAAGTCTTTTTCGAGACCGTCTCCGAAACGTCACCGCCATGCGACTGAATCTTTGTTTTGGCCACTTCGCGACTCATCTTCTCGAGTGTGCCTGTCAAAACGAACGTCTGTCCTGTGAACTTTCCTTTCGCCTTTGGCTTAACGCCGAGAACTTTTATCCCAACATTTTTATAATCTTCAACGAGCTCGAGATTGTGCTTCTCGCTAAAAAATTCAGCGATACTCGCTCCAACAACTTCGCCAACCCCTTCGACTTCGGCCAATTCCTCAACTGACGCTTTCATGATCGCCTCGAGCGTTCCAAATTCCCGTGCCAAAACAGCTGCCGTCTCTCCGCCAACATGCCGAATCCCGAGCGCCACAAGAAAGTGATCAAGAGCAATCTCTTTGTGCGCCTGCAGTTCCTCGACAAGTTTTTGGGACGAGACCTCAGCAAAGCGCTCAAGCTCGAGCAGGTCTGATTCCTTCAAGCGGAACAGATCAGGTGCCCGCTGAACAACTTTATTGTCCAACAGAAGCCCGACCGTCGCCGGACCAAGACCATCAATCCCAAACGATCGAGCCGCGTGCAAAATGTTTGCTTGGTCCTGAGCGAAACAACGCTTGTTCGTGCAGTAGATCGCCACTTCGTTTTCGCGACGAGCAACGGCGGATCCACAAACCGGACACTCAATCGGCGCATGAATTTCCTTCGCTCCTTTTGGACGCAAATTTTTCAGCACCTCCTTCACCTTTGGGATAATGTCTCCTGCTTTATACAAAATGATCGTGTCGCCAACATGCACATCTAGTCGTTCGATCTCGTCCATGTTATGGAGTGACGCGTGTTGAACGGTCGTTCCAGCAACAAAGGTCGGCTTCACAATTGCAACTGGAGTCAGTGCTCCGGTGCGACCAACAAACCACTCAACGGCTTCAATCACGGTTGTAGCCTCCTCCGCCGCAAACTTCCAGGCTACGAGTCCGCGCGGAGTCTTCCCGACGATGCCGAGATCCTCAAACTGTCGGTTGTCATTCACCCGTACAACGGTGCCGTCAATCCAGTAATTTAACTTCTCGCGCCGTTTTTGCATCTTGTCCCAGAACGCTCGTACCTCAGACACCGAGCTTGCTACGCCCGCTTCTGGATTAACGGGAAATCCCAGGTTTTGAAGGATCTTCCACTCATCGGCGTGCGTTTTTTGTCCCAAATCCGTTTGCAAATCCCAAGCGAAAAAGCTGAGTGGGCGACTCGCCGTGATCGCTGGATCAAGCTGACGCACCGCTCCGGCTGCGGCGTTGCGCGGATTCACAAACTCGGCTTCCCCTGCCTTTTTTAATTGCGCATTCAACTTCTCAAATGCCTTTACCGGAAAGTAGATCTCCCCGCGTACAATTACTTCTTTCTCTTCATCGATACGAAGCGGGATCGCCTGAATTGTACGGACGTTCTGGGTGATATCTTCGCCAATCATTCCATCGCCGCGCGTCGAAGCCGTTTCGAGCAAGCCGCCCCGATAGACAAGCTCAATCGCTAGTCCGTCCAACTTGACCATGCAAAACAGTTCAAACGCATCACGTTCCAATAGCTTCGCGATGCGCGCGTGCCAGGCATTAAACTCCTCCGGCGTGAATACATCCTCCATCGATAACATCGGATGGGTGTGTTTCACTTTCTCAAACTTTGGCAGCGGCTTACCGCCAATGCGCTGGGTAGGAGAATCCGGCGTAATTAAATCAGGGTACTCACGCTCTAGCGCATACAGTTCGTGCTTCAGGGAATCAAGCGCAGCATCAGAAATCGTCTGCTGATCAAAAACATGATACTGCGTACGATGATGCTCAATCTCCTTGCGCAATTTTTGTATTCGTTCTTTGGCGTCCGCTTTGGTCATAGGAAATACCCCAAGTACCAACCGATCAGCTCTTCGCCCCAAAGCATGGCGACGAATGTACCTACGGCGAGAAACGTCCCAAAGGGAATGTGGGCACCAAGTTTGGCGCGTCCGCTGATGAGAAGGACAGAACCGATCATGGCACCGAGGAAGTAAGCCAAGAAGAGGGCGAGGAGTCCTTGAGATAACCCGAGAATCACCCCCATCAGCACCCCCATGCGAATGTCGCCGCCACCGATCCACTTCCCTTTCGAAACGAGATACTGTGCGAGAAAAAATCCACCGATCGTCACCGCCCCGATCAGCATCGAAACGATATCGAACCCGAGGGCGACGTTCATGGCAAAAGCGATGATGATCGCTGGGATGGAAAACGTATCGAGGATGTAGCCGTACTTTTGATCATAGACGAAGATGATGACGAGGAAGATCGTCAGAATCGCTCCGCGCAGGAACCAGGAAAACTGGTTGGGGTAGAGCAAAAAATCGCCGACGTCCCAGGCGATTAAGGCAAAACAGATCGCCATCGCCGCTTCAACGAGCGGATACTGCCAACTAATCGATTTTTTACAACGTCGGCAGCGCCCGCGGAGCAAAATAAAACTAAGGACAGGCACCAGGTCGTACCAACTAATCGGGATCTCGCATTTGATGCACATCGAACGATCCATCATTGGAATATCGGCGTGGGTACGAAAAACGAGAGCGTTCACAAAACTCCCAAAAATCAGACCTAAAATAGCGGCGATGACAATCGTCATAACACCGCTATTTTATCACAAGATGGAACACCGTAAAACTGCGGCTGTTCGTCTCGTGCTACACCGTTTCGTCTTCCTCATCGGTGTCGTCTGATGCATCTGCATCGTCATCGGAGGCATCATCGGCGCTATCATCGTCCTCATCCTCAGCTTCGTCCTCATCGGATTCGTCTGCATCCTCAATTTCGTCAGATTCATCCTCGTCTTCATTAGATTCCTCCGCATCTTCGTCCTCAGCTTCGTCTGTGACTTCCTCCGCATCCTCATCTAAATCCAGCTCATCGCGCAAACGATCGAGCACACGGAAGGAATCACGGGTGATAATGCTCGTTGCGGCGATCGTTTTGTTAGCGCCGTTTGCCGTACCAACAACGCGAATCTTATCTCCAACTTCGAGATCCGATTCATCGCCTTCTTCCCCGTTGATCGTAAACGTCGTTTCGTCCGTATACGTCACGGTCCAATAGCAATCACCACAGCGAACGCCCTCGACCGTCAGCGTATTTTCGTCGGTATCAATTTCGGTGATCTCTGAAAGATGGCGAGCCACTCCCTTTTGCCAGATACTCGTATCTTTGATCAGGCGGGCGGTGATCGTTTCGTCGTCACCAACGCGACCGACGATGAAAAGGATATCCCCTTCGACAAACTCGTCTGGCGACGTCGTGCCCATGAAGCGGCGAACAAACTTGGTATCTTCGTCAAAGTAGACGACCTCTTCATCTCCCTCGACACCGACCAAGTTATTGACGTCCCCTTCGCGCAAGTGTGGGTTGGCGGCCAAGGTGACCGCGATCGTTCCTGTGCCGTCACCGTTGTCATCGATTTCGTTCAGCTCAGCCCAAAACCCACGGGTACGAGCTTTCAAAAAGATCTCATCTCCACGACGTAACGCGACGATAATGCGCGCTTCGTTTTCGGTCGTTGAATCTTTGATCAAACGGACGCGGACGCGATCACCAACTTCAAAGTCGCTCAGTGCGGCCGGGTTGGTTGGCGGCACGACCATACGCGTGTTGGATGTCACCGCGACCACATGCACTTCCCCTCCCCATTGAACGGTCATCGTTGAATCATCTTCGTTGATCTCCGTAATCCAGCCGTTCAACCCGCGATGCTGAAACGGATTGATGGATTGGTTGATGATCTGATCCGCGGTCACGACACCGGTATTTTCATTGACCGATCCGACAACGACGAGCCAGTCGCCTGTGATCCAGTCTGACATGACGCTCGTGTTGCGATCGTTACTGCCGAACATCGTTTCACTGTCGATGTCCACTGTGTAATCGACCCAGCCGCCGTCTTCACCGGCATCAGGATCACGAACAACGATCGTTGTTGGAACGTCGGTCGAAGAAAGCTCAATCAACTGTCCAACAAAGGAGATAGATTCTGTCGATTCTTCGGTCGCGTCGTCCTCTTCGGCGTGAACGAGCGGAGCGAATGAAAGCGACATGGTGAGGCCAAGGCACAGGGCCAGGAGCGATCGTTTGGCAAGAAGGTGTGTCATATGAATGGAATTAATTTTCAATCGTTGATTCTTCGGTGGTGGTGTCGGCGGCAGCCTCCGCTTTGGCTTTTTGGCGTTCTTCGAATCTCAGGCGCATCTCTTCTCGAATGTCCGGCGGGAGTGATCGTAGACGATGTTCCATTTCGGCCCGTCGTCGACTACGCACCCGCTCTTCAAACTCGGCGCGTGCTTCTGGAGATCGGTGTAATGGGCGTTCAAGTTTTTCCAGCCCCTGTTTCAGCTTAAAAAGCGGATGACCTTCAGAAACGGCCGGAGAAGCATAGGCGTACGTGCCGACCCCAAGTGAAAGAAACAGCATCAGAGCAAACACAGGAACGAGGGCCAAACGAAGATGCAGCCGACGATGATGCATCACCGCGTTTGGTTGAAGCTTAAGCCACAACTCCCGCTTGAAGGCGGACGTCGGTGCCGAGCTTTTTTTTACTTTCCTGAGTTCTCGCTTAAGGAGATACATACGGCGCGTAACTTTTTCATAATCCGGTGCGTTTCCATTTTGATCGCGGCTGTCGACTTTGACATCTGCTTGGCCATTTCTTGGTAACCGTAGCCAAGGAGATATTTCAGCTCGATCAACTGGCGTTCGTGGGCCGAGAGAGTTGCGAGCGCTCGTTCGAGAACGATCGACTTCTCCCTTCGCTCTATCTCTACCCGACCGTCCACTCCAGGTAACACGTTCGCCAATGCATCCACATCCACCTCTTCTTTACGATCACGATAGTGATTAATCAGCGTATTTCTGGCGATCGTCATAATCCAGGCGGATTGGGACTGCTCAGGATCGTAGCGATCAAAGGCCTTGAGCGCCTTTATGAAAATTTCTGAGGTTAAGTCTTCGGCAACTTCCTGCCGGCACCCAACACGAAAAAACACGTAGCGGTAGACGCGATCAAGATTACGATCGTAAAACACCTTAAAATCCGGTTTCTCTGCCATACCAGAGTACCTTACACCATCTGTAGCCAAAGGTAACACGTTATTCTCGATTTTTCAGCAGGGCCATAGCCACGATCGGTAAAGTGATCCAAACCGCTTTGGCTGCGTCAGCGATAAATAACTGATGCGAAACTGGTGACAGCGACGCGAGCATACTTTCGGGCATAAACGACAACGTTACCGAGAGCAGCAGACCGACGTGGATGACAGAAAAAATAACGACCTGCCACAACTTACCGTACGATTCTGAACCGAATGATTTGAGCAGGGCCGACTGCGAAAGGAAGAAGAACAACAAGACAAACAACCCAAGGAAGGCAACAATACGGAACGAGAAGGCGTTGTTGATCTGTACGTCCGCATTGAACGTTGTCAAAAACGGAGCGTAGTTCACGACCGCGAGCGCCATATAAATCGAAACCATGATCACGGTGATCCGGTCGCGACCGAGAGAGATTCCATAAAACAACGCCCCAATAACAAAAAATAGGATCAAAAAGAGATCCCAGGATGGGTTGTTCCAGTTTATCGATTGCAACATCGCGCCAAAATCAGGCATAGCCTCCTCCCAGATTGTAGCACTATTCTTCTTTCAGACCAAGTTCTTCAAGCAACTTCTTTTGTTCCCGCGACAGTTTTTTCGGGGTCACCACTTCGACGCGAATGATCTGATCTCCACGACCATGGCGTGTTTGCACCCCTTTCCCTTTCAATCGCAATTCGGTCCCGCTCTGGATTCCCGCCGGGATCTTCACTTCCACCGGACCGTCGACCGTGTCGTGCTGAACGCTATCACCGAGCGCCGCTTGAGTGAAACCGATAGCGAGTACTGAGTAGATCGTTTCGCCTTCCCGTTCAAAACGCGGGTCTGGTTCAACGTGAATGCGAAGCAACAGGTCGCCAGGATTGCCACCTTTGACCGACTCCCCTTCACCACGCACACGCACGGTCATCCCGTTATCAACGCCGGACGGGATGTTAATCGAAAGCGATTTGCGTGAACGTTCAACCCCTGCACCGTGACAGGTCGTACAGGCCTTTTCTGGCACCTGGCCACTTCCTTCGCACGTCGGACAAGCGATGCGGGTCTGCATGTTGCCGAGGATGGTGCGCTGAACAACCGTTTTGACACCGCTCCCTTCACAATCTTTACATTCGCGCAGATTCGTTCCTGGTTCGGCACCGATGCCGGCACAACGCTGACACGGATTATTCTTGGTGACCGAAATATCGCGCGCTACACCAAACACCGCATCATGAAACGAGAGATCAACATCGACGTAAATATCCTCCCCTTGTGGTGTACGACGTCCTCCGCGACGCCCACCGCCAAACATCTGTCCAAAAATGTCGCCTAAATCCTCGAATCCACCGCCTCCTTGGAACCCAGAAAAATCAAACCCACCGAAGCTGCCAGCTCCACCACCGCCATTTTCAAATGCGGCCGACCCAAACTGATCGTACTTCTTGCGCTTCTCCGGATCGCCGAGCACTTGGTAGGCCTCATTTGCTTCCTTAAACTTCGCTTCATTCCCGCCCGGTTTGTCCGGATGATACTGATGCGCCAACTTTCGAAAGGCAGCCTTCACTTCGTCCTGCGAAGCAGACTTCGAAACGCCTAATGTTTGATAGTAATCTTTGGCCACAGTTATGGAATTTCGCGAAGCACTGTTAAGCGAGGTTTGGCCAGTGCGTCGTATTGATAGACTCGCGTAGCTCCAGGGTCACCGTTAATAACCGCCGCCCTCACCGGAACAGTAAAGATGATTTTTTCAGGTGCGTTGAGCATAAGGATCGGATCAATGCTCACGAAAGGATCAAAACCAACCGGTAAGATAAGCGGCTCCTCAACCAAATACCCACCAGCATCACTCATCGTCAGGTAAGTATATTGATGAACTGTGGCCCCCGAATCATCAATCACCTCGCTGACCGTTAATTCCAGAATAACTTCTTGATCAGCTTGAGTGAAAACGTACCTGACTTTGCCGGAGTCACCGTCGTAACCAAATGCTTGTTTAGCGAGTTCAATCGCCTCTCCGCTATCTAAATCAAGTGTCAGATACTTCTGATACCCTCCAGGTCCGTCACCGAAACTTGTAGAATACAGAACACCGTTCGCATCAGCCAAAAACTGCTCCAAGGCAACGTGACCGACTTCGTAACTTTCGAGCGGTGCTCCACGCATCCCGACAAACATTTTGACGATCTCCTGTTCGCCGTCGAGTTCATAAACGATAAAGCAGAGCCCCTCGGAATACATCCCACAATATTCGTAATTGACCTCGGTCGTATCGGCAACGGAGACGAGCGCGACCTTGCGGACATAGCCGTCGTCGAGAGCATTGATCGTGTAGAGATCGCCGTCGTTATACGCCGCAAGGAGCTTCTGCTCAAACTCCGTTGGCATCGTCTCAGCTGTTGGATAGCCGAGCGCGATAAACTCATCACGAAGATCCTTGGCTGTTCCCTCCGCGACCGGCGCCGAAGGAGCCACCTGTTCAAACGCCCCGATCTTATACAAACCGAGCCCAAGAGCGAGGAGAATAACGAGAGCGATAAGGGAGTTGCGTGTCGACATACTAGGCGGTAAGTGAATGAAGATCGTCGAGGGTCACGTCGTTGTACGATTGAATCATTCGTTCCGTTCCATCGAGCGGCAAACCAAACGATGCGTCAGCGATCCCGATCACTTTCATCCCCGCCGCCTTGGCGCTCGCTACTCCTTTCGGCGCATCTTCGAACGCCACGCACGTTTGCGGACCGCAATCAAGAAGCCGCGCGGCATGCTGGTAGATATCAGGCGCTGGCTTGTCGTCCTCAATATCATCTCCCGTGGCCATGAACGAAAATCGATCTTCCCAACCAACCGCTGCCAAAAGCGCATCAACAACTTCGCGCCAGGAACTCGTGGCAAGAGCGAACGGAACTCCGGCCGTCGCGAGTGCTTGCAAAAACTCTTCCGCCCCAGGCTTCTTTTCGATCTTCGACTGACCCACGCGACGCAAAAAATTTGCCCGCAATGGCTCAAGAATATCATCAACCGACGCCGCGATCTGATATTCTGCCTTCAGTTCGGACGTCACGTCCGTAATCGTCGAGCGCATGATGCGTCGATAAATCTCATGATCATACGGCACCTGCGCAGCAGCGTACGTTTCGGCAATGGCTGCATCCCAAATCGGCATCGTGTCGAGCAGTGTGCCATCCAGATCAAAAATAACGCCTTTGAGCATATTATTCCGTAATACTCACGAGTTCGGGCTGTTCAACCTGAAGATAATCCTCGTACTTCATACTGATAGAGTCCGTCAGCGAACCCGCATTGAAGTGTATCACGGCGTTCTCCGCCAGTCGCCGGTCGACGTACGTTTTGAGGCCGATGACCGATCCAAGCGGTGGAACCGATCCTTTGACGCACCCCGTGACCGTTTCCGGATCGTCGGCAAAGGTCACCTTCTCCCCAACAATTGCTTCGGCCTTCTTGGTATCAAATCGCAAATCCGCAGGCATCACAAACAGCCAATGCGACTTGGTCTTCTTCCCCTGAATCACCAACGCCTTCGCCCCCGCATGCAGTTCCACCCCTCGAATCCGCGCCGCATCAACTGACGTGACCGTCGGCTCATGATGCGCCGTCTGAAACTCCACCCCCGCCGCACTCAACTTCTCTTTGATTTTTTCAAAAACTACCATTCAGCTACTTAACCTTTTTTGTTATCTTCTCGTATTCCTGGATGGTGAATACTTCAGTCGGCCTTCCTTCCTTATTGCATGTAGTAACAAACGTGGCGGAATGAGTTTTGGCGTTTTCCGCTTTTACATGGACCTGTAGTCTGCCGACAGCATCTGGTGCATTACACCCAAAGTCAATGATCAGCGAATCAGAACAAGGGATAAACGCCCCCTCTGCTCTGTAGCACTTTCCATGTGGATACTTTACGAGAAACGGTTCTCTCAAGTTCCACTCCGTTGCATCATCGGCCCCTACGTCGACTAGTTCAAACTCCGAAAAAACATAATAGGTCAGATTGGTTGCATAGTTTCTGAGCGAGAGATTTTTTAACGAAAGATAAAACTTGCCGTCTTTGACCTCAAGGTGGGAATCTAACACCGCACGATTTACATCGGATCCAAGCTTATAAATAAGCAGCGAAACCTCGATACCAACCATTGCCAACACACCACCCTCAAAGGAAACCTTCCACCCATCCACTGTTGGGGCTGGGACGATGATCCCGGCAAATACAAGTACGACAAGCAATACAACTGGTACCCAAATAAAGTTCCAATCAAGTACGAAGGACCAGGACTTTTTTAGCCAAATCCAGAACTTTTTCATAACTATTTATCCTGACTCTTCTCCTCAAACTCCGCGTCGACCGGTTCGTCCTTCTTTGGCTCTTCGGCTCCATCTTCCGTGCGGGGCGCAGTGGCCCCGCCTTTATCGGCGTACATCTTGGCACCAACTTTTTGAGCGACGGTGGTCAGTTCGTCCGCGGCCTTTTTGATCGCTTCGTGATCATCGCCGTCCTTCACCGCTTTCAAAGCAGCGATCTTGTCTTCAACCTCTTTGCGCTCTTCGGCTGTGATCTTGTCACCCGCTTCGGCCAACATCTTTTCGGTGGTGTAGACCATCGTGTCGGCCAAGTTCTTGTGTTCAATCTGTTCACGCTTTTTCTTGTCTTCGTCCGCGTGCGTTTCCGCATCCTTTTTCATGCGTTCGATCTCTTCTTTCGACAATCCCGTGGAAGCGGTGATCGTAATCGCCTGCGACTTGTTGGTTGCTTTGTCCGTGGCGCTGACGTTCAAGATACCGTTGGCATCAATGTCGAATTTGACTTCGATCTGCGGCACGCCGCGTGGCGCTGGCGGCAGGCCGGAGAGGATGAAGCGACCGAGTGTTTTGTTGCCTTCGGCCATTTCGCGCTCACCTTGCAGAACGTGAATCTCGACCTGCGGCTGATTGTCGGCCGCGGTGGAGAACGATTGGGTTTTAGACGTTGGAATCGTGGTGTTGCGTTCGATCAACTTGGTCATCACGCCGCCCATCGTTTCGATCCCAAGCGAAAGCGGGGTGACGTCGAGCAAGAGCACATCTTTGACTTCCCCACCGAGCACACCCCCTTGGACCGCGGCACCGACGGCCACGACTTCGTCAGGGTTGACACTCGCGTTCACTTTCTTGCCGAAGAACTCTTCGACTTTCTTGATCACGAGCGGCATGCGGGTCATTCCACCGACCATAACGATCTCGTCGATCTCACTCTTTTGCATCTTGGCGTCTTCGATCGCTTTCTTCACTGGCCCCATCGTCTTTTCGACCAAGTCGTACACCAACTCTTCGAGCTTGGCGCGGGTGAGGGTCAACACCAGGTGCTTCGGTCCGTTGGCATCAGAGGTAATAAACGGTTGGTTGATTTCGGTCTGCTCCGCGCTCGAAAGTTCAATCTTGGCGCGTTCGGCCGCGTCCTTGATGCGTTGCAAAGCAAGCGGATCTTTGCCCAAGTCGATCCCTTCCATCTTCATGAATTCCGCGATGATCCAATCGATAATCTTGTGGTCAAAGTCGTCGCCCCCCAAGTGGGTGTCACCGTTGGTCGCTTTCACTTCAACGGTGTCGGCAGAAACATCAAGAACAGAAACGTCGAACGTCCCACCGCCCAAATCGTACACAAGAACCTGTTCGCCAGCTTTCTTATCAAATCCGTAAGCAAGAGCGGCAGCGGTCGGTTCATTGATGATGCGCAGGACGTTGAGTCCGGCAATTTCACCAGCAACTTTGGTCGCCTGACGTTGAGCATCATCGAAATACGCCGGCACGGTAATGACTGCGTCCGTGATCTTCTCTCCGAGCTTGGCTTCGGCATCGGCCTTCAACTTGCCGAGCACCATCGCCGCAATTTCCTCCGGAGAATATTCCTTGCCGCCCATCAGCACTCCCACCCCTTCGCCGCGTTTCTGCAATTTAAATGGGAACGATTTGATGTCGCGCTGCACTTCCGCGTCTTCGAATCGGCGACCGATCAAACGCTTGATTGAGAACAAGGTGTTCTCGGCGTTGGTCACCGCCTGACGCTTGGCTGGGGCCCCAACCGTGCGCTCCCCATTTTTGGCGGTCGCGACCATCGATGGAGTGGTGCGCGCCCCTTCCTTATTTTCTAACACTTTCGGCTGGCCCCCTTCGATGATCGCCATGCACGAGTTCGTTGTCCCGAGGTCGATGCCTAAAATTTTTGCCATACTATTTGTTGATAATGACTTTTGACGGACGGATTACTTTCCCGTTTAATTTCCAACCTTTCTGGGTCACTTCAGCGATCGTTCCTTCTTCTCCCCCTTCGCGTTCCCCGACCCCTTCGTGTTCTTCTGGGTTGAACGCGCCGATCGTCGCCACCTCTTCGAGTCCCAAGTCACGGACGATCTGCTCAAGCTGGGACTGGACATGTCCGATTCCCTGACGCCAACCGTCGAACTTTTTCTGATCCTCTTCGCTAAGCCCGAGCGTCGGGGCGTGGCGATTAACCTGATCAAAACTGTCGAGGACTGGCAGAAGTGACAAGGCGACCGATTCGCGAATAATGTCGCGGCTATGTTCCTTCTCACTCGCCAAGTCCTTTTTTAAATTATCGTAATCGGCCAACGCGCGCTTCCATCCGGCTAAGTACTCGTCCCGCTCTTGTTCGATTGTTTTTTCTTCGTCCATATTATTCTTCGAGAATGTCTACGATCTCTTCGATTAATCCTAGATTTTTCTGATAGTTCATGCGCATTGGCCCGACCAACCCGAGGAGTCCGATCCGTCCATCAGGGAGCCGACACTTCACAACGACCGCGGCAGTATCTTTTCCAAACGGATTTTCACTTCCGAGCATCACCTGCGGTTCGTCTTGCAATTGGGCAAAAACCCCTTGGACCACCTCATCAAACCGATCGAGCATCAGAGACATCGAGCGCATCACTTCGAGATTTTGAAAGTCCGGTTTAGCAAGAAGCGATCCCATCCCGGTGAAATACCCACGATCCGGGCCAAACGCGGCGATCGCCATGTCGCCGGTCAGCTCGACCAGTTCGCGCGCGACCATCCGAATCGTCTCTTCTGGATCGGCGCTCTGTTCAACAACCTGGCGCAACTTTTGAGCGGACGCGGGCGAGGCATCACGACGGGCAAATTTCGAAATGTAATGTGAGTAGCCTTTTTCGGTCGGCACGCGTCCAGCACTGGTGTGTGGCTGACGAATGTAGCCCTCCATCTCAAGGATGGCCATGTCGTTGCGCACGGTCGCGCTGGAAACGTCCAAATCATACCGTTCAACGAGCGCTTTGCTCGCCACCGGTTCGGCCGTGCGGACGTACTCTTCGACCACCGCTTTCAAGATCTCTTCTTGGCGTTCGTTCATATTCAAAATAGCACTCGCATTATACGAGTGCTAATTTTGCCTGTCAATACGGTTTATTTAGCCGATTTTTTGGCCTTTTCCCTTTGACTTCGCACAAGATCGGCTTCTCGACGCTCCGCCTCCTGACGCAATGCTGCCTGCACCACAGGGGCAACTTTTGAAGCCCCAGGGTCCTCCTCGCGCAAATTAATGTAAACGACCGGGGATTCCCCCTCCTGCAGAATAAGCGCCAACTCTCCTTTAGACTTCTTCACTCGATAGCGAGACTCCGCAAATCCTTTGGCTGGAGAGAAAGTTACTTCGTCCCCTTCTTCAAGCAGGTCAAGATTCTCTGCCTTGGCGCGCAGGAGCATCACCTCTGCTTGCTGAGCCAACGGTTCGCGCTCGGCAGCGATCCGTTCGTATTCTTGCAGATCTGTGCCTCGACGATCATACAGCTCGCGTTTACGTCTGGTGCTCGCCCCATATTTTGTAAGGACATCGTCAAATGATCGCAACGCCCCACCGCTTGAAGCCATAACGTGACTCGCCCAAACCTTAGCCGCCCGCATCGCCTTCTCCAGGTTCTGATGAGAATATCCGCCTGGCTTGACGTAGGCACGTTCGAGGTATTCTTTTTTATGGGGAACTTTATCTGCATCCAGAAGCGCCAGCTGGCTAAAATCCGGATTATCAAAATTTTCACCAAGGAGCTCGAGCTCTTGTCGCAACCTTGCCTGGCTTTCGGTCACCGCCGTCACATTCCTCAGCGCTTCTTGATATTCTTTTCGCGCCCGCTGCCAATCAGCGATCTGTTCCGTCGAAAAAACTTCGACCGGGGAGGGAGCACCCTCCATCTTCTGCTCTTCCTGATCCGCATGGACCATCACCCCTTCAATTCTAATGTCATCTCCGCCCTTTTTTTCGCGATTGCTTTTGTCAGCTTTGGCGGTCGCTGCCAACTGCTGGGCGATTTCTTCCCAGGGCTTTCCCTCTTTAAGTCCCCGCTTGATCATCTCTTCCATGTCTTCAACGGTAAGGACATCACCCAGTCCATCAGACGCACCAAAAACGATATCTTCATCACCCACTTCAAACGTGCCGATCTGTGGCGTTTCCTTAACCCCGACACGCACCGCTTTGAAGATGATATTGCGCATAGCGAAAATCATCTCTGGAACAGAAAGCGGCGGCTTTCCGGCATGCTGTAACAAAGCCTCGCGTTCGGCAAGACTGTGGGCGACCTGCAAAACATGCCGGCTTGTTGCTGAAGGATTAGCCCGCGCGAGCGCTTCTGCTTTTTGCTTCAAATTCTGAACGCTTCCTAGCGTTTCCAAATCACCCGCGCTCCGCATCACCTTTAACGCGCGTAGAACGTTTCCACCTTTTTCTTGCGATTGATCCAGAAGCACAGCCGCCTCCTCACTAATAAGCCCGGCGTCAACTAACACTTGAGAAATACTGTCATCTTTTGACTTGACGTTCAGTTGGCCTTTCTTCGCATCATAGTGGTAAATCCGGCTGTCACCCACGTGGGCAAAACTCACTTCGCGTTTCCCTTCCGGAGTGCGATCTACCAAAAAAGCTGAGAGGGTCGTGCCCATTTCGAGAAGGCTGGCATTTTTCCTCCCGACCTCATCGACATGAGACTGTGCCACATCAAACGCCTTACGAAGCAGTGCTTCACGTTCGTCTTTCGTCAACGGTTCTCCTGAGCGCTTTTCACGTTCTTGTCGCACGACTTTTTCAAGCGCTTTAAATGCCAGCCGGCTCGCAACCGCTCCCCCCTCATTTCCGCCCATACCATCAGCAACACCAAAAAGCCCAAGATCGGGATCGGCGATGCCGCTGTCTTGATTTTCCCGCTCTGCTCGCTCAATCTGCTCGTCTGTTTGCGGCAGATCGCGTGAAATATTTTTGGCGATCGTCGCTCCGCCGGCTTCAAGCGGCGGCTTTTGTTTGGTCTCTGTATCAATTGGTACGGGCTGGTCAAATGATCCTCGTTTCATAGTGAACGTAGTTTACCAAAATTGCGAACGCCCCGACAGTCTGTCGAGGCGTGCAGGAAGGGGTCAGGCGTTGAGCCGCAGGTTGACCCCGAGAAGGAGGGGGAACGCCTGGCGAACGCCGTCGATGGTGAGGACGATCCCGTCGTCCTCGGTGAAGCGGGGATCGTCGACAGCGAACAGCCGTTCGGTCGTCGACGTCTCCATGAAGAGTGTCCAGGAGCTGCCACCGGTCGGGGTGGCGTGGGTGGTGATGTGGGCGCATTGGCCGACCGGCGATCGAACGAACGCCTTGAGGCGAAGGAGCCAGGCGAGATCGGTGCCAGGAACCGGCGCGACGAGGTGGACGCGCAGGCCGTGCCGGACCGTGGCCGTCTCCTTGATTGTGATCGCTTCGAGACGGATCGCGGACTCGAGCTGTTTGCGCACCTCCACCGGTACGGGGGGCGGAACAGGGACGTCCGGGGTCGTCATGTTGGGAGGGGGCTTGATCTCGCCGATCCGGCGTTCCGCTTCCTTGCCATCGATCGTGACGACCAGCGCGATCGTCAGATCCTTCTTGGGGAGCTTCAGACCACGGAACGGTTGGGTGACGAACTGCATGTCGGTCAGGTCGAGAACCGTTCTGCCGCCATGCTCGATCGCGTTCGCCGCGATGTTGGCGATCTCAAGGTCGAACGATTGTGTGCCGGACCGGACACGAATCCGCAGACGCCGGGTGATCAACGCGAGTTCGTCGAGAACCGTCTGCGACCAACGAACGCCGACGGCGATCTGCAGATGTTCGCCAGGGTTTTCGACCAGGCGCAGGTTCTGGAACGCACGAACGTTCTGCAGGATGTAGGCAGGTACACGATTGAGGGTCACGAGGACGCCCCAATCGGGACGCTCGATCAACTCCTCGCTCATAGACACCTCCTTCTCTCTAGAGAACCACGTAGAGTACGTATTTTCCAGACAAAAGTCAAGACCCTGGATTTCCCAGGGTCTCACCTACTTCGCCGCCGCTTCGGCCTGACGCCGCGATGCTTCTATCTGGACTGGCTCTGGCAGATGTGAAAGCACCTCCTCGTCCGGCGGAATCGTCTGGGCAGTGATGACGATATCGTCCGGTTTGGCCCGTAAATGCCCTTTATCCTTGGAACGCTCGATCGCCTTTTGTTTGAGCCGTTCAAGTTTTGTCTGCAGATCGCCTTCGCCCGCCAACTCCGCTTCGATTTCTTCGAGCGTCAGATTATCATCCAGGCCGTCCGAAGCAAGCAGAAGTGTGTCGCCCTCTTCAAGATTAACGTAGGTTGTATGGACACGAATATCCTCCGCAGAAACTGATCCTCCGATCGCCTGGGAAAGAACTTTGCGCGATCCCCTTCCTTGGCCACGATAATAGTCACGAAAAGCACCTAACAGCTGGGCAGCCTTCGTGTTTTCCGGAAACGTTGAATGAAATGTCGCAATGGTATTCTGTGCCAGTTGCCGCCCTTCGGAACCAAGTTCATTCATGAGAAACGCAGATTCGGCATCGCTCAGCGCCCCATGTGTCTTTAAGGTGTCGATAAATCCTCGGTCACTTGATGCCTGCGAAATCCATTCCGCTTCTGTTGGAGAAAGCTCGCCGGACTCGGTCAGACGCATCAGCGCCCCATCATCAGGGATCGGGATCGACATCAATCGACCATCCTTTTTCAAAGTATATCCGGCGCTGTCACCAACGCTCTTTACAATCGCTTTCCACCCTTCGGGGGTACGCAGGGTCTGGGCAAGAACGAACGTCGTCGCCCCTTCATTGGCGATCGCTCGGGTTAATGCCGAAAACTGATTATCCATCGCCCGCTTTTCTTTTGGTGACGGCCATGTATTGGCCGCCATCTTCTCTTTGAGTGCGACAAGATCAGCACGGTAGCGCTCGGTCATCTCCTTCTTTTTAGCGTAGACCGCGGCGATCGATTCCTGCACTGTCCCATCGAGAAAAAAACTCGCTTCTTCTAAAGACCATGGCGAGTACCCGGTGTTGATATCAAAGCTGCTGATCCGATTGGATGCAGCGACCCCACCAACGGCCGCCTGACTGATCGCTCGGCCGTCGGCTCCACCGCGAACGCCGTCAGCCACGACCATCATCCCTGTTTCTTCATCAACAAAAGAAGCGTCCTGATTATCCTCTGGATGCTCAAACGATGCTTCGGTCGCTTCAGCGGTCTCAAACATCTTGCGGCGTGGCCCTTCTTTTTTTTCGGCAACAGGAGCGCCAACGGACCTCTTTTTTTCAACAGAATCCTTGGGAGCGTTCCACTCCGCGTACTTCTCTTTTGCCTTGTTGATCAGAGCGTCAGCAAATCCCATAAGGCAAACAGAATAGCATAAAAAAGGTCTTTTGTCCAGTCATCTTCGAGCTGGTTTGGATGACGTGTGAGCCGAAAACGATGAAGGATGAGGAGGAATGTTCGATACATTTCGACGCGTCCTGAATCGTTTGCAGGCCACGCGGCGCCAAATCCAGCCGAACGATGGCTGGACGAAAGGCCTTATCAGGTTTTGGCAAGCTTCGACCAGCGTGCCCGGCTCGTGCGTTCTTTGGCTAATAACTCACCAAATCGCTGTCCGCCAAGAATGGATGGAATAATGACAAACGTCGCTCCGGCCGTATAGCAAGCCGCGGCCTGTTCAGCGGATTTAACGGTGACGATCGCTGCCCCTTTAAACCCACGACGTTTTAAAAAATTCAAAATGCTTAAGCTGATACCCTGATCCGGGATCGTGGAAACGATCATTCGAGCGCGATCCACACGCAGTTCCTGCAAAAACTCCGGATCACTGACGTCCCCATAGATAGCCGGAACACCTTTTTCCCGAAGCTGATGGATCACGTACGGATCAAAATCAACAACCTGGTAGCGTTCACGCAACGCACGCATCTTCGGGAGTATCACCTCTCCCATCCGATGAAATCCGAACAGGAAAACGGAAGCAAAGACATCGCGATCTTCCGTTGCTCGATGGGACAGATGCTTTGGCTCAAGCCAGCGGAAGAGAAAGGCGAGATGACGATACAGAGCATCGTTGTACATCATCATGTACGACGAGACCGCGATCGTAAAGAGACCGACTACTGTAGCTAATGGAAGAATATTTCCCGGGATGTGACCCACAGCGATCCCGGCCGCCAGGACGATAAACGAAAACTCGCTGATCTGGGCCACGGTCGTTCCAGCAAGAAAGCCTGTGCGCGGATGATACCCGAGCGTGCGCATGATCAACATGACAATCAGTGGATTACCGATCAATATGAACGCTGCCCAGACAGCAGCCGGGAACACCAGTGCGCTGAACCCGCCAATATCTAGCTGCGTGCCGAGCGTGATGAAGAAGATGATCAGGAAGAAATCACGCAAGGGCTTAATGCGCGTGCTCATCTCTTGACTCGGGAGCGTACCAGCAAGGGAAAGACCGGCGAGGAGCGCACCAATTTCAATTCCAAATCCGAGGATAGAGAGTGCGGCCGCCAGCCCAAAGCACCAGGCAAGACCAAAAAGAAAGAGGAGTTCTTGGGAGCGGGCAGCATACGCCGCGATTTTTGGAAGGATCCAGAGGGACAACACTGCAAGGATAACGAGGACGACGATCCAACGGACGAGCGTTACGGAAAGGAGGGTTGATAGATCCGTTCCGCTGCGCACGGATCCGAGGAAGAGCAAGATAAACATCGCCATCAAATCCTGGACGATCAAAAACCCGACGGAGATGCGGCCATAAAGACGATCGAGATCCTCCTTATCGGAAAGGAGTTTAACAACGATAATGGTAGACGAAAAAGCAAAAGCAACCCCGAGGTAGATACTCGTCATCGGTTCATACCCAAGGGCATGGCTGATAAAATATCCGATTCCGGATGTAAAGACGACTTGGCCGACCCCGGTCGCTAACGCAATCCAGCCGACTTCGCGAATATTCTTCCAGTTAAGGTTCAACCCGACGATAAAGAGCAAAAATGCCACCCCGATATCGGCGAGCGTATCGAAAACATCTGCGTCAGGAGTAAGGTTCAGCAGTCCAGGGCCGATCAACAAGCCCGTTAAAATGTAGGCGATGATGAGCGGCTGCTTCAAACGATGCGCTAAAAAAGACAACCCGGCCGCCGCAACGATAACGACACCGATATCAATAAACAATCCCCCTTCGAACATAGTGTCAACATCATAACACGCTCATCGTTTGCAAACAATAAAACAAAACACCCCGCACGAGCGGAGTGTTTTGTGTTTGGATCTTAGCGAGTCAAACTGATCGTTTCACCGAGCTCGGCGCTCGTTGCGGTGAGGGTGATCCGACCGTCCGCATCTGCCGAGATGGCGTAGCCCGTGTCGTAATCAGCCGTAGACGTCCAGTGAGCGCCAGTGGCCGATGGGTCGTACGGCATCGAGGAAAGGAAATCGGTGACGAGACATGGGGCGATGTCGTAATCAGCGACATCGTTAGACATGTTCGTGGCAACTGCCGGAACCGCACCGGAGGCACAGGTGAAAACACCGTTGTTTTCAGCCATGTTGGCGCTAATCGCGCTCATCATCGTGTTGAGATGAGAGAAACGCGTTGAGTTACGGGCCGAGGCAAACTGACGGGCCGGGTTAAGGGTCGCGATCACGATACCGATCAAGATGGCGATGAGCGCCATGACGATCAAGATTTCGAGAAGGGTGAAACCTTGAAGGCGTTTTGAGACGTACATAGTGCGTCGGGATTAGTTATCCACTTATTAATAGAACTATCATAGCAAACTTTTTAGAAGATCCATAGCGTTCAAACGAAAAGTTGGGTATAATTCTTTTATCTCTCTAGGAGGAGAATTTTATGAAGAAGAAAATAGAAAAGCAAAGCAGCGCTGCCAACCTTGAAGAAATCATCAAGCTCAACATCCAGGAATCACGAAAATCAAAGACGCTCGAAGGCTTGCAGGACTTAGAACGTGCCACCATCAAAGACGTCGCCGACGGTATCATCCGCTACGCTTATCAGGCGTCCGCGTCCGATGTGCACATCGATCCGGACGAAAGCTATATCGTCATCCGTTATCGTATCGACGGCATTTTGCACGACGTCTTAATGCTCCCCAAAAAGGTCCATCCGATGCTTCTCACCAGGTTCAAAGTTCTTTCTGAACTGCGCACCGACGAACACCTGGCCGCCCAGGACGGACGCTTCCGACTTATTTTTGATGATTTGCCGATTGACGTGCGCGTATCGATCACCCCGACGTATCACGGAGAAAACGCGGTTATGCGTCTGCTCGTCGGTCACGTCAAGGCACTCGCCCTCGAAGAATTAGGGTTCGCTGACCGCGACTTGGAAAAGGTCCTGGCTAACATCCGTAAATCCTACGGGATGATTTTGGCGACTGGACCGACCGGTTCAGGAAAAACCACGTCGCTCTACTCTATTCTTCAGCTGTTGAATACCCGCGAGCGTTCGATCATTACGATTGAAGACCCGATCGAATACGCCGTCGGAGGGATCACACAAATTCCGGTCAACGTCCGTACCAACCTAACCTTTGCCCACGGCTTGCGCTCCATCGTTCGCCAAGACCCAAACATCATCATGGTCGGGGAAATTCGTGACGAAGAAACGGCAGGGGTGGCTGTGAACGCGGCGATGACCGGGCACTTGCTTTTATCGACCCTCCACACCAACGACGCCGCCGTAACCTTGCCGCGCCTGCTCGATATGGGGATCGAGCCGTTCTTAATCGCTTCGACGGTCAATATTGCTATTGGTCAGCGTTTGGTGCGCAAACTCTGCACAACATGCGCGACGCACCGCAAAATGACAAAAGAAGAGCGGGAGAGCTTAACCACCTTCATCCCTGCCGACGTCTTGGATGAATATGACACGTTCTACGAACCGGTCGGCTGTGAGGCTTGCAATCGCACGGGCTACTACGGCCGCATCGGTATTTATGAAGTGCTAGAAATTTCGGAAGAGATTCGTCGGTTGATTATGAAACAGGAAAATGCGGACACGATCCGCAAACAGGCGGTGTCTGAAGGGATGACCACGATGATCGTTGATGGAATTAAAAAAGCCTCTTCCGGGATTACATCGATCGCCGAAATTCTTCGCGTGATCCACGAGTAATATGGCTAAACAGAAAGTAGAAAAACGCCCTTGGTCAACAAAAGTTTCGCGCTTTGGACGGATCTCTTCAAAAGAACGGATCGCCTTTTTTAAATACTTGGGCATCATGACCGAGTCCGGAGTTCCGCTCGAAAAAAGTTTGATGGCGATCCATGCCCAGGCTCGTACGCAGACGATGCACAACGCCCTGCACCTGATGTTGAATGACGTTTCCTCTGGTGAATTCCTCTCAAGCAGCATGGAAAAGATGCCCCAGCTTTTCGATAAGTTAACGATTCAACTGGTCGCCGTTGGCGAGGAATCCGGAACGCTGACCCAAAGCTTCATTCGCATCAGTGAATACTTGGAAAAATCACGCGACGTGCGTGGCAAGATCCAATCTGCGCTCCTCTACCCGCTGATCGTGGTCGGCGGCACACTGACGATCAGTTCCTACATGATTTTTGTCCTTCTGCCGCAGCTGCGTCCGCTCTTCACTTCGCTCAAGGTGACGTTACCATGGACAACGGCGATGCTCTTTGCTTTTTCTGATTTCATCACTGGCTATGGCCTGTGGGTCCTGTTGGCTGGAATCTTGCTCGTCGTGTTGCTCTTTTTCTTGCACCGCATTGAGTCGGTGCGGTATGTGCTCGACGCCGCTGCATTGCACCTGCCGGTCATCGGCAACCTCATGAAACGCGCCCAGATCAGCCAATTCTCGCGCATTATCTCAACCCTTATTAAATCCGGGATTACGATCGACGAATCGTTTAAAATTGCCAGCCTCGCGCTCGACAATCGTGTTTATCAACGCGCGCTGTCCAACATCGCCGGTTCCTTCCAGCAGGGACAATCCGTTTCCGACTATCTGCTTAATAGCCAAGCGCTCTTCCCTCCGTTTGTCAGCCAGATGGTCAGCGTCGGTGAAGAAACGGGACGATTGGACGAAAGTTTCCGCTACTTGGCCGATTTCTCTGAACGCGAAGTGGACGACGCCACCAAAACGCTGACCACCGTTCTTGAACCAGCGATGATGATCTTTGTCGGTTTACTCGTCGGCTTCATCGCCATCTCGATCATCACTCCGATTTATCAGCTGACCCAAGGAATTCAAGCTCGCTAGTATGCTGCGCGGTTTTACCCTCATTGAAATCCTGATCGTCATGGGGATCGCCGCCATTCTAGCCGGACTTGCCGCGACCTGGTCCTTTGATTACGTCCGCTCACAGCGGGTCGAGTCAGCAGCCCGATTCATCCTAGCCGATCTCACCCAAGCCCAAACAGACGCCTACACCCAAGCAAACGACTCTGCACACGGTGTTCTGATTGAAAGCGACCAAACAACCCGATTTGAAGGCGACAGCTACGCCACTCGTACGGTCTCTGCCGATGTTGTAAATCCGTATCCGTCACCCGTCACCGTTTCCGGATTAACCGAAGTTGTCTTCCCTGCCGGAGCGCTCGCTCCTGTGGCCGGTGGGGCGATCACCATTTCTAGCGACGACAAAACGTTCACCATCACTGTTTCCGATTATGGTTTACTCAGCATCGAATAAAGGCCAGTCCACGATCGAAGTCATGTTTGCCGTAGCTATTTTCGTCATCATGGCTGTCTCTGTGTTCACGCTCTTCGGGGTGATCCTGACACAAGGCAATCTCGGCCAGGAGCGCCAGCAAGCACGGTCGCTCTTGGCCGAGGGGCTGGAGGCAACGCGACAGATCCGCAATCAAAACTGGGATGATCTCTCCGTCGGAACGCACGGACTCGCTCTCACCACCCACTGGGGATTTAGCGGATCAGAAGATCTGACCGGGATTTATCACCGCAGCGTGACGGTCACAGAAACAAACGATGATGAGCGCCAAGTTGAAGTTGAAATCCGTTGGGAATCAGCGAGCGGCCGTACGCTCACCGTAAGCGGATCGACGATTCTTAGTAATTGGTTGACCTACGGTTTCACGGTCGCTGGAACGAGCAACTGTGAAGCGTCATCGTCATTCACGGGCGACTGGACCAATCCGGTGGCGGTCGGTAGTGGCGATATCGGTCCAGGAAACCAAGGAACGGACGTGGCCGTAGATTATCCGTACGCCTTTATTTCAGGGGTCGCCGCCAGTTCGTCAAAACCTGACCTCTTTGTCTTTGACGTCAGTAACCCCGCTTCTCCCACGCTGGTCCTCGAAGTAAACACGGGAAGTTCGGGGATTCAGACCCTGTCGATCGAAGGCGATTATCTCTACGCCGCATCCGCCAACGACAGTAGCGAGCTGATGATCTTTGATATCAGCAATCCGCTTACAACAAGCAAAATTGGCGGGGCTAACATCAGTGGAAGTGCCGACGGGGCGACGATCATCGCCGGTGAAGGATGGGTCGCCTTAGGCATGACCTCGAGCGGCCTGCATGACCTCTTTATTTATGATGTGGGCGATCCTGCCACACCCAGCTTAGTCGGAAGCTTTGAAGTCGGTGCAGGAGTCACCGACCTCGCGGCGTATGAATCCACACTCTATGTCGCGACGAGTTATGCCACCGGGGATCTTTTCCTTGTGGACATGACCGATCCGATCTTCCCTGTTTCTCTCAGCACTTATAACGTCTCTGGAGCCAGTGGCCTGACGGGCGTGGCGTATAACTATCCGAACACCCTCATCGCCGGTGACGGAACGGGTAGGCTGTATATTTTAGACGTCACTGATCCATTGGCGATCACCGAAACGGCAAACTACTACACCGGCAGTACGATCAACGATATCTTCTGTGTGGTGGACGACCTCGCCTTTGCCGGCACAACCAACAGCACAAAAGAATTCTTAGTTCTCGACATCTCCGATTTCGCCGCGATCACCGAAGCGACCTCTATCAATTTCCCGCAAATGGCGACCGGACTCGACTTCGCAGAAAATTACGTCTTCATCTCCCTGCGCAGTAATGATGCCCTGCGTATTGTCACTTCAACACCGTAGCCGGAACGTATGAAAGGATTTCTCCTGGTGGAAACACTCATTTACACCGCCCTGCTTGCATTGATCACCTCTGTGCTTGCATCGATCTACGTTTCCGGGATGGATACGCGTTCCCTAATTGAAGGCCAACAACGAGTGCTGCAAACGAGCCAGTTCGTCGAGCAAGCCATCCTTCACCGGCTGGAGCAAGCGACACTCGTCAATGTCCCGTCTTCGGCCGGGGTGAGTGACACCCTCTCGATCGACTCCCCAACCGCCGCAGATGATCCGGTCATCTTCGCAATCACCGATGAAACGTTGACCATGACTCTGGGAGCTGGGGCACCGATCGCGTTAACGACGGATGTTACGGTTCAAGAGTTTACGGTCACCCGCCTGAGCGGTTCACCCGCTTCGCTGAGCATCGAAGTGACGTATCAAACGACGACGTCATCTGGGGCAAGCCCAACGATGACTTCGACGATCCCCTACACCTTCCGCTATGAATAATCAACGAGGATTCACCCTCATTTTGAGCACCATCATCATCTCCACCGTCTTCCTCCTGATCGGCATCACCACCGCCAATCAGCTGTTTGGTCAGATAGAAAACACGCTCGGCGGAGAAGACTTTTTTCAGGCCAAAATCCTGGCTGAAGGATGCGCCGACGCCGCTTTGATCGAACTGTCGTACGACAGCGCCTATAACGGAAACGAAATGCGGACGATCAACGGAGCGTCCTGCACGATCCGTCCTGTAACTACCAGCGGGCCTACAGCGACGATCGAAACAGAAGCCGAAGTCAACGACCGCATCTATCGACTCCGCGTCGAAGTTTCCAACACCAATCCCCCGATCACCGTCTCTTCTTGGCAACGAGTGACAACGTTTTAACTGGACATTTTTTCTTTTTGCTGTACGGTTCCCTTTAAGGAGGTCCCATGCGCGATGCTGTGCTCGTCTTTCTTCTGCGGCGACGGTCCGTGGCGCTTGGGCGAAAGCTCAAATACATCGTGGCCGGATACCGCACCAGCGCCGGCGGAAAAATCGAACCGGGCGAAACACCCGAACAGGCCGCCAAACGTGAAACGAGTGAGGAGGCCGGCGCTGAAACGCACCTTCTGCTGTACCGCGGGGTGGTCGAGATCGAGAACATCGATCACTCGGACTGGAACTGTCGCCTGCACCTCTACATCTGCCGCGAATTCGATGGTGAGCCGACGAACAGCGATGAGATCATCGACTGGCAGTGGTACGACATTGACAACCTGCCATGGGGCGAGATCCGTCCTTCGGACCGCACCTGGCTCGAGGCGATCCTCGTCCACGACGAGATCGTCGCGTTGCGCTGCGTAGTACAGAACAATCAGCTCGTGAGCTGTCAGATCCTCGACGGCCCACTTCCATGAGCTCACCCTTCAAGCGCCGGCGCGGCCACTCCCCGCCGGCTTTGAAATTTTTGACCGTTTGGTTCTCCTCGGAACAGAAAAATCTCCAACGTATGTTGAAGATTTTTCTGGTGAACCGAAAGCTAGCTTAACCGAATACTTGGAGAAAAATAAGGAAAAGCTCGTATTACTTCAGTTTAATTACTCTTTGGCGTAAACGTAGTTTTGAAAAGAAACAGCGCACCCACGGAAGTCGGCGGGCACTCACGTGGGTGGTGAGCTGTCTCCGCCGCGCGTAGGTGCGCGAGCTAGTATTCGTTGGTAGTGGCTCTCCTGCACGGAACCATCGCCCTTCCGACGAAACAGAGAGTGTCTTCGTACACCACCTCCTGGATTGGTGGCGATGTCTTGATGCGCTCATCTTCAGCCGTGAGGCCGAGCCAGAGCAGGATGATGACGACGAGCTCCATCACGTCACCATCTTGGAAGTGGCCGAGACGGCCAGCGCTCGATCGAGGAAGACGACCATGAGCGCGAACAGGATCATGGCCGCCAGGTACTCGATAGGGGTGGACGCGTCCTGGGGGGAGATGAGCTTCTCCCAGTACGCGCTGAGCGTGTGAAGCATCATCACTTCACCTCCTTGTCGATCGGGTAGTGGATGATCAGGGCGTGCCTGGAGTCGGTCGTGGCCAGGAGGTAGTCGCCCGTCGCGTCCACGACCCACTGCGGGTCGGTGACGTGCGAGCGCTGCCAGGTGCCTCGCTCGAAGCGAAGCTCCTGTCCCACGTGCATGATCTTGACCCGCCCGTCGGACTCGACCTTCCAGTGTGCGTCTGTCCTGGACATCAGGTTGCATGGCTCGGCGTCGTCACACCACTGCCGAAGTTCGACATCGCACGGAGCTCCGTCGACGAGCACTTGATGGACAGGGATGTAGGCCTTGGGCTCGTCGGATCCCGTGCAGCCATTGAGCAGGCCGATGATGGCGCCTCCCGTCGGCAGGATGACGGCCAGGACGAGCAGACCTCCGCCAAAGAAGTGCTTGGCTACTTCACCCCAGTACTCGATTTCCCACATGATCCTTTCCATGCTTGCTCCCAGCGAAGATTTCGCTAGAGGGTCGGCTATCCCAGCCGTAGGGTTCGCTCCGAGGGAGACGACAAAGTAAGATAACAACAGCGAAGCGTTTTGTCCAGCGTTTTACTGGATTCTTTTGAAGAAATGCTGGATAATGTGAGTAATTTTATCTTAGCAACATGAAACTCGGGGAAAAAACACAAATTACCCTTTTGATCGTCGGCTTCGTGGCATTTTTAGCTGTTGTCGTGTGTTTGTTGGCAAATGGCACCCAGCTTTCAGAGGGATTCAGAGAATCATTGATCGTTGAGTTGATCGGGGCGGGATTTGTGACTCTCTTCGTTTCTCTTGCGATGGCCTTGATCCAGCACCTTTTTGCGGCGAATGTAGAGAAGATTAGAGCAAAAAGAGAATCTCTAGCATGGATAGAAGAGATCATGGAGCCAGAATTCAAATCCGAATTTGAAAAGGGTGCCACGCCTTGGAACATGCACGAGCGAGAGGATGCGGCGTTTTATTTTCACGACTCGCCCATTAACCGCATATACGACCTCATAATGCGACACCATGAAAACATCGTGAAGTGTGCGGGTCCAAGTGACTCCATGTTTTTGGCGCGTCTTTTGGAGATCAAACGGATTGTTGAAGCAGGTCGTAGTGTTGGCAGTAAAATTGATCTCGATTTGCGAAACAGAGTACGTTCGTTTAACAAAAATAGAAATGCAAATTCCGCAAATGACGGGTCGTTGTTTGTATACGCAAGAGCAAAGATTTTTTCCAATCTGACCGAAGCGAAGATTTTGGAGTATGTCGAATATGGCAATGACCAAATCCGCACGGAGTTTATGAAGACGCTGGACGATAACACGACCAACACCTGGCGTGAGAAAATTGGAATCTACACCGCCTCTCTCAAAGGCGCGCTATACAAAATGGGTTACCGAGCTGACAAGTAAATTAATGTTGATTTTTTATTGTCTCTCAATATTTTTTCTTTCGTGTTCATCGATAGCAAGATAGATCGCGTCAACCGTAATAATTTTCGCCAATCCTAGATGCCCTTCGATCTTTGCCAAATCACCCTGACTCAACCCAGCGTTCTCGTCCTTTTCTCTATGCAAAAATTTAGTAACGATTCCAAGTAAGTAAGCCTTCTTGATGGGTTTTGTGCCTTCGATATGCATGAACTGTGGTTTGCAAAAAACTGGTCCACCGCTATTGCCTGGAAAAACTGGAGCATCCAAGTAAATGATGTTTTGTTTTAGGGATTCTGAATCAAGACGAGCTATCAGGCCACCTCGGCAAATAGCATAATTCTTTACTTCACCACGTAGTCCTAACGGGAACCCCAGGAAGAATACTTCATCACCCGAACAGAGGCCGACCTCTTCGTAATCTTGGGAGCGAAGCGCCGTTTCAGTATCAATAATTTCGACGAAATCTATTCCGTTGTCACGCAATACCCTCGTCTGTATCGGGATAACAGCAACATCGATTTCATTCGAAGGAAAACTGAAGTTTGCACCATTAGCCCCCGTGTAGAGAGGCAATTGAAAACTTTGAGTCGTTTCTTCCCCGAGCCGATCAAAACGTAAGAAAATCTCTTTTTTCTGGGAGGATTGATCGATGCCATTTTTGTAAATGACATGTTTTGCGGTCACAAGGTAGGATTTCACCTCAAATCTTGTATCGTCGATTTTTTCGATGACCTTACTGAAAAGAAAGCCTGTCCCAATCGGCTGAAGTACGCCAAAGGCATCGGGGTAGTCAATTGAAACCACGCACTTTAGGTATCCAGGAGGAAGTAGCGCCATATAATAGACAACCCCAACATTTTGCAATAAAATTCAACAATAATCAACACTTGTATGCGTTTTCCAACAGAAGCCTCCCTCAGCGATTTGAGTCTCGATAAATTTGGGCATCGAGAACTGGCCAAAAACCTTGTAGCAAATGTTTTTTTGGAGATGGAGCTTCCGAACACCTTTGGCATATACGGAAATTGGGGAACGGGAAAATCAACCTTCTTGCAGGCAGTCCAAGGGGAACTTACAAACAATGCAGATGCAAGAGACATACTTGCTATCAGATTTGATCCGTGGAAATACGAGTACGCTGATCATATTGATCTGTTTACAGCTTTGATAAGTGATTTCAGAGAGCAGGCTAAAATTCCAAAAACAAATGAGGTTTGGAATGATCTCACAAGCGCAATGCTTGGCATATCAACTTCTATCTTCAAAAAACTGCTCCATAAAGCAAGTGCAGGGATGCTTGATGTGGATGACATGCGCGCCGAGGCTAATCTGGCCGCTACGGCATTTCCCGAGGATCAATTTGAACAAGCCGATCTGGTTCAACAACTGCGTGGAAAGCTCAACAATCTCATACAGGTTGCTCTTACGGAGAACACGAAAAAGCGCGTTTGCATCTTCATCGATGATCTTGACCGATGCTCCCCAGAGCATACAGTTACACTTTTGGAAGCGATAAAAAACTTTCTACTTACCAGCAACGTACTATTCGTTTTTGCACTGGACCGTCGCATCGTTTCTGAGATGATCGAGAAAAAATATGGTCTGCACTCTGGCTATGGGGACGAATATCTAACAAAAATTATTCAGTACTCGCTCACACTTCCCGCGCCAACTCATGAAGGTATTTTGAGCGATATCCTTGCTGATCACCTCATTGAAATGCCGAAGGACACACAGGGTTGGATTATCAGATTTACCAATAGATTCGCGAATGAAACACGAAAATTCAAACAATTGGTTTACCAGTTAATTACGCAAGCAAAATTGGGAGGCATTGATCTTTCAAAAGACGCTCCGCTTGATACTACAAGTCTATTCTGTGCTATTTATTTGAAGTCTCGTTTTCCAAAACTTTTTCATGTCAGTCGAAAAGCGGCTCTTGAAAACATTAAAACCTATGGTTCTATGATTTCGGCTGAAACTGATAATAAGCCAGAAAAAGCTCGTGACTTCGCAAGTCAGTTGGGCATATCGGGGGAAGAGAGAAAAATATTGACTGAATTGTTTATTTTCCAAATGCCAAACAACAAAGGGCTCATGAACGAGAATCGTCATAAGCTCGAGGAAGCAGGTTTTTCGAGAATGATCGATTAGTCCTCAGGGCAAATCTTCGCACACCTGTCCGTCGGTGCAGTATTTGAGCTTTGGGAGCTCGTATCAGCCTCAGTTACTGCCTCCTGTGGCGCGCCAGAATCTCCTGTGACATGGTCGCAGGCTCCATTCGCCCATAACCCTCGCTTTGCGCTTTCGGCGTCAAATTGGGACGTTTCTTAGTCCTGGGGATGTACATAGCACTATGTCTTCATCGCACTGTAAATTGCGTCGCGTAGTTTCTCTTTATCACCGAGCTTTACAGGGATCTTATGTTTCTCGCCTCCGCTCGTTTCGATAACAACCTGGGCGTGGAGTGGAACGCCAAGTTCGATACTGGAGATGCGATGAATTGGAATAGATTTTTCTATGAAGAAAACCTTGTAGGAAACATGGGTGGAAAAAACCGTTGTCTTCGTCCCAAGGTAATTCGTTTCAAATAGCGCTTCAGCCATATGTGTTGTTGTGGTTTTGAATTAGGGCTGGATTTTGAGCAACGCAAAAGGTCGCCCGAGCCAGCGACGATTCTCTTTCGAAAACCGCCTCACGTCCTTTCGGAGCGTGAACCACAACAACGAGGGCTGGTCAGACGACCAACAACGTTGTTGTGGATTTATTAGAGCCATGCCCATCATTATCTGATGGGTTTAGGCAATTGTGCTTGTATTTTAACGTAAGGCACTGAAAAAGCAAACGCTATAGGCTGAATAAAGCCAAAAAATCTAGCATAAATTGCTTAATAGTGGCAGAATCAATAGGAAAAAGAATGAAGAATAAGTATGAAGGATGAGGACTTAGATTTGTCGGCAAAAGCAATAGAGCTTAATCGGCAGCAGTTTGTAGGCACCATTTGTCATTTCGAGGGTGAAAAAATCGCCCAGTGGCTTCGTGTTAAAAAGTTGGGGATCCCGCAAGAAGGTTTTGTTGATCAACACGCTGAAAACCGTTGGTTGAATCCAGTAGACCAGAATGTAGAAGAGGTAATGAGGAGACATCATCTTGTTGGGCGCGCTATCAAGGTATTGTTGGGTATTTTCAAACTCACAGATAATTACAGTGGAGCCGTACGACATTTCCTACTCCAAAACAAAGTCGGACATATTCCAGGGAATTTTTCCATCGAGTACACGCCCGATAACGGTAAGATTAAAACCGAGTATCATGACCTGCCAAAGACAGGAGAGAAGACGCTTGAAAACAAATTACGAGTTGAGGTTTTCAAACATCTGAAACCGAAGACTGTCGCTCGAAGAACAAGAAAAACTGCAGAGCGGGATAGCCGTGTTACCAGCCTCACGAAGACAAAAAAGAAAGGAACGCAGGTGGAAAGGGATTTTGGCATTGTGGCGGAACTGTATCCCGTGGGAACAGTGGACGATTTTTCAAAAAAAGCTGATACGAAGCGTGTACAGTTGATAAAAAAAGCCCGTGAAAGAGATAAAAAACGTTACAGTTAATTTTCAAAATTAGTGTCACCATTCAAGGAGCGCAAAGGGGTACCGTCGAGGTACCTTTTATGTTTGCGCCCGACGCCTCACAACAAACCTCCGAAGATCAGGTCGTCGAAGCATTCGCTGAGATGTTGTATATGGCTGCGCGTCAGGAGGTAAAAAATAAGTATGAACACAATCCACAATCAGTTTCCGACAAGTAATTTCTACCTTGCCGCCTATCTGCTTTCGCACGAGATCAATATGATCAACTGCGAACGTGAACATGGCGGAAAGGTTACTTTTGTTTTTTCAGATTCTGAAAATCTACGCAACCGCGTGACTGAATTTACATTCGAACGAAATGCGCTCGTGAGTGCATCCTCCTTTGTGAATTCGATCAAGAAGTTGAAATCCCTTTTGTACGACGGGATTTGATGACAATCAAAGTATAAGAATAACCATATGGCGGAACGCCGAATGATACGCAAAGATCTTTGTGAGAATGATGCTTTCAATGATCTCACGATGCCCGCACAAATTCTCTACATGATGCTGATTCTCCACGGCGATGATGAGGGTTGTTTCAGGGCGGATGCAAAGTACTGGAGTAGAACCGTTTTTTACACAAAGCGCCAGGGTCCATTTCGTGTAGAGCGAATGCTTGATGAACTGCGAGAAGCGAGACTAATCATCACGGGCGAAACAAAAAATGGTCCCGCTGGCTTCATTCTTGGGTGGTTTAACATGCAAACTCTCACCGCAAGCAAGAGTAAACCTAGCCAATTTTATGAACTTTTGGTTGCCCATGGAATAACTCCATGTTGGGGAATTCCTGCAGAAGAGAATGTAAGGAAAGAAAAGCAAAGTGAAGTGAATGAAGGTGGGGTGAGGTCGAATTCGCCAAGTCGTTTTCGAGAAGTTGCAGGTAAACACAGGGACGAAAAAATCGCTAGATTACAGGCGGAAAAGAAAGCTGTAATGGAGGGAATGTCTATGGGGGCTATTTCAACTCCTAATGATTTCGATGAAATTAGCGAATATGCCGAAAATGACGTGCGAGAAGATACCTAAGGTTAGCACGCGGTACTTCCGACCGCGCATGAGAGGATCGATTCTCACGGATCAACGCCTTGCTTCTTTTACTCTAACATCAACGCCCTGCTATTTCGGAGGGCAACGGTATTGGTTCATTTGTACGGCGGATAAAGATGGAGAACCGTGTGGAAAGAGGGCTGGCGTCTTGTACTTAATAAACGACATATTCGCTTGCCGCCGATGCCACGATTTGGCATACGAGAGCCAGCAAAGGAATCACGTCGGCAGAAGAGCATTTTGTCGTAAGTATCGAGAAGGAGAAAAAAACATGGAACGATCTTTTATGGAGATGCGAATAAAACAATGGCGAGGGAACCCAACGAAGCGCTATCAGAAATGGCTCATGCTCAGCGAGCGGCGCACACGCGATGCATCACGATTTCTGCTTGCAGAAATGTTAGTCATCGGATTCATTAAAAGTCGTCGTAAATCTCGCTGAAGTATGCAGGAACTTTTCATTTCTCCAGTTGCACGACATAATTCAAATGATATGGACAAAAAAGCACTTCTCTATCTTCGCGTTTCAACGGACAAACAGGCCGAAAAAGGTTTCAGCCTGCCAGCTCAAGAAGAGGCGTGTCGTACCTACGCAAAAACGCATGGTTTTTCTGTTGAACATGTTTACCGTGATGAGGGAGAATCTGCGCGCTCCGACGATCGGCCTCAACTGCAAGAGATGCTCGCTCGTTGCGACGAAGGTGACATTGCCGCGGTTATCGTCTACAAGCTCGATCGCTTTGCGCGCAACGTTTTCGATCACGTGCGGAATGCCGCTCGCATACGCATGAAGAAGGCCGAACTCCATTCTGTTACAGAAAATATAAGCGGTACACCCGAAGGAATGATGGTAGAAGCCATCCTTGCTAGCGTAGCGCAATTTTTTAGCGGTAACCTTGCCCGTGATGTACTCAAGGGCATGAACGAGCGAGCCAAACAGGGCATGTGCAACTCCAAGGCTCCGCCTGGCTACAAAAACATGCGGGAGATCATTAACGAAGATGTTGAGAGAAAATTCGTGATTCCTGACTCCAAAACTAAGGATTATGTGATTCAGGCGTTTGAAAAGTTCGCGACGGGCGGTTATACGGTGGCCGATCTTTGCGATTGGTTCTTTTCCGTTGGAATGGAGCAAAAAAAGAACAAAGGCAAGCCTCTCGCTATTTCAATGGTGAGTCGAATGTTGAGCAACAAATTCTACATCGGCATCACGCAATGGAATGGCATTGAGGCGGAAGGAGTACACGAGCCCATTATTTCCAAAGAACTATTCCAGCGTGTCCAACTTGTACTCAGCGACCGTATCCACGGAAGAAGCAGGAAGCGTAAAAACCTTTTCTTATTACGCGGGCTCATGCAATGCGGCGAGTGCGGTGCAAACATCACTTATGAAAAGCAACTCACTTCATCGAAGCGGTTGATACCGTATTACCGTTGTTCAAAAAGGCAAGATAACCGAAAAGTCGATTGCACCCAATCATACGTAGACGCTAATTTTTTGGAGAAAGAAATTGCAAAAGCCGTAGAAGCCGCTCGTCTCCCCCGACACATTATTGTAAAAATCGAAAAGAAGCTCGCAGAGATTCACGAGCGGGAACAGGAGTCGGTTACTAGGGAGCGTAAGCAGATTCAAGCAAAAATGAATCAGCTCAACGAAAAGGAACGTTCGCTGGTGAACAAGTATCTCGAAAATAAGCTGACCGAGGAAATCTACGAAACGATCCGAGAAGAAATCTCTTCAGAACGCATAAACTGCAAGGCAAGGCTCGAAGCAAACGAAAGCACGATCCAGGCGGCGATCCGCATCCTGGAACAAGCGGTTACCTTCACGCGCGACCTCCCAGTCGCCTATAAGCGCGCGCCAGACCCAATCAAGCGACGATTCCTGGCCATTCTCTTCAAAGAGATTGTGGTGAAGGATGGTGGCTTGTATAAGGTTGTATTGAATGAGCCGCTCGACTATCTCTGCAAAGAGTTTGCCCAAAATAAAAACCTCCCCGTCAAATTCGACGGAGAAGCTTTTGGTGACCCCAAGGAGAATCGAACTCCTATTTGGTGGATGAGAACCACCTGTCCTAACCGTTAGACGATGGGGCCAAATGGTTTTCGCGACCGCTTTGGCGTCGCAACGGTAACATTTCAAAAGGGCCGAGTCAATAGATTTCGCGCTGTGGATGAGGCGAAACGGTTGACAAAGCCTTCCAAAAGCCCTATCTTTTCCTCTCCCCTTCCGGGAGAAAAGAGAGGCCCCATGTTCGCACTGATCATTTCGGCAGCCATGGCCACGGACCCCACGGAGCAGGTGCTCGACGAAGCGCCGCCGCCCGTGACCGAAGCGCCTGCGCCGCCGGTTCGACCGGTGCCGAGCGGGCTGTACGCCACCTTCCAGGGCGGGGTGATCGGCGGGCTCAACCACCCGCTCGTCGACACCTACACCGTGACCGACCTCTTCACCGGCGAGCAGCGCGAGGTGACCGACATCCTGCGCGGGATCTTCCACGACGGCTTCAAGGTCAACATCGGACTTGTGAACCTGCGGGCGAACGGTGTCCGCTACGGCGCGCGTCTCGCCTTCTCCCTCCTCTCCGAGGGTGGGAGCTTCGGCAACTTCGACGTCATCGCCGCTGGGCTCGACCTGCGGCCGGAGATCCTCCTGACTCCGTTCCCGGGCAAGCCCCGGCTCGCGCTGATCGTGAGTCCCGTCTCCTGGCACGGGACCGGCACCTTCGCGAGCGCGGTTCGCTACCCTGGGCTCGGCGCCGAGTACGCGATCTCGGTCCTGCCGGATCAGCTCCCGCCGCTCACCGAAGTACACATCGGGGCCTTCGTGGCACTCGAGAACGTCACCGCCACGACCGATAGCTCCGGACCGACGGTGAACCCCGGCTGGGTGGTGCAGACCTCCCTCACGATCGGCACAGCGGTGCACATGCCGGACTGAACCACGGTTCAACACTCTTCACTTCTCGCTCCCCGCTGGATCACTTCCAGCGGGGTTCGACGTTTAAAACGACGCGACCACGAGGGAGTGTCCCTCGCGGTCGAACGTGGAATTCAGGGACGGGTCAGGAACGGAGACGAGCGATCTCTGCGCGAAGCGCTGCCTCGATCTCCGGCATCCCGATGGGCTTGTTCAGCCCGATCACCCCCAGCTTGAGGAGCTCGCCTGGATGCAGCTCAGGAAAGGCGTGGACGTCCTGCCCATGAACGAGCAGGAAGGCGATCCTGCGCCTGACCAGCTCGTCGCGAAGTCGCGCGTGAATCTGCAGGCCAGATTCGCCCGGCAGCGTCTGGTCGCAGATGATCCCGACGATGTCCTCACCGAGGCACCGATCGAGGTCGGCTCCGGAGGAACCCGTCACGACCTCGTAGTTCCACATCGTGAAGATCTCGCGGTAGAGCGAGAGGATGAGCGGCTCATCCTCGATGATGCAGATCCGGCCCAATGTGTGCGTGGTCATTGTCCTTCCCCCTTGGTTGTTCAGGACCGAGGATTTAACCACCTTTTCGGTGTTTGGCAAGAGTCGCCATGGCCTATGGTATTTCCTCAAGGATCGGCTGACTCAAAACACTTTTAAAATCATAAGTTGTGAACGTCCAAACTCCATCGAGAACCTCGACCCCAACCGCGAGACCGCGCTGCGTCTCCTCTGAAAAGTATTGGTCGAAAATGAAATTCCCCAATGAGTAAAAAATCTGCACGCCGTTATAGATCTCAGACTCCTGCACCACGTGCGGATGATGGCCGATGATCAGATCCGCGCCGGCATCAACCAACCGATGAGCCAGTTCCTGCTGAGTCAGATTGCTCCGCGTCTGATACTCCTCACCCCAGTGCACGTTGACGATAATCGGATCGTCCGATTCGGTTTCAAGCTGAGCGATCGTTTCAACCGCGGCATCAGCATCACTAAATGGGAACGTAACGTTGAACGAAGCGAAGATCATCGGGATTCCAGGAGCATCCGTTTTCAACACATGATCGAGGCCCATCTCGACCGCATGTCCTGAATGAAGAATCCCAACTTCGTCGAGAACGTGCAGCGTGTAGACATATGCCGCATGACCCTGGTCGAGGGTGTGATTGTTGGCGAGCGTCACTGCATCGAATCCGTGACGGGCCAAAAGCGGGCCGATCGTGTCAGAGAAGTTAAAACTCACGGAGTGATCCGGCGTCTGGGTGTGATCCTCAACGATCGGGCCTTCCAAATTTGCGTGAACGAAGTCATAGGCATCGATCAGTGACTGAATCTTTTCAAACGGATAGTCCTCCCCGTTCACCCGCATCAACGTCTCGACGTTCCGCCCAAGCATCATGTCACCGAAAAACAAAAGACGGACCGGAACCGAAGGTGGTTCAGGTACGTCAGCCGCGAGCTGAAGTTGCGGTGTATCGATAATCATCGGCGCCGGTGCTGCGGTGCTCCGTGGCCAAAATGCAAAGACAGCCGCCGAAAGAGCGATGAACGCGGAAATACCGACGAGAACAATGAACGGTCGATGGGTCATAATGAAAAATTATAGCCCGTTGCGGCCCAAAATGCGAACGCGCCCTGGGAGTGACCCAAGGCGCGGGCGGGCGGATTATTCGCCCGTGTCGTAGGCCGCCGTGTCGACGGAAGCCGTATCGATCGATCCCGTGTCGGTGGCAGTGTCCACCGTGTTCCAGTCCTCGAGGCGATCGAGAAGACGGTCGAACTCCTGCGCCACCTGCTCGACGCGCGGCTCGTAGAAGTCGATGACGTCATCACACCTTGCATCGTCGCCGTCGCGCATCCATCCGTTCCCAACAAGCTTCAGACAGATCTCCGATGCGATCTCAGCCGGGTTGACCTCGGCGATCGTGGCGAGGGTGTCGACGCCGGTCAGGAGTTCCTCCTCGCGGCAGGCGTGGTCGCGCTTGCACATCGAGGTCATCACCGACATGCCGTCGTAGCGAACGCCCGTGTACCAGGGATGGTCCGCGGTGATGTCCACGCTGTAGAGGTACTGCGGGCCGAAGGCGACCGCGTTCGAGGACTGCACCACCACGCAGTTGTTGGTGTTCCGCTCACAGTCATCGCCCGCCCCGAGGAAGTAGGAGATGAACTTGTAGTCCCAGTAGGAACGCACGTCCCAGACCTCGCTGGCGCTCTCGAGCCAGCCGTCCCCAGAAGGAACAGCGTAGAGATCGGCGACCGACTGGGCGAAGGCGGTGTTGTCGCAGTCCTCACCGTCGATCGTCCACTGGCAGTCGACCTCGGAGAGGTTCTCGACCGTGTACTCGTTGATCCCTCCGACGTACTCCCAGGCCTGCACCGCTTCCGGGACTTCGCGCTCGAAGAACCCGGTCTTGTAGCGCTCGACCAGCGTGTAGACGGCCCAGACGCCGGAGTCGATCTCCGCATCCCAGAACGAGGTCTGGACGAGGACGTGGGTGGACTTGGGCGCCGGGAATCCGGAGGCACGGGCGATCGAGAGCGCGGTGTGCTCCCGCTGGATCCCGGACTCGGCCCCGCCGCCGTTCAGGCGGACTTTGGTGTAGCCACCCGGCAGGATCTGCCCTGCGACCTCTTCGTCGATGTTCATGGCGATGTTCGGGATCCCGAACGTCCCATCGTCGCGGGTGAAGTAGTCAAAGGAGGACTCCCCCGAGAGCCAGGCCTCGACGTTGACGAGCTTGACGCAGTCCTCGGTATCGAGGTTGATCACCCAGACCGCATCGAGCGTCGGCGCTCCGCTCTCCGCGCTCTCGAGATCGTAGACGTACCAGTCGTAGTCCATGTCCGAGGTCTCGTCGAGTTCTTCGGCCGTCTCCGCGTCGAAGTCAAGGTAGAAGGCGATGTTCGCGGCGTTGTCGAAGACGTCGTCCATCTCCGAGGCCGCCATCTCGTTGCAGACCGGCTCGTTCGAGCCGTCGGCACCGGGGACAACTTCGACCCCGGTGGTGTCCTCGCCGTCGTCGACCCCGGTGGTGTCCTCGAGGTAGTAGGTGTTGTAGACGTTCGTCACGTCGGGGACGCACCCCGCGAGAACGAGGGGGAGAAGGACAGGGCGGCAGTTCATGGGTACTCCGTTTAGGGTCAACATGACCCTTTTTTGTCGTTAGGACAAACAAAAAAGGACCATTTTGAAAGGTTTATGTACCATCAAAAGGCCCTTCTGTCAATCGATGTTTCTACTCCCCAATAAACCCGCCCGCTTGAATTTCCCACAGCGTTTTGTAAATACCGTGTTTCTTGATAAGTGCTGTATGTGTTCCCGTATCTACGACTTTGCCTTTGTCCATCACCACAATCCGATCCATTTTGAGAATCGTGGAAAGGCGGTGGGCGATGACGATCGTTGTCTTGTCTTTCATCAACTTGGTCAAGGCATCCTGAATCAGCGCCTCGGACTCAGAGTCCAAGCTCGAGGTGGCTTCATCAAGAATCAGAATTGGTGCGTTTTTCAAAATCGCCCGAGCGATCGCCACCCGTTGGCGCTCACCGCCAGACAACTTCACCCCACGTTCGCCAACGAACGTGGCGTAGCCTTCCTTGAGACCAGAGATAAACTCATGACAGTGCGCCAACTTCGCCGCAGCGATAACTTCTTCATCACGTGCATCACGACGACCGTAACGAATGTTCTCCATCAGCGTACGATGAAACAAGATCGGCTCCTGAGGAACGAGTGCAACGTTCTGCCGTAATGACTCCTGCGTCACACGCGAAATGTCCTGTCCATCGATAGTGATCTTCCCGCGCTGAATATTATGGAATCGCATCAACAACTTTGTAACCGTGGACTTCCCCGCACCGGACGGTCCAACCAACGCGACTTTCTCGTGTGGTGCGATGCTCAGCGAGAAATTATCAAGCACTGTACGCGCACCTCGATAGTTGAACCGAACGTTCTTAAAGTTAAGATTTCCCTTGCGTACACCCAGCTCTTTCGCCTTACGCACGTCACGGATCTCATGCGGCGTTTGCATGATCCCAACCATCTCTTCTGCATCGGCAAAGGCATCAAACACATGACGGAACGCGCGACCCACTTCCCATAGGCGGTTAAAGGCGACAACGAGGTAGGCCTGAATGAAGGCGATATCTCCGAGGGTGAAGACGCCGGCAATCCAGAACTTCACCGCAATATACAGGAACGCAATGTTGATCCCGATCATCAAGGTTCCCTGCATGGCGAAGATCGCTTCATGACGATCCCAGCTTCTTGTCCGTGCTTTAGACAATCGATCGAGCGCTGTTCGGAATCGACCCGTTTCATACGCGGCCGCGGGAAACAGCTTGATCGTTGTCGCGTTTGAAATCGCGTCCGCCAGCGCCGCCCCCGCTTCTGAATCAAAGGTCGAACGCTGAATATCTGCTTTATAGGCCCAACGCGTTGCATAATATTGCAGGACCAAAAAGAGCGTGGTCCAGAGGATAAATCCCAAGGCCAAAATCGGTTTTTGCAAAGAAAGCCCTATTACCGCGCCGATTAACACAACAAGAACAGCAACGAGCCGGAACGTGATCTCGTCCGCCAAGCGCTCAAAGCTAGAGCTCAGACGGTGAACACGTTTGACGAGTGCTCCCGCAAAAGAATCAGCAAAAAATCCGAGCGAGTGACCGAGAAGATAGGTAAACGCACTCTCTTCGAGGTCGGCCATGACGCGCGGTTGAAAGCGGTTATTGTGATACGCCTGAAACCTCCAACAGATCCAACCAAAAATCATGACGCTGACGAGGGCGAGAATCGTCGGAAGAAAAAGATCCATGTTGGCCGTAGACGGCGTTTCACGCTCGAGGAGATCAAAAAGATGCTTGAGGAGCCACGGTTGAGCCGCTTCAGCCCCGGTCGCCAGAGCAACAAAGGAGAGAACGAGAAACATCCGCCCTTTGTAGCGACGGGTATGCCGCCAAAAAAGGGCAAGGATCGAACGAATAGTGATCTTTTTTGTAATGGATCCCTGCGCCATATGAAATACGATCGACAATTATCCGACTACTCCCCAATAAACCCACCGGCCTGAATCTCCCACAACTTTTTGTAGATGCCGACCTTCTTGCTGAGCGCCGCGTGCGTTCCAGAGTCAACAACCTTGCCCTGATCCATCACCACAATCCGATCCATTTTGAGAATCGTGGAAAGACGATGGGCGATGACGATCGTTGTTTTGTCTTTCATCAACTTGGTCAAGGCATCCTGAATCAACATCTCAGATTCTGAATCGAGGGATGATGTGGCTTCGTCGAGAATCAGAATCGGTGCGTTTTTAAGAATCGCCCGAGCGATCGCCACCCGTTGGCGCTCACCGCCAGACAACTTCACCCCACGTTCGCCAACGAACGTGGCGTAGCCTTCTGGAAGTTGAGCGATAAACTCGTGACAATGCGCCTGTTTGGCGGCTTCGATCACTTCAGTATCCGTGGCGTCGCGGCGGCCGTAGCGAATGTTGTCCATCAGTGAGCGATGGAACAGTACCGCCTCTTGTGGCACAAGCGAAATCTGTTCACGCAAACTATCCTGCGTCACTTTAGCGATGTTTTGACCGTCGATCGAAATCGCTCCACGCTGAATGTCATGGAAGCGCATCAGGAGTTTCACAACCGTCGACTTTCCCGCCCCGCTTGGGCCGACCAGCGCCACCTTTTCCCGTGCGTTGATCGACAAGGACATCCGATCCAGCACCTGACGCTTTTTGCGATAGTTGAAATCTACTTTGTTGAAGACGATCTTTCCTTGACGCACCACCAGATCTTTTGCCGCCCGCGCATCGCGAATTTCGTGCGGCGTTTCCATGATCTCAACCATCTCCTTCGCATCCGCCACCGCTTCGTACGTCTTACGAATCGTGCGCCCCAAATCCCAGACACGAATGAAGATGGTGATCAGATAACTCTGCACCAGGACGATGTCCCCGATCGTCAAAACGCCGATCGACCAGTAATGCAAGGCGGTCAACATCGAAACAAATTCGAGAGTGGTCATCATGATCCACTGGGCCGCTTCGTTTCCGTCGGCCAAGAACCAGGCGGTGGTCTGCGCCTTGCGCCACTTTTCAATCGCGGTAGCGAACAACCCCTTTTCAAACGTGCGTCCGACAAAGGTCATGATGTTGACGCTGTTGGAAATCGCATCCGCCGCGACCGCGGTCGAGGCCGAGTCTTCCTTGGAACGTCGTTCATCGTACTTCAACTTCCAGATGGAAAACCCGTAGCTAGCGATGGTGTAGAGCAGTACCCAAGCCCCTAAAATCAAACTAAGCATTGCGCTCCGCGACCACAGGATAACGAGGACCGTCGTGATGACCGTTGCGGTTTGCAAAAAGGTCCACTTAAAATTCTCGCTGATCGTGGCGTACGATTGTGACAATCGACGCACTTTGCGCACTAAGGAACCGCTGAAGCTGTTTGTAAAAAACTTGTACGAATGACCGAGCAAATAGCCAAAGGCACTCTTTTCCAGTTCGGCCATGATTCGGCCGTCGGTAGCGGTGCTCAAAAATCCTGCCGTGCGATTCATCACCCAGTTCACGAGATGCAAGGCAAAAACCATATACAGGATCTCTCGTAACGAACTTTCGGTCGACGCGCTCGGTGCTTCGGCCCCACTCAGCACGTCAAAAAACTGTTTGTAGTACAGCGGAGCGATGACGTTGACGATCTCCCCGCCGACGATCAGAAAGATCACAAACAAAAACATCCCCCTGTGCGGTCGAATATGTTCAAAAAAAACACGGAACACGCTGCGATTACTTGTCATGCCCATATGTTAGCATACTCGGCAGAACTTTGCCGAGTATGCTCCTCGCGTCTTGAGCGGATCACGCTCACGATCGGGCCTCCCACTCCGGTTCCTGTCGCACCAAAAGTTCGCTGGCTCGCAGCGGGTCGGCGAGCACATTTTTTGTAACGCGTTCCATGCGCGCCGATTGTGATCCCTTGATCAAGACAATGTCGCCTGTGGCAATTTCCTTGTCCAGGTACGCGCCCGCTTCATCTGTGGTGTCAAAGGTCAGCACCTGCTCTTTTTTCATCCCTGCTTCCTCTGCCCCACGAGCGATATCCCGAGCGGGTTCACCAACACAAACGAGCAGATCAACACCGACCTCGGCCGCTTTCCAGCCGATCTGTCGATGCATCTCTTCACTAAAACTTCCCAGTTCCGCATGCGTCCCGAGACAGGCGATGCGTCGCGCCGCTTCTACTGGGTGAAACTGCGCCAGAACATCAAGCGCCGATTTGGTCGATGTCGGTGCGGCGTTATAGGAATCATCAAGCAACAAGGCCCCTTTAATTCCCCGCAACGGTTTTAGGCGACCGCTCGGGGAAACGTACTGCTCGCTCAGAGCGCGCGCGGCTTCGGGAAGCGAAATACCAAACCGCTTTCCGACCGCAATCGCAGCCAAACAGTTGTAGGCTTGATGAATCCCGATCGTATCTTTTAGAACAACGTCCGCACGTTCATCCATACGACGGTCGTGAACAGTAAACGAAGCACATGCAAGCGTTTCCCCGGCCTCAAAATGATCATCCTCACGCGTTTGCAACTGATACCCCTGCCCGTCGATCTCTGCATCTGGCCCAAATCCATACGTCACGACCGCTGCTTCGCCCGCCGAGGCCATCTGAGTGACCAGCTCATCATCCGCGTTCAAAACAGCAAGTCCGTCCGCAGGAAGATGCTTCACTAACTCGGTCTTTTCGGCGACAAGCGCTTCAAAACTTGGAAAATTCTCCACATGAACATGACTGATCGCTGTGACTACCCCGACGCTCGGCTGGGCCAGCTTCATCAGGTGGGTAATATCACCAGGACGATCCGCCCCGAACTCCAACACCAGATGCGTTGGAAACTGCTGATCCCTTCTGATCGCCATACCGACGGCGTTGGCCAACACCTGACCCCAGCGATAAAAATTGCGCGACGGATTTTGCATCCCAAGAATAGAAAGCGGCACGCCGATTTCGGTGTTCAGATTCTTTGATCCTGCACGAACGGCGTATCGCACGGACAACACCGCAGTGATCGCATCCTTGGTCGAAGTTTTTCCGACCGAACCGGTAACCGCAATCACCACCGGCTTATTCAGCAGAAGCACCCGCTTCGCCGCCCATGTCAAAACCGCTACAACAAGACTTTTCATAGATTATCGTTGAGGAGGAACCTCGAAATAGCGTAACAGAAACGCCGCAATATCACCAAACAGCGGACCGGCTGTGGATTCGGCCCATTGCACATCGCGCGGCCTGTCGATGCGCACAACGATCGCAAAGCGCGGGTCACCGACAGGGCCATATCCGGCAAAGGAACCGATCGTCGCATCGGCCAAATACGTCCCTGACGCACCGGCGACTTGCGCCGTCCCCGTTTTTCCCGCGATGTAATACCCTTCGACCGCCGCCTTTTTCCCGTGGCCGTTCTCCACGACAGAAATCAGCATAGCACTGATCAAATTCGATGTCTTTTCCGAAATGACCTGACGCACTTCAATCGGTTCGACGTCGCGTACCCGACCGTCAGCGTAGCGCACTTCATCAACAATGTAGGGCTGCATCACGTGTCCGCCGTTCGCCAGCGCCGCGTAGGCCTGGGCCATCTGCAGAACGGTCGTCGTCACCCCTTGACCGAAACTTGCTGTCGCGTCATAGACCTCCGCTGACCGATCAAGGGAAGAAACGTCTCCGGCCGATTCTGTCTCAAGCTCAATACCCGTGTAAACACCGAATCCAAAATTGCGCATGTAGGTGTCAAAGAGATCGCTGCCCATCTGCTGCATAGCGAAGATCACCCCGGTGTTGATCGATTCCTCAAGTACCTTCACCATGTTCACCTTCCCGTAAACTTTGTCTTCAGAGTTTCTAATGGTGAAATCGTCCATCTCGACGAACCCAAAATCTTCAAACTCCGTGGTCGGCGTGATCGCCCCAGCGTCGATCGATGCCGCGATCGTCAACGGCTTCATAATCGACCCAGGTTCGTAAGCGTTAAAAATGACCGGATTATTATAGACACGGATATTCTCCACTCGCGAATAGGCGTTTGGATCAAAATCCGGCGACCCGCACATGGCGAGAACTGCCCCTGTCTTTGGATCAAGCACCACAACCGAGCCGCCATCCGCCGAATGCTTGGCAACCGCCTTTTCAAGCAGATCGCACACGGTGTGCTGAATGTTGCGATCAAGGGTCAACACGATGTCCGCCCCATCAACCGCCGGCTGGAACTCCCGCTCTCCGCTCGTAATCAAACGCCCCGCAGCATCACGCTCACTCGCCAAAAACCCGCCGGTTCCAGAAAGTTCCTCCTCAAAATACCCCTCAATGCCGTAGCGCCCACTCAACGAACCGTCTTCATTCACACCGACAAATCCCAAGACATGACCACCGAGTGACGTTTCCGGATAGGAACGTGACGGTTCGCGCACATAGGTGATCCCTGGGAGTTGTTTATTGCGCTTTGCTTCATCAATCAAGGCCAGCGCTGCTTGCGGAACTTTACGAGCCACCGATTCATATCGATCTGTTTTATCTTCGAAACGAAGTTCGAGCGCGTCAATCTCTTCTCCAGACAAACCAAGTATTTCACCGAGGATCTCGGCCTCGCCATCCGGATCTTCCACGTTCTTCGGATCAGCGATCACCCAGCCGAGATGCAAATTCGTCGCGGCTGGATACAGCTGACCATCTTTCAGGTCGCGCACCAAAATTTCCCCACGCTCCGGGACCAGCTCCTCATAAAAATCATACTGATTGCTTGCCAATGCCTGATAATAACTTCCGGAGATGATCTGCAAAGAAAATAATCGAATGAGGATGCATCCGGCAATGATCGCCACGCCGAATTGAACCACGTTCATCCGCTTGTCAGGTGAATCCCCGCGTCGTTCTCGTGATGCGCCTCGCGAAACCATATTAATCGCCAAGGCCAAATGAAAAGATCGATCCTTTTCCCGTCGGATTTTGGCCGCGAGAAACTTCCTCCCCATCCGTCACACCATCACCGTCGGTGTCAGGATTATTTCCGTCTGTCCCGTAAAATGTCTCCAATGAATTAGGGAGCCCATCTTCATCAGGATCATCGTTGGTCGCTGCTGATCCACTCGCACTTGGCAAGCTATTCTCCCCATCTGAAGAGTGTATCGTGTTCGAAGATCTTCCTGCGTTCGCCGTTGGAAGACCCGCCGTGTTAAAACCGAGATCTTTAAGCGCCTGACGTACATCTGTTGCTTGGATGGTGGGGGCTGTGAGTTCTACCGGTTCGTTAAAATCGCTCAGTTCAAGCGTGAACGAAAAGGTTGGAGCGTTGAGTTCAAGTTTGTGCAATAAAAATGTTTTGCGCCCGATCCACAACGTTCCGGACCAACTCTGCATGGCAGCGACGTCTGCTTGCAGGGATTGATAATCAACAGCAGAGATCGCGGTACCGTGACGCATCTCCCAGAGCGTTGAAAGAAAAACGAGCAGGCCTTCTTCATGGATCACGAAGCTGTATGGGAGAGTCGCGTCACCGTGCATAATGGTCGCAACTCCCGTTTGCGGCACTTCAACCAGATCGATCTGACGCAAAAGTTCGGCAAGCTCCTCAAACTGTTCGATCGAAAGATCCGTGCGTTGTTCACGACCGGTCAGGGCCGCAAAAGAAAACGTTGACGGAATGCGAATCCACTCGCCCGCAAAGGGGGTCAGATCAACATCCCCATACTGCGGAGCCCGTTTCATAAACAGATAAAAAGCATCTTCGAGGTCGCGAATCTCGGCACGCACTTCAGCGCCATCGAGCGAGGTCATCACTTGAACCGCGGCTTGATACTGAAGATCGGCCTTATCCGAAAGATCGATCGACCCTTCCGCACCCAGGCGCACGTCCACCGGTTCTGGCAACGGGAAGACCGGAAGATCCTGGACCTCGGCAGTAGATAACTGCACCTTGGCCTTCACGGTCTCGAGTTGCCACATCGTCAGAATCATCCGCCGCACGTCCCCTTCCAAGGAACGACCAAAAATCAACCAAACGACGAAAATGGCGGCACTTAATAGCACCGCCGCGATCGCAAATCCACCGACAATTCGAGTAGTATTTATCGACATGGTGACTACGTCTCGCGGACGTCTTCTTCAGTCACCATTTTACCAGTAAACCACACTTCTTCGCCATACCCGGTCCAGGTCAGGCGGCGCAAAATCTCGCCGCGGTCCGTTTCAAACTGTTTGACTTCAAAGGTGTCCCCGTCCTCATGTTCGCATTCCCCAGAACAGGTTAGTAACTCACCCGTATCTTCGTACATCTCCTCGTACGAATTGCCCATGTACAGAGCAAACCCCTCTTCATCAAGTTCAACTTCGTTTTCGACCGGGGCGAGGATGATCAGTTCATCTCCATCTGGATCGACAACGAGCCATGCCGCGTCGCTTCCCCACATCCAGGTCATGCGGTCACCGGAAGCGAGCTTCAAACGTTCAATTCCGGCGATCGTAAATTCGCTGTCTGCGACGGAGAGCTTAGTGTCTTCGCCGGCGGTAAGAATTTTTTCAAAAGTCATAACGCGATCGTAAAGAAAAATTGGAACAAGGGCGATGATAGCGTTTCTGCAGAGCGTGTCAAGCGCAGAGCTGTCCACAGAGTTTTGGTCGGGCCGACCGGGATTGAACCGGCGACCTCTTGGACCCCATCCAAGCGCGCTCCCACTGCGCCACGGCCCGACAGAGAACGACTCAAAACTGGCGCTCTTTCGTCTCACGGGTCCCTGCCACTTTGTCGTCGTACATTTTTGGTACGCCTCCAAAGTGCCATCCCGTTCAACGAAATAGCATCCATTTTTGAGCCGTTCTCGTGGCTACACTGTAGTAGAGCTGTTGATCTTTTTCAAGGATTCCGATATTCTCTCGGGCATCGGTTCCCGAATCTATCTATCGGGCTGTGGCGCAGTTGGTAGCGCGCTTCGTTCGGGACGAAGAGGCCGTGGGTTCAAGTCCCGCCAGCCCGACCAGAAAAATACTCCACTTCGCGTGGAGTATTTTTCTGTGCTGCAAGGGATTTGAATCGAGTCTTCATCTTCGCCTGACTTTCAGCTATAGTGTCGTTGCTATGCTACGTATTCTCGTTTCAATTCTGCTTGCGGCGACCGTCGCAACGGCCAGCTGGTTTTCTCTTCAAGATGAGCACGAAGACGCTCCGGTCGCGCCCGTTACAGCGTTGACTACTGAGGCATACGAAACGATCCAAGCAGAACTCCTTTCTGTGTTGCAGAGCAAGGTCCTGCCGCCGCAATGACGGCACTGCAGACAAAAAGCGCAGCTGATCCTTCTGTCTTGCGCGACTGTCATCCGCTCGTTCATGCCATCGGGTTTGCGGCGTTCAACCAACTGAACTCGGTCAGCGAGGCGATGATCGACGGCGCGGACTGGTGCACCAGCGGCTATTATCACGGGGTCTTTGAAGGGGCATTCACTCAGACAGATGATCCGATCGCTCTGATGCAAACGGTCTGCGTCAGTCAACCTGATCACACCTTTCGCGATTGGCAGTGCCACCACGGAATCGGCCATGGACTGATGTTCTATTATGAAAACGATCTGCCGGCCGCAACGGATGCCTGCCATCGCTTTCCTGATTCTTTTCAATCGGAAGCCTGTATCAACGGAATGTTCATGGAAAATTTCGTCGCCGACGGTATCGTCCACAAAGCGCCCTACCGCCAGGCAGAGAACCCCCTCTACCCTTGCGCTGAGCAAGCTGAAGCAGATCAAGCGCATTGCTACGCAACGGCAGCCCACTATTTCCTGACGTTATACCCCAACGCCTATGCGGATGGGTTCAAATGGTGTAAAGAAGCAGGGACTCAGGAAGCGAACTGTGTCCGCGGGATCGCTTCCCGGGCGATGCGCGACCAGTTGGCACACCCCGAAGTGGTGGAAGCGCTCTGCCGCCAAGCGGGCGACTTTGAACCGTGGTGCATCATCGGCATGACCTCGGTTTACCTTTCGCACATCGGCAACAGTTCGACCGGCGACGCCTTCTGTGCCTCCTTGTCGCTCTCCCATCAAGTCCCTTGCCTCCTTGAATTAGAAGACTTCCGAACAACCTATGAATCAATATAAACGTATGACTCCAGGAAAAAGACGGCCAGTAAAAACAACGTCCTGGGGGCGCGTGGCTAAATGGTATGAAGGGGTCGTTGGTGACCCAGACTCTTTTCAGCAAAAAGTCATTTTGCCAAACTTAGTGCGTTTGATGGATATCAAAGCAGGCGAGTCAGTCCTCGACATCGCTTGCGGCACAGGATTGTTCGCCAAGGTGTTTCATAACGCCGGAGCGATCGTCACGGGCACGGACATTTCACCAGAATTGATTGAGATCGCCCGCAAGGATGCTCCGGAAACGCTGACGCTCAAAGTCGCGGCCGCGGAAAGTCAGCCATTTGTAAAATCCGCCAGCATCCACAAAGCAACGATCATTCTCGCTTTACAAAATATCGACAAATTCGGTGCGGTGCTTAAAGAAACAGCGCGCGTGCTGAAAAAAGGTGGCAAAGTTTTTATTGTCATGAATCATCCGGCGTTCCGCGTGATTCAAGGAAGCTCCTGGGGTTGGGAAGGAACCGAGGTGCAATATCGCCGCATCGACAAGTATCTGACGCCGTTTAACGTGCAGATCGACATGCACCCGGGGATCGCCCCGCGCGAAGTGACGACCACGTTTCATCGCCCTCTTCAGGCCTACATCAAAGCACTGGCCGCCGCAGGGTTGCCCGTAACCGACTTCGAGGAATGGATTTCGCACAAAAAGAGTGATAGCGGCCCGCGCGCTCCTGCCGAAAACGTCGCTCGCAACGAAATCCCGATGTTCCTTTGTCTCGTCGCGACAAAACTGTGAAGATTCATCGATTTATCACCGACGCCAACCTTGACGACGACGCCGTGATGCTGACCGGCGATCTTTTTCATCAGATCAAAAACGTTTTGAAGTTGAAGATCAACGAAACGATCGATCTTTCAGACGGCCACGGAATAGCTCGGCGCGGAACGATCACGACGATCACCAAGACCTCGGTCGACGTGCACCTTCACGAAACGCTATCTGCGCTCGAAAGCACGAAGCGTGTTGTGTTGTACTGCGCCATATTGAAACGTGAAAACTTCGAGTTGGTGGTGCAAAAGGCGACCGAGATTGGGGCGAGCGAAATCGTGCCCGTGCACACCGAACGGACAGTCAAACTTGGTATCAAGATGGATCGCTTACAAAAAATCGCTCTCGAAGCGGCGGAGCAATCTGGCCGCAGTGTTGTACCGACGATTCACGAGCCGATGAAGTTTGCTGATGCTCTCGATGACGCGAAACGAAACGACACGAACACCATCTTGCACATGGATGGCAAGGATTTGCCACAAACAAAAACATCGATCGGACTTTTTATCGGTCCTGAGGGCGGCTGGTCGAAAAACGAGCTCACTCTCGCCGCATCCGCCGGACTTGTAGCCACTTCGCTCGGCCCACGACCACTCCGCGCCGAAACGGCAGCGATCATCGCTACTTATCTTAATGTGTAAAATGCGCTATACTTAGCGCGTTGACCTTTTGAAATTTCTATGCGCAAACATCTTTTTTGGTTCGGTGCGATCGTTGTTCTGATCCTCGCCGCGGTCGCCATTTTCTACCGCGACCGTATTCCTACCGTCGTGATCCCAGGAACAAACGATGAGGACTCGTTTGCCGATACGATCATTGAAGGATTCACCCTGACAACCTTTGCCGATGACCTCGGCGGGGCGCGCGATATGATTCGCGACGATGTCGGGAATATTCTTGTGAGTATTCCGTCGGAAGGATCGGTAAAATCCGTGTCCCCAGACGGCTCTGTGCGCACGCTGTTGCGCGGTCTCAATAAACCACACGGACTGGCGATGCGCTGCGTCGAAGGATGCACGCTGTACGTCGCCGAAACGGACGCGATCGTTGCCTATACATTTGAAAACGGCGAAGTGACGTCCGAAGCGACAACACTCGTCGATCTCCCCGGCGGCGGATTTCACTCCACCCGCTCGCTCACCTTCCTCCCCTCCCCGGACGATAACGTTCTCCTCGTCTCGATCGGCTCGTCCTGCAATGCCTGCGACGAATCAGACGATCGCCGCGCAACGATCATGGCGTTTGAAGTCGAAGACAAAGATGAGCCGTACTTACAGCCATTTGCCACCGGTTTGCGCAACAGCGTCTTTATGGCGCTTCATCCAGCGACGGGCGACGTATGGGCAACGGAAATGGGCCGCGACTTCCTCGGCGATGATCTCCCACCAGATGAAATCAATATCATCCGCGAAGGGGGTGACTACGGCTGGCCGATCTGCTACGGACAGAATATCAACGATCGTGACGTTGATAAGAACGTCTACATCCAAGATCCGTGTAACGACAAGATTGCCGCACACATCGATCTCCCTGCTCACGTCGCTCCTCTTGGAATCGCCTTCATTCCAGAAGAAGGTTGGCCAGAAGAATGGTGGTACGACGCGGTCGTCAGCTATCACGGGTCATGGAATAGCTCGACGCCCGTCGGCTACAAAGTGGTGCGCATTCCGCTCGACGCCGAAGGAAATCAAACCGGACCGATCGTCGACCTCTTCACCGGCTTTTTGGATGAAGAAGGTGAAGCGATCGGACGGCCAGTCGATCTGCTGATTGAACCGGGCGGAACGATCTATATCTCCGACGACAAAGCTGGCAAGATTTACAAAGCGGTGGCCCAGCAAGAAGAATCAACAACGTATAACGATCTGATCCGTGTCACAAATCTTTCGGAAGGCGACACGATTAAAAGTCCGCTGACGCTTTCGGGCGAAGCGCGCGGCAACTGGTACTTTGAAGCGAGTTTTCCGATTCGACTGTACGACGCCGATGGAAATGAATTGGCCGTGGCGGTCGCCCAGGCCCAAGGGGATTGGATGACGACCGAATACGTTCCGTTTAAAACAACACTCACCTTTGATCCTCCATCGACACCAACGGGGACGATCGTTCTACAAAAAGATAATCCTTCTGGATTACCGGAATATGATGACGCCTTCCGCATCAACGTGCAGTTTGGCCCATCTGCCGACGGACGTGCGGACTGTAAACCAACCGGATGTAGTTCTCAGGTGTGCTCGGACGAAGATAGGGTCACAACCTGCGAGTATCGAGCTGAATATGCCTGTTACCAGTCAGCAACGTGCGAACGGCAATCCAATGGCGAATGCGGATGGACAACCACGACGAAACTGTTGACCTGTCTTGAAGAAGCGGCGCTCTCTACCCCAGAAGAGATTATCTATTAATATGGACTTGCTTCAAAAGAAATGTGCGGCTTGTGAGGGCGGGACCCCGCCGCTCACAGCAGACCAGATCGCCACGTTCAAGGCAGAATTAAAAACCCCTTGGGACGTCGTAGACGAAAAACATCTTCGACGATCGTTCACCTTTGCGGATTTCAAGGAGGCGATGGAGTTTGTAAACAAGGTCGCCGAGGTCGCTGAGTCGGAAGGTCACCACCCAGATATCAGCATTCACTGGAACAAGGTCGACATTGATCTGTGGACCCATGCGATCGGCGGACTCTCAGAAAACGACTTTATCCTCGCGGCAAAAATCGAGGTTCTGTAATCCAAAAACAACAAGAGACTCGGCCCTTGATCGCCGGGCCTCTTTTTGTTAAGGTCCGGTCGGACCATCAACCCCGGAGAGTCCCATGACCCGCACCGTCCCGACCCGCACCGTCCCGACCCGTCCCGATCCCCACTCGTACCGTGACAACACCCAGCCGACCATGAAGCACATCGAAGTCGAGATCGAACCTGACTTCGACCAGCGCATCATCTACGGCGTCGTCGAGATCGTCTTCGATCGCGGCGGTACCGTTGACCTCGACACCCGTGACCTGACGATCACGCGCGTCGTCAACGCCGACTTCCAGTCGCTCCCCTTCGAGCTCGCCGAGCCGGACCCGCTGCTCGGCACCCGACTGACCTTCGTCGTTCCGGACGACGAGCCGGTGGTCATCATCGAGTACAAGACCGCCCCGACCGCCAGCGGCCTGCAGTGGCTCACCCCGGAACAGACCGCGGGCAAGCGGCACCCCTTCCTCTACAGCCAGGGGGAGTGCATCCACACCCGGAGCTACATCCCTTGCCAGGACACCCCCGGCGTGCGGGTCACGTTCCAGGGCAGGATCATCGTGCCGTCGGAACTGCGAGGACTGATGGCCGCAACCTTCGTCGAGCGCCGCAAGGATGGTGACGGAGTCTCCGACACCTGGAAGATGACGAAGCCGATCCCGCCCTACCTGATCGCCTTCGCTGTCGGCGACGTCGTCTCACACGCCCTCACGCCTCGCATCCGCGTCTGGGCCGAACGCCCGGTGATCGAAGCCGCGGCGCGCGAGTTCGAGGCCCTGTCGACGATCATGGACAAGGCCGAGGAGCTCTTCGGTCCCTACCCCTGGGACCGCTACGACCTCCTCATCATGCCCCCCTCCTTCCCGTTCGGCGGGATGGAGAACCAGGGGCTGACCTTCCTCAGCCCGTCGGTTCTCGCCGGAGATGGCTCGATGCTCTCCGTGGTCGCCCACGAGCTGGCCCACTCCTGGACCGGCAACCTGGTGACCAACGCGACCTGGGACCACTTCTGGCTGAACGAGGGCTGGACGACCTGGGCCGAGGGACGGATCGGCGAGCTCGCCTTCGGCGTCTCGGTCGCGGACCTCAACCGCGCGATCATGGGTACCGACCTCCGGCGCGACATCGAGCGGTTCATGAAGACCGGCCGACCGGATCTCACTCGCCTCGCCTGGAACCTCGGTGGCACTGACCCGGACGACGCCTTCAGCCGCGTCCCCTACAGCAAGGGCGCCCAGTTCCTGACGGCGCTCGAGACCCACGTCGGCCGCGACGCCTTCGATGCGTTCACCATGCACTACATCCAGGAATTCGCCTTCCAGAGCATCACGACCGAGGAGTTCCTCCACTTCCTCGAAGCACACCTGCCGGGCGCGTTCGCGGCGATCGATGGCGATACCTGGATCCACGGCACCGGAATGCCGAGCACCGCCGTGCCGATCTCCTCCCCGCTCATCGACGAGGTCACGCAGTTCGCCGTCCAGGGGCAGCTCCCGTCGCTCGCGCAGGCCGCGGACTGGCACGCGCTGCAGTGGGCGATCTACCTCGAGCGCCTTCCGCGGACGATCATGCACGATCGCATCCACGACCTCCAGCGCCTCCTGCACCTCGAGGAGCACGGCAACATGGACATCCGCTTCAACCTGGCGCTCCTGTACGCCGAGGCAGGCTACTACGACGGACTCCAGTTCGTCGAGTCGGTCCTCGCGGGCACCGGTCGCACCCGCTACCTCCTCCCGATCTACAAGGCGCTGGCGCAGAAGGGCGGCGTCTTCGGAGAGTTCGCCCGCCGCGTCTTCGCCGAGCAGAGCGCGAGCTACCACGCGATCGCTCAGAAGGGGGTCGAACGGACCTTCGTCGAAGCAGCCACGTAGTTCAACCGGACCCTGACTCTCACACACGAACAGCCCCGGTCGGATCACTTCCGGCCGGGCGCTCGTTTTAAAAATCGATTCCTTCACGCGCTTTCACGCCGGAGTAAAAGTAATGTTTGTGTAAAACGACTTCGGACACAAGATGCGCTTTTGTTTTGAATGACTCCGGAGCGTTGCGACCTGTTAAAATCAACTCAAGTTTGTCCGGTTTTTGATCAAGCAATTTCAACACCTCCGCTTCGTCGAGAAACCCGAGCGCCGTACTCGAATTCACTTCATCGAGAACGATCAAGTCATACACATTATTGGCAAATAGTTCTCGCGCTTTAGTAATTCCTTCCGCCCCGAGCTTGCGATCAACATCGGTCACCGAAAAATCAAATCGACCACTGACCGGATCGATCCGATCGCGCCCAAAGGCAAACCAATCCACGCCGATCTGATCAAACACACTCCGTTCCATGTAGTGCTCTCCACCTTTGTCGAAATAAAGAAACGCCGCCCGCTTCCCCGCCCCAACTGTGCGCACGCACGACCCGATCGCACTGGTCGTTTTCCCTTTCCCGTCGCCGGTCACAACCTGAATCAACCCATACCCTTGGCGTCCTTTAATCCGCTCGTCAAGTTCCGGCGCTCCTGATACAGTGTTTTCCATATGACCTACGACGAACTACGAAATGAAATTCTGACCAAAGGATATCATGAAGTTCCTTTCTCCGTCCCACGCTCGGCAGTCGAACTAGCGATCGCTCGCTATTTTGATTTTCTTACTCTGTCTGATGAAGAAAAGAACCGCTGGACGATTCACTTGAAGAGGGATGAAAACGATCGTGGTTCAGAGCTCGGGCATTGGCGAAGGCAATCCAAAACGGGATTCGGTTACGACGATAAGGAATTTTTTCATTATAACGCAGAGTTTCGTAACCGCTTCCGCAATGATCCAACAGCCCCACCAGAACTCACGGCGTTCATCGACGCTACAGAACCGATCTACCAGGCCGCTATGAGTTCTATCCAGTCCATGCTCGATATTGTCGGAGAAAAATATCCGAACGTCGCCGATCCTTACAATGAACTGAGTGTCCTCAGGTTCCTTAAATACGACCGAGCCCCGGCGGGAGAATTTTTGGCGCGGGGCCATTACGATCGTGGGGGTTGTTCATTGGCGATTGCAGAGAGTGCCCCAGGGCTTCGCATCGGTCACACCGAACGCGATCTTAAAGAGGTCACCCACCAGGAAGGAAAGGCGTTCTTCTTCCCAGCCCTGTTTATGGATCAGAAGACAAACGGAGAATTTCCACCAAGTTGGCATGACGTCGTACAAAAATCCGAGAACGCATTTCGACCAGACACAGCTCGTTGGGCGATCGTCTTTTTTGCCACACCGAACGAACCGTCCTACTTTGACCGCGAACTGGTTCACACTTCGCGTTAAGGATTCTCCCGTCGCCATTTGATGATCTCGATCGCGGCGAGGGCAGCCTCGATCCCTTTGTTGTTGTCGTTGTCGCCACCACGGGCGATGACCTGTTCGATCGAGGTGACCGGCAGGACCTCGATCAAGATCGGGATGTCGTTGTCATGCATCGCGCGCACAAACCCTTGTTCAATCATGTTTAGAATGAGATCGAAGTGATACGTCTCCCCTTTCATAATCACCCCGAAGCAAACGATCGCATCAAACGTTTTACTCTTAGCCAAACGATCAGCGGCGAGCGGAAGTTCGAGCGAACCTGGGAGGACGTGCAGCTCTGATGTCGCCCCGGCCGCACCCAAAATCTCCACGCACTTCTCGACCATCAGATTCGTTTCATCGCTGTGCCACTTTGATTGAAGAATCGCAACCTTGGTCCCTTCGATCTTCGGCAGGTTCTCGGTCGAATAGTGATGTTGCATAGTTTGTATAGGCGGGGCCACTGCGCCCCGCCGCGATTAATCGACCCGATAATCTGGATTCACGTAAAGATATGGATAATCCCTTGGCCTTGCCGCAAGTCCATCTTCTACTGGATTTTCCATTATGTAAAGGATCTTCTCCTCGAGCTTCCGTTCATTGAGGATAAGATAGTCAAAAAACGAGTCCTGCCAAATCTTTTTTATATCTCGGCTTGGCGGGGCAGAGTCGCCCCGCCTATACGATGGTTCGTTAACGGATGAACGCTGGTCTGAGCTTGAACCTTGTATTATAGGCGGGGCCACTGCGCCCCGCCTCGCCGATTCATCCGCGTACCATCGAGCAAAATAACTCTTTACACCGTGCATATAATCCGAAAACGTTTTCTCTTTTGTCTGCGGCCAGATAATCGCGTGAAAATGATCCGGCATGACGACCGCGGCGATGAGCTCAACTTTAAAGCGGTCTGCGTAAAAGTGAAGTTCCTCGAGGAGCTTGCGAGCGCATACTTCATCTCTAAATATCTCCGCCCGCCCATGCGTCACCGAGGTTACGTAGTGCGGTGTGTCCTCGTGGACAAAAAGAGCGTGATAGCGAGGGGAACGCATACGAACTAAAGCGCATATTTTCCAATCGTCGTGCAAAAATCGTAAGTCTTTTCCCAATTGCCAGTACTAGTATCTTCACTTGTCCCCTCCATAACTCGATCTAGGCATCTCGAAATCCTTAGATCGTCCAAGATCGGCCAAACAACCAAGCGAAATAGAATCGAGCAGGAAACAATCCCTGTTCCAATTATTATCGTCCAAGTTAGTTTTTTACCCATACTATAAGGAGGTGGTGGGACTCAGTGGCCCCGCCATAATTAACCCAGGGCCAGAGTATTCCAAGCAGCTCGAGCAGTATCTTCATTATCGAATAACCGTTCGGGAATATGGACAACCTGAGTTCGGCTGGCTTCCGGCCAATCATAAATCACCCACCGATCGCCCCAATTAACGAGTTCATGTTTCAAGCCCAGGGCATCTATAAATTCAGCAACAACTTTTTTAGGCACATCTTACGCAAAGGCGGGGCACAGTGGCCCCGCCTATAATTAACCAATTATCTCAGGGCCGCTAATTTTCCAGGCACCCGCTCCGGTCAACTTCACTGTCGTTCTGCCAGAAACGGCCTTGATCCCAACTTGACCGTGCGTTTCTTTCGTCCAACCATTCCCACCCCCGACGATCTCCAGCACTGGGCTGATCTCAGCTTTCTTACCAAAATCGAGACCAAGGTTTCCAATCAATGTAGGTTTCAAATCAAACATAAATTTTATTGCTCTTTAACTACATCCGCTCGTGGCCCCGCAGTTCAAGCACTTGTAGCAAGCGGCGTTGCGCACCATCATCGATCCGCAGGTGGCGCAGGCTGGAGCGTCGGACTGGTTGTCGAAGGTAGAGGTGTGCGTCACTGTGGTCGCTTTGGCTGGAGCGTTGGCAGCGAGCGGTTCGGCAAAGATGTTCGCTTGTTGCACTTTTGGTTCATCCGTACCGACAGCGGCGGCGACTTCGGCGGCCTTCTCAACGACTTCGAAGTTCACGCCTACTTCGCGCTGTTCGTCAGGCGACAAGAACTTGAGCGCCATCCAGCGGAAGATATAATCGACCGTTGACTTGGCGATACGGATATGTTCGTTGTTGGTGAATCCGCTCGGTTCAAAACGGGTGTGTACGAATTTGTTGACGAGGACATGAAGCGGCACACCGTACTGCAAACCGATCGAAACCGAAGTGGCGAAGGAATTCATGAGACCAGAGACGACGGAACCGTCCTTGCTCATGGTGATGAACAACTCGCCTGGCTGCCCATCATCAAACAATCCAACGGTGATGTACCCTTCATGTCCACCGATCGAGAACTTGTGGGTGATCGAGCGACGTTCGTCTGGCAAACGGCGGCGGCGCGGAGTGGTATCGACGACCGCGGCAACCGATTTTGATTTTCCAGATTGATCTTTGTCTTGGCTGGTGGTCAACGGCTGTTGACGCTTGGAACCGTCACGATAAATAGCGACCGCTTTCAATCCAAGACGCGCCCCTTCCATGTACACCTCGGCAATATCTTCTGGGGTGACGTCGCTCGGCATGTTGACCGTCTTTGAAATCGCGCCAGAAACGAACGGTTGCACCGCGGCCATCATCCGCACGTGACCCATGTAGCCGATCGAGCGCGTGCCATTCTTGGCTTTAAACGCGCAATCGAAGATCGGCAAATGAGCGTCTTGAATATGCGGAGCGCCTTCGATCGTATCTTTTTCATCGATGTACTTCAGAATGTCATCGATCTGTTCCTTGGAATACTGCAGGCGCGCTAGTGCTTCTGGAACGGTTTGGTTGACGATCTTGACCATTCCACCACCGACCAGCCACTTGTATTTAACTAAGGCAAGATCTGGTTCGATCCCGGTCGTGTCACAATCCATAAAGAAGGCGATCGTACCGGTTGGAGCGATAACGGAAATTTGCGAGTTCTTCAAACCGAATTTGTCGCCGTGCTCTACCACCTTCTCCCAGGCCTGACGGTGGGCAGCTTGCAAATCCGCTGGCACGCCGATGTCGGAAACTTGATACGCAGCGTCGCGGTGCATGCGCATCACTTCCATACACGGCTCGGCGTTCTTTTTGAATCCGTTAAATGGGCCGGTCTTTTCTGCAATCAAGGCGGACTGATCGTAACATTCGCCAGATAACAACGAGGTGATCGCCGCGCAGAAGTTACGGGCTTCGTCCGAATCGTAAGCCATGCCGCGCGACATGAGGAGCGCGCCCAAGTTGGCATAACCGATCCCGAGCGGACGATAGTCGTGCGAGTTCTGTTCAATCGACGGCGTTGGGTAGGAGGAGAATCCAACCGAGATTTCCATCGCCGTGATAACCGTGCGTGACGCTTTGGCGAATGACTCGACGTCAAATTCCATCGTCTTTCCGTCTGCACTCGGCTTGCGGAACTTCATCAGGTTAAGCGACGCCAAGTTGCAGGCGGTGTCGTTCAAGAACATGTATTCACTGCACGGGTTGGAGGCATGGATGCGGTCGGTGTTCTTGCAGGTGTGCCACTTGTTGATCGTGGTGTCGTACTGCACGCCCGGATCGCCGCAGTGCCAGGCCGCTTCGGACATCATTTTCATCAGATCGCGCGCTTTGAATTTAACCGATTCTTTGCCGGTCGTTACTTCCTTGGTGACCCATTCGCCGTCGTTCTCAACCGCACGAACGAATTCATCGGTAATGCGCACCGAGTTGTTGGCGTTCTGGAAATAGATCGAAGAATAGGCCGGGCCATCGATCGAACCGTCGTAGCCGGCGTCCATCAACGCCCAGGCTTTCTTTTCCTCTTCTGATTTACACTTGATGAATTCCTCAACGTCCGGGTGATCGATATTCAAAATAACCATCTTAGCCGCTCGGCGTGTTTTGCCGCCGGACTTAATCACACCCGCAAAGGCGTCGAGACCTTTCATGAAACTGATCGGGCCTGATGAGCGACCGTTTGATCCGCCCAAGAATTCTTTGCTCGAACGCAGCGGCGACAAATTGACCCCTGATCCTGAACCACCTTTAAAAATCATCCCCTCTGTGGTGCACAGGTGCAGAATCGAACGCATGTCATCGCTGACCGAATTGATGAAACAGGCCGAGCACTGCGGGTGCGGATTGACCCCCACGTTAAACCAGACCGGCGAGTTAAAGGCCGCCATCTGGTGGACAAGAATATGAGTCAATTCGTGTTCGTAAATCTCGGCATCCTCGGCTGTTTGGAAATACCCGCCAGCGCGGCCCCAGTTGGACATCGTCACCGCCACGCGCGAAACGAGTTGTTTGACGCTCGTCTCACGATCAGCTTGGCCAACTTTGCCACGGAAATATTTTTGCACCACGATATTGGTTGCTGTCTGCGACCAAAAGTCTGGAACTTCAACGTCGGTCTGTTCAAAAATAACGCCGCCCTTTTCGTTGGTAATTTTGGCTGTGCGCTTGACCCAGTTGATCAGGTCGTACGGATGCTTACCCGGAGTAGTGAAATAACGCTGCCAGGCAAGGCCGTGTCCGTATTTTGGTTCTGTGGAAACCGCGCGAGCATCAAACTTGGCTTGGGCGTACTTTTTCGAAATGTGGACGAGGTTGTGATCGATACAGGTCAAGTTGATGACTTCGCGGATCGCCGCCGTCTTCGGAACGGTGTGTCCATCATAGACGCGCTGTAGCCGACCGAGAACCGTTTCGACAATTCGGTCGACCAACGTTTCGTCGCGTGTGCCGGCCGCGGCAAAGGCCTTAGCCACCGAAGCGCGCAACTTATCCTTAGAAAAATCTTCCTGACGCCCATCATCCTTGATGACAAACTTTAAACTGGTCATGTAGTTCCAAACGGCGTCGACAGCGCCACTGGCTGACTGGGTACCGACCTGCGTGGATGGGGCGAAGTTGGACATAATATAGAAATGGTTTAGCTTTGTGAAACTTTTGAAACTGGATGAGATGCGATGTGCTGGAGGAGAGAAAACAGCGAGACGTAGTATGACCTACGTTGAGCTGTTTTCGATCCGAAGCACGAGCAGGTCGTCAGTTTCAGAAGTTTCACTGAGACGAAGGAAGTCCTCCAAGCATGGATAGGACTTCCCACAGTTTTTACCTCCAGACCACAAGATATTGTGGTCAACAGTTAGATTCTACCACAAGGGATTGTGTTGATGCAAAAGGGACGGTTATCCACAGATACCTGCTTTTTGCGACTCAAAATCCCATCGTTAAATTGATCTTTGGCTCGGCAACAGGGACGTCTTGAAAATCGATCGGGACATCGTGGCAGACCCCCAAGCGATCGAAATAGCGGACAATACCGTACTGCTTTCCGAACTCATACACCTCTTTCGTCACCCGCACGTCGTCGAGGCAGTATTTTTTGATCTTCTCTACCTCCCCTTGCTTCCACCACTCCACCGCCTGCAACCCATGACCGGTTTTGCCGTGTCCAACCGTCGCGGCAGCCACGTCGTCAAGCTTCACCCGGAAACCAAGTTGCTTGGCGATCAGTTCGAGAATATCGAGCGAAGGGAAGGTTAAAAAATCCCCGGCGTAATAGTTATTCATGACCGGATAGTCAAAATGCTTGGTGTTGTACCCGATGATCCGGCCGGACTTTTCGAGCCGGGTCCAGAGCTTGGGCAACTCGTGCTCTTCATAAGCAATGTACTCGTCGGTTTCGTAAAAATAACAACCGACAACAGAGATCTTCAGAAGCTTGGTATCCCAACTCCCCGCCTCCTGAAAGGTGTTCTGGGTTTCAATGTCGAGGACAACTTCATTAGCCATAGCGGGGAGATTATAGCATAATGGAGAGGTCCGCCAAGAGTCATTAAAAGATCGATTATGCGTAACGTTCTCCCTGCGATCGCCGCCTTATTATTGGTCGGTGGAGGATGCCTAAATGCCGGGGTCGAGGTTGACTCGACAACGGAATCAAAGGTCGAAGCAGAGCAAATGATTATTGGTGCTGTCGAAGGAACGGTGGACACAGAGGTGAACGTTGAAGCCGGAGCCGGAACAGTGATTGAGGTGGAAGGAGGAGCGGAAGTCGAGGCCAACACAAAGGCCGAAGTGATCGTATCTATCACCTCAAGCGGATTTTCACCAGCGTCGATCACGGTCGAAGCCGGCACAACCGTTACGTTCGTCAACAACGACACGATCCCTCACTGGCCAGCGAGCAACCCGCACCCCGTCCATACTACGCTCAGCGCCTTTGATTCCAAAGGCAAAGTTCAGCCAGGCGATTCCTACAGCTACACCTTCACCGACGAAGGGACTTGGAAATATCACTGTCACCTGCGTCCAGGGTTAACGGGTGAAGTGATCGTTGAATAAAGCCAAAAACAGACCTTCGCTCCGCAGGACCACACCACGACATAGAATGTTGGCCATTAATGTCGTGGCGTGATCCTGACTCCGCTCGGGTCTGTTTTAAATTACTTCAACGGTGCTTGCCGCTCCCGAAATCGCTTCAGAAAAGGTTGGAAAGGCGTGCATCATGTCGGCTAGATCATACAAGGTCGCCTTCATCCGTATCGCCAGCGCGACTTCGTGAATCATCTCCCCTGCGCCGTGGCCTTGAATGCACCCCCCAACGACCACCCCTGTTTTCGGGTGAGCGATTAACTTGACCCGGCCCTGAGCAGACGAATCGGTAACAGATCGTCCGAGGGCAGAAAGGGGGAATCGTCCGATGTAGGTACTGCCAAACGCCTTCTTTGCCTCTTCACTCGTCATTCCAACAGAAGCGATCTCTGGCTCGACAAACGTTACCCTCGGCACAACCGACAGATCACGCACCAAAAATCCTTTTGTTTTGCCGAGCGCTTTTAGGGCAGCGTTCGTTCCTGCGATCGTCCCTTTGTGATGGGCAGTGTGGGTGAACTGCAATCCTCCATCGACATCTCCGGCGGCAAAGATATGTGAAAGGCTCGTGGCTCCGCGATCGTCGGTAAGTAGATCACCCTGTTTGTCGAGCTTGACCTTGATCGTATCGAGACCTAATCCTTCGACCCTGGCGCGCTTTCCTGCGGCAAGCAGAATCGATTCAACGTGAACGGTCCCATCCTTCAGGACAACGGTTTTTGTTTTTCCAGCAACACCGACGGACACAATCTCCGCACCGGTGCGCACCGTCACCCCCATCGCCTCAAGCGCCCGTCCGGCCAGTTCAGCGATCTCGCGATCCTCTCGTGACAACACAACATCCGCTCGTTGAATAAGCGTCGTTGCCACACCAAATGAAGCAAAAAACGTGGCGAACTCACAGCCGACCGGGCCAGCCCCGATGATCGCGATCGATGCCGGGAGCTTTTTTAATGAAACAGCCTCTTTGAACGTTAGATAGGATGATTCAGGGAGCCCGCTAATCGGGGGCACAAATTCCGCCGTCCCTGTCGCGATGACAAACGCCTTGGCGGTGACCTCTTGAATTCCACCGTCCTTTCCTGTAACCGCGATCGTCTGCTTATCAATGAACCGAGCCGTTCCGGCTACAAAGGTGATCTCTAACTCGCGCAACAATTCCTCATAACGCTTGCCCACTTCGCCGCCGCCGGTAATCGCTGCCACCACCCGATCTTTGTAGGCCATGACCTGCGCAAAATCGAATTCCACACGACGGACGATGACTCCAAAATCCGAGGCGCGTTTCGTCGCTCGATAGACTCGTGCCGCTTTGAGCAATGCTTTGGTCGGAATGCAGGCCCAATTGGGACATTCACCCCCGAGCTTTTCGCGTTCAACAATGCAGACCGCTGCCCCGCGTTCGCGGGCCGCTTCCGCCGCCGCAAAACCTGCTGACCCCGCACCGATAATCACGACATCAAAGGTCATAAAGCAAAGAGTTCTTTGGCCGCCTCCCAATAATCATCATTCCCTTGGACCTTCATCAAATACCACCACTCCACCCCCCACAAATGGATCTCATCAAACCCGCCTTGGGCAGCAAAGGCGATGTTGGCCGAAAACTCCTCGGGCGGAAACGAGTTCACCTGATCGACTAAGGACATCTCCTGAGGCGGGTCGCGGAAGAACGGCTCCATCTGAAGCTCGGAGACGATCACGTGGGCGAACGGTTCAGCCGCCGCCGCCTTAGCCCGATAAAAGTCCGGCCCAAGGGGGAAGACAAAATAGCCGATCTGCTCGTTCCAGGTCACGCGATACATCGACACCCCGAGAACGTCGGCCGGAATCGCGCTTTCCACCCAGAATTCAGCCTCGCCAGAGGTCGTGATCACGATCGGCTTGTTGGAAATGGACCGCACCAAGTCCAACTCATGAGTAAAGAGTTCGTAATCGGGCGGCGGACACTCCCCAAACGGAAAGAACGGCTCGTTTTCTACCTGCCAACGCCCAAGTGCGGGATGGTCATTATAACGACGCACCGTTGTTTCCAAAAAATCTAAGACCGCCTGGTTTTGATATTCACGGCCTAGCCGCTCCGCCCAGTCAGGGATGTAACATTCTGGCCAGCGCGGAACTTTACGACCGACAGCGAGCGTGACTGTGGCATGACGAAGAGCGGCTTCGTCCATCATGAAGTCAATGTCATTCCAATAAAACTCTCCGTCGGACCGTTCCACGTCGCTCCAGGCCACCGGAATGCGAAGATGTCTCACCCCCACCTCGTCGAGCGTATCAATAAACACCTTGCGCCAATCGAGTCCTAAGTCCCTGGCGTAATTGGCAGAAAAGGTCACTCCGAAGATCTTTTCTTCCGGTTGCCGCATCGCCCAAAAGCGCACACAAGCCAGAACAATAACAACAAGGACGAGCGCCAGGAAGGCGATCACTTCAGCGCTCTGTTTGTTCCCCCTTTTGAAAAACATGATTTATTCTAATTCCTCTTTTTTCTCGCGTACAAAGGCCATCCACCCTTCAATCACTTCGATCGCCAGTTTAAACGGTGCTTCGATGATGAAATCCATGAAGAAGATGAAGACGTTAATGCGCGGCGTGCGGATGGAGATCCAGCGGCCCACACGCACGATCGGAAGCATAAACCAATCGATCAAAGCGCCAATAATCCCGGTACGACCCCTGTCCACAACGACCTCCTTAATCGATTGGCGAATCTGCAAGCCAAAAAAAGTGACGAGGGTGAGGAACAGGAGGAAGATACTCATCGACACGATGTTGAATCCGAATCCGATCAAAAGCGTGCCGATAAAGCCGAAGACAAAAATAAAGCTGAAGGCATAGAGCAACCCGAACGTCCAGGTGAACGCCTGATTCCACCCTTTGGTGACTTTGAAGATCATGTTCAGCTCTTGGGTTCCAAAGGCGATCGAACGGACGCCCTTTTGAATCGTCTTCACGTGCAGTTTGATGTTCAACTGCGCTGTCAAAGCGATGAAGGCGAGCAAAAGCGGGGGGAACACAATATTAACCGCGAGCGGGAGCATCGACGTTTCATGGGCGATCACCAAGTCGTACGGCAATTCAATAACGAGGGCGAGCAACATCTTTGTCACGAACAGGAAGGCGACCGCACGGAAGACACGACGCGCCTTACGCGACTGAAAGAGATGGATGCGCGCTGCCGCCGCCTTGCCGACGAGCTTATCAAGTTCAGCCGAATCCCCGACCGCGCTTAAAAACTCTTGCGGATTCTTAGCTACGACATCAAACAAGACATTGAAGAGCACCGCGAACTTACGTACCTCACGGCTCAGACGCTCCGCGATCGGATGTTTGATCTGTCCATCCACGGTGGCGATCACCTGGTCGAGGCGGGCGGCGATCTCCTCGTTCGTATGGCCCGTTTTCCAATCTGGGTGATAGAGCAAAAACACGCGGGAACGCAAACGGGCGGCGTCCGCCTTTAGCAACGTTCGATAGACCGCAAGATACAACTGAAGCTCACGCTCGTCTTCTGACAGACTCCCCTTTTTCCACTCAATCTTTTCCTGCAAAATGCGATAGGCAAAAGAAGCCAGGGCATCTTCCCGCGTTGGCGGAGCAACATGACTCTCGACATCGATCGCCATCAAATCCAGGATGAAATCAAAGGCGAGCGAAGGATTGCTTGACCTCGATACGGCCGCAACGAGCGGATTGTATTTGACGAGGGCGGCCGCAACCGTATCGATCACCGCGATCGGGATCGTGTTGTTCGGGAGATACCGCGCCCAGATCAATTCGGTGATCACGTCTTTGGCCAACTGCCAAGACTCAACGTCTACTCCAATACGGCGCTTCAGGACCCGACGAATGGCGTTGCGGCGCAAGCGATGTTCCTCTTCGTATTCTAAAACGTTGCGCAGTTTTTCATACAGTGCAGCGGCGGCACTCACCGTATCCGCCACCTGAATCGTTTCTTCCCCTTCTTTGGCATGAACGACCTCTTCGATTTCAAAAATGGTCGGAAGTTGAAGAATCCGCTGATCAAGTTCGTGTTTTCCCGCCGCTTCGTGGCCATGCCCACCGCCATGCCCACCGTGTCCGCCGTGTGAATCGCTCATATGTTCTAAGGGCATTTTAGCCCAAAACACTGGATTAAGCCAGCCACAGTGCGGAGTCAGGATCACGTCACGACATTAATGGCCAAAATTCTATGTCGTGGCGGGATTCTGCGGAGCACCTGTGGCTTGCCAGCTAGACAATGAGTGGCAACGGATGAATTTCGCTCTTGCGTCCCAAAACAATATCCTCGATGCGATAGGCCCCGTGGGTCGGCGCTTCCACGTAGCCGTTCCAAGCCATGCGTGCCACCCCCCCGGAATTAATCCAGTCGAAGAGCCACTCGTTCATGTAGCGCGGATCTGACATTGGGACGCCTCCCCCGATGTACTGCAACCAAACGGCGTTAAACTGTTCTTGTGAACCGATCGGCGGAGCCATGATGATCGGCACCCCAAGCGCCGTGTAGAACGACATTTCCGACGGCTTGGTCATGACGATATCTGTTTCGTGCAAGAACGCGTTAAACGCTTCGAAATATTCCGCGCGATCTTTGTATACAGGAATCAATAAACTCTTACCGATCTCTTTGCCGAGACCAAGTTCCTTGGCACTCTCAATGTAATAATCGGCCACGTTCTTACGAATCCCCGCAAACAAAGCCAAGCGAATGCGATGCTGGCGAATGTCATGAGCGAGGGACGTCATCACGTCTACCCCGAGTTTGCGCTGAGCACCGGCACCGCCAACAGAAAACGACAAGGTGAGTGGATGGGTCTTTTTTGGCACACATTTGGCGGCCCCAAGCGCGGCACGGATCGTTTTGGCGTAGCGCGAAAGAAAGATGCCGTTCGGATCGAGGTTGCAGATACGGCCCATCAGATCGGCTTGCAGCACTTTCTCTGGATAACCGCCGATTAAATCTTTTGGGAGCGGAAAACCGGTAAGGAAGATCTGATTCTCTGGTACACCGTACAATTGCAGGCGTTCCTTACACCGGCCATTGGCGGCAAAGTATTTGATCTTTGAATTTTTCGGATCCAGCGGCGCCCAGTGGCGGGCGATGTCCGTGTCGGTTGTCACGCAATAAATCTCACCTGGGTAGCCGTAGTAGTCAGCCATGAACGCGACCGTAAAAAAGGTCGTGACGATCGGCAACGGATCTTCGCGCAACTTCTCAATCAGGTGCTTCCCCCATCCTTTTTTGATCATCCGGTACACCTGCCGCAATTGCAACGACGGTTTGGATAAGTCACGCCGCGGATAAAACGGCGGGATCTCTTGAAATTCATCCATGATGCCGAACATCAAGTCCCCGATGATCGGAATCGGTTTCAAACGCGAAATGGCTTCGTAAATCTTGCGGCCTTCCTCCCAAAACTTTCGGTCCGACGTGGGGATTCCACGATAATCGTTCGCCGTGACAATGTCGTGGCCAGCCAGATCGCGAATCGCATAGGCGGCACGGGCGTGGCCGTATCCCATGTTGACGTCGATCACGTGCGCCATCTTTCGGTGATGCTGTTGGTGATGATAAGCCATAATATTTTGAGATGTCTGATATTTTACACGATGCTGGGTAACTGCACGAGCGACGTTTCCCGGCCAAGCAGAAGATCTTCGATGCGGTACGTCCCGTGGGTCGGCGCTTCGACGAGCCCGTTCCAGGCTGCCCGTGCCAGGCCGCCGGAAGCGATCCAATCAAAGATCCATTCGTTAGCATAGCGCACATCATCTTGCATCACCCCACCGCCAACGTACTTGAGCCAAGTGGCGTTAAATTGCTCCTGTACTCCGAGCGGATTGCTCATGATGATCGGCAAGCCGAGGGCCGTGTAAAATGCCAGTTCGCTCGGCTTAGTCCATAAAATATCTGTGTCGTGCAGGGCGTGATTAAACTGAGCAAAATACTCCGCACGATCGTGACTAAAAATAAACTCGACCCCATGTTTGATATTCAACTCTTTGAGCGTCTGTTGATAATAACGCAGAACGTCCGAGCGCGTCCCGGCAGATAATCGGATCTTCACCTCTCCACGCTTCAATCGCATTGCCATGCTCTTTAAAATCTCACGCCCGACGCCACGTTGAGCGCCGGCGCCGCCAACGGCATACAAGATTGTGAGAATATGCGATTTGCGATAGGAACAAGCTGAGGCACCGAGCGTCGCGGCGATCGTTTTCCTATGACGATCAAGAAAGAGTTCGTTTGGATCCAGGTTGCACAAACGCGCGAGGAGATCATGACGAATCACCGTGCTTCGTTCCCCGCCGATCAACTCTTTGGGAAGCGGAAAACCGGTGAGATGCAGTTGATTCTCACGGACACCGTAGAGCGCCAGCCGCTCCATCAACCGACCGTTGGCGCACAAGTACTTTATGCGTGACTGTTTGGAGTCCATCGGCACCCAAGCACGGGCAACGTCTGCATCTGTTGGCACGCACCAGATGTCACCGGGATAGCCATGCACCTCCATAGCAAAGGCCGGGACAGGATGCGTACAAATGACCGGAAGCGGGTTGACTTCAAGGGTGCGCACCAGGTGCTTGCCAAGCCCATTATGAATCATCCGATATGCCTGGCGCAAAGCAAAGTTTGCTTTGGACAGATCACGGCGCGGATAAAACTTGGGGATCTCTTCAATCTTGGCGATCGGCGCAAATAAAATACCCCCGACGATCGGGGTCGTGTGCAGACGCGACATCGCTTCGTACAGTTCGCGCATCTCCTTCCAGGTTTTGCGATCCGACGCTGGAATTCCAGGATAATTGTTACTCGTAGTTACAACTCCACCAGAAAGGTCCTTAAGTGCGTAAGCCGCGCGGGAATGTCCATACCCCATGTCAACGTCAATGACATGGGCGATCGGGGTTTTAATGCTGTGGCGATGCTCGGCCATGCTCTTCAGATACTGTGTTAACTCATGTCATGTTCGACCTATTCTGGAGGGAGGATATTTATACTTTTGGGCAAATCACGATCATTAACAGGCACGACTTGGGCCGGTTTTTGATTCACCTCCGAGCGCCATTCAAAGTCGTGATCGTTTCCATGGCGCGGTACAAATGCAGATTTTGGAAAGACGTACACGTATGCCGTCCGCCCCTTTACCGAATCCAGCGCCAATTGTGTTGCTGACATCTGGAGCGTCCCATCGTTCGCTTGGCCGAAACTATGCGAGTCATCACGTACCAAGGCATGAAAAATCGCCATATCTGCATATGGTGTTGTCGCGACAGCCGGAGGACCGTCGTTCTGCTTAACATCATCTACCCAAGTAGTGCCTTGAAAAGGTACAAGTTCAGGAATGTCGGGTTTGTCGGATCCGTGAAAAACAAAATCCCCGGACCTTTCTAGCTCATGAAGAAGCTTTGCCCCCTCACCCACCTCGCGAACTTCTGAAAACCCAGTGAATGTTTCTGGCATAGATTCTAAATGTTTGATGCCAGTATTTTACCATAAACAAAAACTCCTGCCGTAGCAGGAGTTTTTGGTGCCGGCTCGATTACTCGCGAGGAGCTTTCGGGCGGGCGACATCGAGGTGGATCGGGCGTCCATCGATTTCGGTGCCATCGAGTTCAGAAATTGCTTTCTGAGCTTCTTCGGCGGTCGAAAAAGTGACGAACCCGAAACCCTTCTTCATTGGGACGTACACGTCGGTCACGGATCCAACGCCAGCAAAGTGGTCGCGGACCATGTCCTCGGTTGCGCCGAATGAGAGGTTCCCGATGAACAGACGATTTCCGTTGTCCATAGTTCGGTAATAGGGTCTTTGGCTCCGGCATCGAACGAGGAAATCGTCGATCGGTGGCTTAGGTACCCGGTGAATTATGGCCACAGTGTAACACGATCAACCCTTTTTGTCAACGGCTGGACCTGTTTTCACGTCAATCAGGCGCTTTTTAGCCACTTGGAGTAATTCCCGCCCGCCGTGGACGATACCGGCCGTGACGAACAACGCATCACGCAAACGGATAATGAGGACAAGGGCAACGGCATTAATCGGAATACCAAGCAAAGCAAAGATCGCCGTATTCCCTGCTTCTAGGAACCCAAGCCCAGACGGAACCGGGATCAGCAGGGCGAGCCCAGGGATCGTTGCTGTCAGGAACGCCTGACCAAAGGTAATATCCACCCCGAGGAAATGAGCGATGAATAATTGTTCGACCGCTTTAAACGAGGTCATCACGAGCGAAAGGAAAAGAAGCCAGATAAGGATCAGCGGTTTCTTTCCCATGAACTTGGTCATCTCCCCTTCCATGCTCAGAATCCAATGGTCGAACTTCTGCAGACGCTTAATGCGATCAAGGCGCAAAACACGAATCGCCGTGCCAAAAAATCCTTTACCCGTCACCGTGGCGTAATAAAACGCCGCCATGATGAGGGCGATGCTGCCGAGCATCACGATCGCGAGAAGCTTTAAATTTCCAAGGGCAACCCCTTCAGTCACCGCCAGAACAACCCCAAGGCCAACAAAGAGAATAAATGCCACCAATTCAAATGCGATATCAATGATCACTGAGCTTGTGGCTCGATCCGTTGACACGCCGTCTTTGGCAAGAAGCGCCACCCGAATCGGCTCACTCCCAACAAAAGAAAGTGGCAAAAGATTCACCCCAGCAAAGCCAGACATACGGTGCATGTACAGCCGCCAGAATCCGATCCGCTGCGACTTGGGCTGGCCGTCGTTCACAATGTATTGCCAACGATAGGTGTACAAAGCGAAGTTCACGAGAGAAATCGTCACGAATCCACAAAACGGAAGAAGCCCGAATCCGATGATCGTCGAAAGTACCGTGTCGACCCCCTCCCGCGCGACCAGAACGCCAAAAATCGTTGCTCCAACGAGAAAGAGCAGAACAAGAAGGATCGCTTGCCGAGTGGTCGTGCCAAGAACGTTCATAGGCATAGTGTATCAAAACAAAAGGAACGGAGCACATAGCCCCGTTCCCCTTTGCTTGTCGATTAAAGGACAGCGTCCTTTGCCGCTTTGGCAACACGGAACTTGACGACCGTCTTGGCTGGGATCTGGATCGTTTCGCCGGTCGCTGGATTGCGGCCCTGGCGTGCGGCACGGTGCACTTTGACGAGCTTACCGATGCCAGCAACGACGAATTCCCCGCTTCCTTTGACCTCTTTATAAGCCATTTCAACAAGGGCGTCCATAAATTCGCCGACCTGCTTCTTGGTCATACCGGTCTTTTCCGCGAGCGACTGGAGCATCTGGGACTTGGTCATCTTTGCCATACGAGTAAACGTTAATGATTCTGGGGATTAGTATAACAGGGGGCCTATTTCTTGGGAAGATCTAGCGTCTAGCCGTCGCCTGCATCGCCGCTTTGGTCGCTGCCCAGTCCGCGGCACTCTCTGCCGGGATCTTGACATTATTTTCAACGTCCTGAATAGCGATCGAAACGATCCTTTCAGGGGTGTCGTGCCCTAAAACGTTCGGATTTGGGGCATAAGACCTTACCGGGTCTTCCACCGCACGCATCATCCCCGCCAGTTCTTTTTCTCGTGTTGCGATCAGTTTGGAAACTTGGCGTACAAACCGCCCATCTCCCGCGCTCTGATCAAGAACCGTGCGCCCCTCGAAGTTGTGCAAGGTCGCACGTAGTGCCGCAACTTCCCGCTCGCGGGATGATGCTTCGGCCAACAGCATCGCTTCTTGTTCTGGCGTGTACTTATCTGCCGGGAAATCGATCGCCCCTTCTGCCTCTCTAGAAACCTCAGTGATCGCCGCAGCTTCGGCGGTTGCAGGAACTTCTCTGTACGTACCAGCCCAAGGATCCTCTTCGATCTTCATCCACGGACTTCCAGGGGCGATCGGCACTTCACGCGTTCCAGGGATAAATTCCACAGGTTTGGAAGCGATCTCGTTCCATGTGGCGATACGTTCCGCTTGTTGTGCGTCAAATTCCGCTTGTGTCATTGGCTCTCCGGAATCGGTCTGAGCCAGTGGTGCACCCCCTTCACTGGCGCCAAGCGATGAAGCATCTGCACCCCCTCCGGTCACCGTTGTCGATTCTCCCGTCGCTCCTGGGGCTGCAACGGCCTCTGGCTCCCCCTCAATCGGCTTCATCAAGAATCGTGACGATTCTTCCGGCGAAAGGACGCTCCCATCTTTCAGGTCAATAAAACGCACGTGATACTCCCCATCTGCCTTCGTCAACACGACCGCGGCATTTTCAACCGATCCCTTATTCAACCAAGCGTCTGACATCCCGTTTGCATCAGCGATTTCAAACGCCTTTTTCATGGCAAACAGATGGACCGCACCTTGGTTGTTTAAGTCACCTTTGAATCCCATTGCTTGAAGCTGAGCGCTGTCGAGCTGTTCAATCTGACGGGTCAGAACGGTCGTAATACCGTCCCCACCTTTAACTTCTGAAACAACACGCAATACTTCTGACTTCGCAAGAGCAACGGTCTCCCCGCCTTTAAGATTGACGTTCAATTCCGTGTCCGTCACCGTTGCACTTCCGCCTTGTTCTACTGTGGCGGCGACAACAGCTTCGCCTGAGTCGGCAGGGGCGGCAGTGGCAGCAGCTTCGGCTGGCGCCTCTGCGGCTGGCGGCGCGGCGGACTCAACCGGAACTGGCGGCTCAAGCGGCGGAGCCTCTGTTCCTGCCGGTGGCGCTTCAAGATCGCTGGACAGAGCAGGTGCTGGAGCATCAGGATGTGCGGCGCTTTCCGCGCCGCTCGGCTCGGCACCCTCGAACGCCTTGGCAAGATCTGCCGCCGACGGCGAATGACCAGATTCTGCAAAACTCGCGACCAAATCGGAGATGCGATCAGCACTGATCACACCTAAGCTGACATATTTCAATCCTGTTCCAACGACAGCGGCCTTGCCGAGCTTGCCTTGTGCCCAGAGAGTCTTAAGTTCTTTGAAGCCACGAGTAAATGACTCGCCGGCATCTTTTGCCATCCGTGTCGCAGTTGCATTGTCGAATTCGCCCTTGGCCGTGCGCTCGTACTGAATCTGTTGATAACGATCCCAGAACTGCCCGACGCTAAACGAAACTGAACGCGCCGCGCCAGACACCCCCAACGTCCCGAGGAAGAGGATCGTGTTCGCCGCCTCTTTGCGCATGGAGATATCTCGCTTTGTCCGTTCTAGAGCCTCGTCGAGAATCGCCTCTACGCGCCTATCATACTCGCGATTGGAAAGGACGAGATTCCCCATGATCCCCTCCAACTTTGCCGACAATTCAGCTTTCTTGGTGTCAGTCAAATACTTAGATCCGCTGACAGCAGCCTTTGCGGCATCGATCCGTTCATCCAGGGACCTCCCCTCTTTTTGCTTTGCTGATTCAAGCAAACGATCGAGCTCCTTTTGAGTGAAATATGCGCGAGTACCCTCAGTCATCGCTCGTGCACCAAAAATCGTTCCGGCAACTTCAAGCACTTTGCGTCCGCGCGCCCAGTTAACGTTTTGGGCTAGTTCCTTTTGCTCTGACTCGGTGAGCTCCCCACGAACGTAGGCAGAAAAACGCTTGTCCATCTCTTTGATGACGTCCACTGATTCTGACAGGAAACTCTTGGACTCAAAACCCGGAGGTACAGGTGCGGCCGGCGCGGCTTCTGGCTTTTTGCCTCCAAACCAGCCTTTGACCCGTGCCAACAAACCGAGTTTCTCAGGAGGCGTCGCCGTCCACGCAGCCAGGTCTGCAAGATCCGCACGACGCTCAGCAATGGCCGCATTCAGCTCACCGAGTTGAGCATACGTAATTTTTCCGTCAACTTCGGCCTGAGTGACAAGCGTCGTCAGCTCATCGAGACGATGTTCATCTGTGGCAACCCCGATCCCCATCATAAAGGCATCTTGGGCTTTGACCTGCTCCGCTGTAGGCGGAACCGCTGAAAATCGTCTTTCAAGAAGCGCCGAGGCACTCGAGACTTCATCAGCATGATCTTTGGTCAACGTCCCAGCACTAATCGCGTCAGCAAATTCTTGATTAACCAAATCTAAAGCCGCCTGATCGGGAGCTGCCGCCACTTTGGCCAGAAGCGCGTCTGCCACACCTCGCGAAGCAACTTCTCCCGAGCGCGCAAGCTCTGCATCAAGCTCAGCTATCTTTGTTGCAACCTCACCTTCGAGCTGGGCAACAGGGGCATCAGCAACGTTCCACTCTGGCTGCAATCGGGCGATGTCAACCAAAACGGCTCTGGCCTCATCTGGTGTTTTTGCCTTGTCAATACGGTCGTGAATGCCCGTTATAACCGGTGTAACTAACTCTCCCCATCGAGCATCAATCTGGTCCGCCGCTGCCGTTTTTTCATCGTCTGAAATAAGCACACGACCAGCCAATTCAACCAATTTCGTTTCAATAGCCAAAAGATCTGCAAAATTCTTAGCCGCACCAAGATCGCTTAATATGCGTTTGATCTGATCGGCCCCGGACTCTACCGTCAGTTTTAACGCATCTTTCCGTGCCCCGATCGCTTTCGTCACTTCACGCGCATCCGTACCAATTAATTCGCCTTTGTTAACAAGCTCGGAAAACGCACTCTCTATCGCAGTGAGTTCGTCTGCCGTAGCCGTGGCTAAGCGCCCAAGGAGTTGATCTTTGGCCGCGCCCGACTCAGCAACTTTATCCACTGAACCGGTAGCCCTGGCCGCGCCAGGATCGGTATCAAGGGTGGGTGGGGCAGAGCTTTTTGCCTTCGTAGCGGCATCAGGAGCTTTGGTCGCTGTATCTGGAGAGGGCTTTTCTAGATCAACGATCGATTGCAGACGACGAAGAAATTCGAGACGAGGTTTCCCTGCCAAAACACTTTCAGCCAAAGAGAGATGCTTCGCCTTTGTACCGGATCTCATCTGTTGAAGCGCATCGTCGATAGCTGCCCTGCGGTCGTCCGGCGAAGTATTTTTACGGAAGAAGTCGTCGTCCGCGACCATGGCATCAATTTTTGTGTCGGCCGCAGATTTTTCCTCAACAATACTAGGTGCTGCTTCTGCCTCGGCAGGTTCAGGAGGAGCGGTCGGAGCGGCCTCGGCTTTCGTCGGAGCGGGCAACCCCCCGGACATAATCCGTTCTTTCTCTGTCCTGGCAACTTCAATCATGGTGATATGCGAAGCAACCTTATCAACCTTCCCTGGTTTAAACTTTGCCTTTAAGGCGTCAGCGGTAATGTCGCCCTTAATAAAGGCGTCAACAAGCGCTTCACGTTCCGGTTTTGGCGCACTCCAATCGCGAGATCTCAGCAGGTCAGCGCGATGACTTTGGATCGCCGTTTCCGCCTGACCGAGCTCTACTGCAAATATCTCTGCTGGATTTTCTCTGTTCATAGATATTCCTTACGCCGTTGCTTCGGCTGCTTTTACTTCTTCTAGCACCTCCGCGAGGCCCGACTGTGCCTGGAGGTTAATCATTGCCATCTTGGCATCATATTCTACCCTCAACGCTTCGAGCTTGACGCGAAGTTCAGCAAGTTCCGGCATCGCCGACTGCTCCACATACCGTTCCAAGACCGTAGCGAACTTGAGCATCTGATCCAGAGCCATATGCGGAACGAGCCCGGCCCACGCCTCCTTTTGCTCATCGGACAGATTCGAGGCTACGAGCAACTGGGCCATGTACTGTCCGAACCCGCGCATCTCTTCTTGCATGTCGTCGGCCATAGAAAAATATTGTGGAATTTAAGAAAATGGTAGCACTAAAAGACCCAAAACAACAGTACAATCTAGGCAACACGGCGTAATCCCTCAAAAAGCTCGGTGAGATCATCCACGTAACGATGCATAGCGTACGGGGCAATCGTTGCGCGAACAGCGCCAGAATTCGCCCAAAGTCGCTCTTTTTGAGCGTCAAGCGTGCGTAACGTCGAAAGCAGATCCTCCCGCTCGCCAGCGGCAAATAGGTACCCGTTGACCCCTTCCTGAATCAACTCGGCCACCCCGCCGATGTCAGAGGCAACAACAGGCAGACCGGCCTCAAGCGCTTCGTATATGACGGTCGGTGAATTTTCATAACACAAGGACGGGACGACTAGGGCGTCCGCCATCTCGAACAGCTTGATCAACTGGGTCATCGCCAGGTAGCCGACGTAAATAGTGCGCTTGTCCTGGCGAGCCTTATCCTTCACCCATTTGCCGATCGACCCTTCGCCAGCGATCGACAGCTCCCAGGGAATCTCCAGCTTTTCAAGTCCGTCCATCAAAAAGCGGATCCCTTTGTGCTCTTCGAGCTGACCGACAAAGAGCAGACGCAGGGGCCCGTTTTGACGCACGGTCCGTTCGATTGACGCCATAATCGGAGCGGGATTGGGCATGACCGTTACTTCGCTGTGGCAAAAAAACCCGCGCGCCTCGTAAAATTCTTTCAAAAACTTGGACGGAGAGATGACCAGCGTCGGCGAGTCGAACAGGAGGCGACAGATCTGGGTGTAGATCCAACGGCCGATGCGCATGCAGCAAGCGCCTTTTTCCCGTCCGGCGATAATCAACCCACTGGGAACCGACAGTTGTACGTCGTGCACCTGATGGACGTGGGGGATGCCAAGACCGCGGAGAAACAACGGGATCGTCAAGCCGATCCCTTTTAGATTATGTGTCCAAATAACGTCCGGACGCTCGTGCTTCATCACCTGGCGTACAAAATACCCGTTGAGCGGATTGAACATGTCGATCAGATGCCAGCAGAGGCGGACGAGCGCTGGGTGTCTGTTGTCGCGCAGCGAGTGATAGACGTTCAACGGAAAAAATCGGTAGACCTGTTCGGTCGCCGTCGTCTCAAGCTTGGGCGTTAACGTCGAAAATCCGCCGAACGGTTTGCTGGTGACCACGATCACTTCATGGCCGCGGGCCAACAACTCGGTCACCGTCCGAGTAATGACGACCTCCGCCCCACCGCGCGCGTAGGGAGGATATAAATTCGTCACAATGGCAATCTTCATAGCACCTCTTCTTTCCTTTTACCTCTAACCTCTTTCTTTATAAACCTCAAGAATCCGATCAATAATACCATCCCACGCATATACAGAAAGACAACGCTCCCGTGCTGACCGACCCAGTTTCTCACGAAGGGCACGATCGTTCAACAGCCGATCGATCGCGGTCGCCAACGCTTGCGCATCGCCAGGCGGGACGAGCAAACCAGTCACTTCGTCCTTCACAACCGTCCGAACCCCCGGCAAGTCCGAGGCAATAGTCGGGATTCCGCTTGCAGCGGCTTCGAGAGCGACGAGCCCAAACGCCTCCGCCCGAGACGTGGAAGGAAAAAGATGAATATCTGCGCCGCGATAGTATTCCGGAAGGGCCTCGGGACTGACGGCACCGACAAACTCCACGTTCTGACGACCACCGAGCGCTTGTGCCGTGGCCTCAAAGCTCGCCCGAAGATTCCCATCGCCAACGATCGTTAATCGCCACGGATTTTTAATGAGCGGTAACGCCTCGAGTAAAACAGGCAATCCTTTGAAGATGTGCGCAGAGTCGAGGCCGCCAACAAAAATCATCTTTGGAGCTTGATCAACACGCTCAGTGTGCTCAGCTGGAGTGAATCGATCCGTGTCGACACCGAATGGAAGCTCGTGCAACGGGAGGGCCTGCATCGTACGCAACGAGCAGTTCGATGCATAATCTTTCGAGCTGACGAGAATCACGTCTGCCGTGCGGAGAATCCAAGGCTGAAGCAGCTTGCGATGCCAATCAAAGATCATGCCCTTAAACCCTGGTGCAACGGCATCCATGTGAAACGTGATGACGAGACGATTGATCCACCTGAGCTTTTTTGCAATCGCCACCAGCTCTGCTGTGCCGTAAAAGGGATAGTGCAGGTGAACGACGTCGTACGCCTTCAGTCGCCACAGCGGGAAAAAAAGTCCGGCGTTCATCACTTTGAACGTCGGGCCGATGACATCAACCGCATGACCGCGCTCGCGCAAACGCGTCGCATATTCCATCACCGCGGTCGTGATCCCGCTTTTGTAAGGCGGCACCACCGGTGTCAGCATCGCGATCTTCATACTACTTCTTTGGTTCCGGTTCCTTGGCGTTATCAATGGCGAGTTTGCGTACTAACTCCGTAAGCTCCTCTCGGGACTTCTCAAGAGCGATCGTATGAGAAAGAGTGGCAATAAACAGAATCACAAGGGATGAATAGACAACCAAATCTGCACCACGGCCGACCCCAGCGATATTTGCAAGAAAATCCGTGATACCTGGATTCAGAACCACAACCACGACAGCCGCAGAAAAAAGCGTGCACACAGAAAGCCAGCTGAAGCTCACTTTCTTTGTCCGATATTGTCCGAAAATCCGCAAAAAGAATGCCGATGCAGCGATAATCAAAAGAATTCTAAATAGCATACTTATTTCAAAAACTTATCTTTCACGATATTACTGGCGAGCGAAAACGCCGCCGATGACGACTGACCTTTTTTTAACGTATCGTCAGTGTAGCGAATCGTCACGGGAATTTCTCGATAGCGAAGATGTTTTTTTCTGATCAATTCTAAAATCTCGGAAGCATGAGCCATGCGATCCTGCTGAAGCCGAATCGCTTGTACCGCCTTTTTGGAAAGCGCACGGAATCCGTTGTGAGTGTCGGTCAACCACAGACCAGAGGTGATGAAGGTGAAGACGATCGCTGCTTTAAGCATCATCTTACGAGCGAACGGAATATTTTTCGCCGTACCAAGAAATCGCGAACCGAGCGTTACCTCCACTTCTCCGTGGACAATCGGCTCAACCATCATCGGAATTTCGCTCCCCTGCATCTGCCCGTCCGCATCGAAGTGAACGACGATGTCAGCACCAAGATTCTGCACAGCGAAATCCATCCCCGTTTGTAGCGCCGCCCCCTGGCCGCGGTTGATGACGTGACGCAAGACGTAGGCCCCAGCCGCGTGAGCACGGGTCGAAGTGGCATCGCGTGAGCAGTCATCGACGACAACAATCGCATCAACAAAAGACGCCGCATCGTGGATCGTGGCCTCGATGCGGGATTCTTCGTTATACGCAGGGACAACGGCGACAATCTTCACAGCGACGTGAGCAAAATTTTATTGGCTTTGACGTATTCAATCGTTTTGCGCAGCCCGTCTTCGAGGCGCACCAGTGGCAGCCAGCCGAGCGCTTCTTTGGCCTGGGTAATGTCTGGCAACCCGAGCGAAGTCAGGAAAACGAGCGGGGCTTCAAATTTGACCGCTGACGTTGACCCTACCATTTCGATCACCTTTTTTGCAACGTCTGCGATCGGCAGGTCGACATCGCTCCCCAGGTTGACGATCTTGACCTCTTTTCCTGTGCCCATCAGCCGCACCAGCCCATCAACCACATCTGTAACGTACACTAACGACGTGGAGAACTTCTCATCGCCGTAAATCACCAAATCCTTGCCGTCGATCGCGTTCAAGACAAAATCTGGGATCAGATGGCCATCAAACAGCGGCATACGCGGGCCGTAGGTGCGGAAGATACGGGCGATCTTCACTTCGATCCCATGGACCTGGGCGTACGTTTCAAACATCGTTTCGGAAAAACGTCGACCTTCATCGTAGCAGGCACGCGGAGAAAGATGATCAAGGATCCCTTCCGAATCTTCACGGAACATCTTAACCCCTTCCCGACGCGGGCCATAGACAACCGCGCTCGACGAAAGAAGTACTTTTGCCTTATAGCGAACGGCTACATCAAGAATGTGTTGATTGCCAACCGAATTGGAAAGCAACGTCTGCATCTTGAACTGATCGAACTTTTTGATCGTCGTCGGACAGGCCAAGTGATAAATTTCCTGAATCCCGGCGAACTTAATTTTGAACCCATCGAGTTCAGGGAACTTCTCCAGATCGATCGGCTCATTGACATCAAGGCGTAGGAACTGAAAATCTGGGTGCTGCAAAAGTTGATTGATGTTCTGCTCATGGCTGGTGGAAAAATTATCAATGCAAATCACGCGATTTCCCCCATCCAGCAAGCGCTCGCACAGATGTGAACCGATAAATCCCGCTCCGCCGGTCACCAAAATATTTTTCTTTTCGTTCGGCATACTGCCTGTATTGTACGCGGAAAGGACTAAATCGACAACGCATCGCTCACCGCTAAAAACGTCGCGCCAACGTTGCCGTAACGATCAAAGATACTTACGACGGATGACCCGCCACGCCCTTCTGTAGCGACGATTTCAGCGGTGCCGTCACCGTTGGTGTCCACGACACTCACCTGTACTCCCAATCGATCTGCGGAATCAAAAGCGAAAAACTGGCCTTCCGGTTGGCCGTTTTGGTCGAAGATCCGCACTTGCGGACCACCGCCATTTCGCGGACCGGTGACGATCTCTGCCACGCCATCACCGTCCACGTCCCCGACTGCAACATGTACTCCACCCAAAAATAATTCGGCGTAGGCAAAAAACTCGGTGCGCAGCGTTCCTGTCGATTCATACACACGCACCCGTGGTGCTTCTCCAGCCCCTGTGGCCGCAATAATCTCCGCAACCCCATCACCATCTACGTCACCCGTGGCAAGCGATAGACCCAGAACAGACGTAGTAAACGGAACAAAACGTGCGAGCAACGCCCCTGTTCGGTCATACGTTCGAATTTCTGCTGAACTCCCCGAAGGATCGGAAACGACGATCCTTCCATCGGCGACGGCAACTTCGACCCCGCCACGGAGTGACGCATCAAAGGCAAAGAATTGGCCGATCACCGCTCCGTTCAGATCAAAAATTCTCACCTGTGGGCCGCCACCCACCCCGGCACCGGTGACGATCTCTTGAACCCCATCGCCTGTGAGGTCACCGGTCGCTACCCGAACTCCACCCAAAAACGATTCGGCATAAGCAAAAAACTCAGATGCTTGCACGCCGTCCGCGCCATACACACGAACGACCGGTGGCGCACCAGCAGCACTCCCGAGCACGATCGACTGCGGACCGCTCTCGGGATCAGACGACCCTGTGGTCGCGGCAGATCCGAGGAGTGCCTCGGCTACCTGCAGCGCCTTGGCGACATTTAATCGCCCTGGACCGAGCTCCCCATGATAGTACGTTCCGCGAGTGACAACCGGATCAGCCCCCAGCTTGAGCGCCAACTGCATCTGCGGCACAGAAATTGTTGGGAACGCCGCCTTGAGTAAAACCGCCGCCCCGCTCACCATCGGCGCGGCAACGGACGTTCCGGCGTAATACCCGTCGTACGGTTCCAAAAATGCCTCTTCGTCCAGATCGTAATTCAGCGTTCCGAAAATAAACTCCCCTGGAGCACTCATGTCCGTACATCCGGAGCCATAATTGGAAAAGTCGGACTTGGTGTCTCCTTCATCAAGTGCAGCGACTCCAAAAACCCAATCTTCAATCGGGCTCATGATGCAGGCGGGGAACACTTGCCCCGCATTCAAATTCTCGTCATCGTTTCCAAGAGCCGCGACCGTAAAAATGCCGCGTCGATAAGCGGTGCGCAGAGCGTCTTCCAGATCCTGATCGAAAATAAACCCGGTGAAGCTTAAATTAATAACGTCTGCCCCGTTGTCGATGGCATACTGAACGGCATTCGTCGCGGCAGTTGTGTCCCCACTGCCTTGCCCGTCCAAAATACGAATCGGCATGATTCGCACGCGCCAAGCGACCCCGGCAACCCCTTCATTGTTGTCGGCTTCGGCTCCGATCACCCCGGCAACGAGCGAACCGTGATTCATCGCATCCGGATCAAAACCGTTGGTGCTGTCAGGAATCGGACTACTGTCATTGCCGACAAAATCCCAGCCGTGAAGATCATCGATGAATCCATTCGCATCATTATCCAAACCGTCACCGGCGATCTCGCCCGCATTGGTCCAGATCTGATCTTCCAAGTCAGGATGATCAATGTCTACACCGGCATCGATGACCGCCACCACCACATCACGGCTTCCGACCGTCACATCCCAAGCATCCAGCGCGCCGATATGTGAAAAGTACCACTGCTCATGTAAGTACTCGTCATCAGGGACACGAGCAGACACCGGCATGGCCGTCGTCGCCAGCAAAAAAAGTAACAAAAACAATATCCGAGCTTTCATACCCGGATATTGTAGCACATATGGATGTCACCGTACTCGGTCTCGCTGACACGCTTTTCGTGCTCGACCCCTTGCGGACGGTTTAAGGGCTGCGCGCGAAAAGAGAACTCGTCAGCTCGAACCTCCGCCGGTGACATCCTAACTTAGCTCTCAACCACCGCGCGCATCTCATCGTTTAAGGCCTCGTTGTCTGGATCGAGTAAGATCGCCTGACGGTAATATTCGAGCGCCTTCTCTTTATTCCCTTGCGCCAAATACCACTCCGCGAGATGAACGTAAGCTGGGACAGAACCCCCGTTCTCCGCGATCTGATTTTGCAACAGCGGGCCGATCAGATCCATCCGATCTTCTGTTCGATACTCCATGTAGTAGTTGTACAGTTGGTTGTAGGTGGAGTCAGCCGGATAGGCTTCGATCGCTTTCAGAAAATACCCTTCCGCCGCGATCGGATCGCCCATATCGATCATCAACTCAGCCATATTGTTCCAGGCCGTTTCGTTCCCCGGGTCCCCTTGCGAAACAACGAGATAATCTTCGAACGCCGCGCGCAAGTGACCGAGACGAGAAAGATGATAGGCGCGCTCAAAATACAGATGCAGGTTATAGGCGCCCGTGGCGTCCGTATCGATGATCTCTTGCGTTAGACGCGCAACGTCGGCTTCGTGCTCCGCTCTCTTTTCTGCAGTCAGTCCTTCGCGTTCTACTTCGGTCGTTAGGCCTTCGTAATGGTCAGCGATCTCGAAGGAATCATTGAGCGTCAGGGCGAGATAGACTCCGGCACCGGCGAGCAAAATCACGACAACAGCGATCATCAATTTATTGTTCATAGTGCCATCACGATATCAGAACCAAAAAGACGGCACAAGGCCGTCTTTTTAGAGGTGCAGTGACGATTTTACCCGAAGGAAAAATGGTGTATCACCTGTTGTTTTCCGCCCACGGACCAGAGTGATCCGAAGACCGCGCCGGAGATGGGAGGAATGACAGACGTCGGCAAAGCCGAAAGTCTGTTATCCAGATCGTTGTATCTAGGTTAAACGGTCGGTGGAAGGCGGGGCACGGTGGCCCCGCCTATCCACTACGCCAGTGGTTAGTACACGATTGTACCACCCGTGACTGGAAGGGTCTTGACGAAGTCTGCCTGAGCCGAAGCTCCTGCCGTGTCGTCGTTCCAGATCATGGTCGTGATCGTATCAGCGACCGCGAGTGTTTCCAATTCCGTGTCACGTGGCAAGTCGAAGCGGATCGAGTCGCCGTTGTCCCCTGAGGCAGCACCGGTGCTGTCGAAGTAGAGGGCAAAGGTTTCGGTCGAACCTGCATCAACCTGAATTTCATCTCCGCCGTTCAAGTCGAGCTCGATGTAGACGATCGGTTCGCCTGCATCACAGTCATCGGCTGCGGCGTCGAAGAAGGTCCAGTCCGCGTCAGCTCCCTCAAGTTCAGTACCGAGGTCATCGGTATTGTAGAGTGAGAAGTCGGCGGTTGTGATCGTAGCGTCATCACATTCGTTCCACAGAGTAGCAACGGCGGCGTTGTCGGTCGAGGTGAACTTGAAGATAAGTTCTTCGATTTCGACATAGCCATGTGAATCAGCAGCCACGTTGAAGCGGAACACTTCGTCGAGGCCTGGGGCACCAGCGCCGGATGGGCTACCAGAGGCAAGCGACAACGTCGGCTTGGTCTTGCGGAGCTCCATAACGTTGGCATCAACGTCCCCACCGGTCAATTCGTCCACGATCGTTCCGGAAGAGACACCAACAGCTTCGATATCTGCAGCATCCCCTTCAAGAGCAATCTGGATCGTGTTGCCCGAGTTACCAACGGTCGATGACACAGCGGCGGCGTCAATGCTGACCGTCAAGTTGGCCGTGCCGTCAGCTGGGACGTAGAAGTCCAAGTTGCTGAAGGTCACAGTATCGCTTGTCAACGATCGAGTCTTGGTCTTGGTCGTACCGGCCGCGTTCGCGTAGCTAATCTCTACGGAATCTGCAACGTCGTCGGCAGAAAGATCCGTCAAGGTGAGCTCACTGACCGTGAATGATTCCGTCGAAGCGCTGAAGCGGTATTTTGCAACCGTCGTGCCTTCGGCACTGCCGACGATAATCATCGAGTTTGGTGAGTCAGACGCGAGGGTAGCGGTAAGCGTACCAGCATCCGTGACCGTGACGATAACATCTGGCTGGTCGCCGTCGTCATCGTTGTTTTCGGCCACAGCAGAGTCGGTGACGGTGTCGCCTTCTTCATCTTCCGCGGTGTGGTCGATGAGGGAGATGGCGTAGTCGTCATCGTTACCTCCGTCGAGCGCGACGTTCGCGAGGTTACACTTGACGATCATCTTGTCGCCATCACCTGCCGCGATCGTCCAGTCGAAACCAGAGAAGATAAGTTCCCCAGTCGTTTCGAGAGATTCCGGTCCATCGATCAACGCTCCAGCAAGGTCGTAGATGGAGCAAGAGTTGATGAAGTCCTGAACTTCGAAGTCCGGAGCTGCATCACCAGCCAAGAAGACGTTACCGCCTGAGGTGTCTTCAACAAGGACGTCGAAGGTCACATCGGTGACGGTAATGTCGGAAGCGTTGCCAGCTTCAAAGCTGAAGCCAACAAACTCCACGTTCTGGGAAGCGGTCACGACGGTCTTGCTCGTTGGGGTGCCCGCGAGGGTCACTTCAAGAGAAGAATCATCGAGTTCGAGATCCCAACCGGCCAAATCGGCGGTAGGAACGATGTCATCACCAGCGACTAAGTCGTTGTTGTCGGCATCCTCGGCTTCGATCGTGCTCATATCGAGGGTGGCTTGGATCGTTTCGCCTGGAGCGGCGTCACCCGTGTCTTCGATATCAACGACGAGGGAGAAGTCAATGCTGTCACCAGCTTCAAAGATAATTTCATCTGAGAAGGTGAGACTATTGGCCGTGTCGGTTGCTCCGCCGTCCACACAGGTTGCGAATTCTTCTGGACCAGCAACGGTCCTTCCGTCTTCATCAACCACGGTGAAGCTGGTGAAGTTCGAGTCGTCGTTGCCATCACACAAGTTCGTACCATCAATGTCGAATTCGAATTCGTTCACCTGTGTCCAGTTCTGGGAGGTGATAGTGAAGTCGAAGATCGACTGGTTGTCGCCACCGATCGAAAGATCGGTCGTGGCTGAAGGACCATTGAAGGCAACGGTCAATTTGCCACCGATGATCTCAGCGTACGAACATTCGTCAGCGGACGAAGCACAGGCATCACCGGTGTCAGCCATGTTGTTGATCACGCGCATACCGAAGCCGAAGTCACCACCGATCGCCATGAGGTCAGACGTTTCCTCAAGAGCGGTCAAGATAACATCGTTCGGTTCACCACCGATGTCGGCCGTGACCGTGAAGGTCTTGGTGTCGCCGTCTTCGACGGTGTAGGTGTCGTCAAGTTCGAAGAGCACCAAGTCGGAACCGATGTCCTCACCAGTAGCGAGCAAGGTCGAACCCTGCCAGAGCTGGTAGTTGGAGTGGTCACCAGAATCGTCGATGTTCAAGGTGACGGCTTCGATCATGGCATCTTCGTCATCAGCTTCGATGGTGAACTTGGCAATTTCTGCCTCTTCTTCACCGATCGTCACGTCAGAAATCGATCCCGTTTCGTCGATCGTGACCGTACCGACAGCCGCTGAGTCGGTGACGGTGTGCATTTCGCTTTCGATCGGGAAGTCACCAGCAACGGATTCAGCCGTTGAAGTGATGTTGTCTTCATCGAGGGAGAAGCCAAATGTGTGCGATCCGTCAAAAGCGTTATCGTCGTCGATATCGACCACCACCCAAAGGGTGGCCGTCTCTCCGTCAGCAACGTCTACGCCAAGGGCGGAGAACGTTACCTGGCGGGTCGAGCTGTTGACGCTCTTGCCGTTCGTCAAACGTGCTCCATCTTGGTAGATGTAGACGTTTTCAAGGACATCTTCATCGGCAACACCTTCAAAATCAAGGATGAGGCCGTTGACCGTAACGTCTGAGCTGTCCCCTTCAAAGTCGATCGCCATCACCTGCACGTTGGTGGCAAATTCTGGGATCGTCTGTGAATCTGGGGTGTCGCTCGAGAGGGAGACCATGAGATCACCTTCAGCGACCGCTTCGGAAGTTTCCTGCTGCGAAGTGTCAGAGAGCGCTGGCACGTAGCCAGTGATGTCGCTGCCATCTTCGTAGTCATCAAGATCAACCGAGGAATCGGTGATGAGGAATTTGCTCTGGAGGCGGTTGGCGGTCATGCCAGCGTCCGTCACCATGCGCTTCTCTCCGTCCCAGATGATGTAGTACGAACCTTCGACGAGCATCCCGTCGACAAATTCGGCCGTGGTCATCGAGAGACCTTCTTCGTAATCGGTGAAGAAGACGTCCGGGACGTCGATCACCCAGTCGGACCAGTCAGAACCGTAGAGGTCTTCAGCAACCTCTTCGGTTTCCACCCAACGGATTTCTCCGCCGCGTGTGACCACGTAGGTCTTCGGATCGGTGTCAATTTTCACCATCCAAGTACCTGGGCGGACAACGATGTTACCGGCGAGCGGAATGCTGGCCAAGGTGACATCGCTGATCGTCTCCACATCGCTAAAATCTTCGTACCATGTGAAGTAGGTCTTTTCGTTCGGGAATGTCCAGCGTTCGCCGTCCATGTAGTAGTAGACGGTTGAGAGGGAACCTTTGACAAGGTCACCATCTTCCAACGACTGGGCGTTGGCGGTAAGCGGCGACACGAACGAAGCGATACCGACCGACCAAAGAATGGTGGCGGCAGCGACAGCGACCGTGAACGCGCGCTTGAGGGTAAACGCGTTTTGCATAAGTGTAGGATCCTTTTCTATTTTAAGTATAGAGCAGAATAGCGGCCTAGCGGCCTCGACCTTTTGGCTACCCCACAGAATAAACGAAGTTGTGTCAGTTGCCCGACACGCGCGAGATGATCAGGTGATCAGCTCGAGCGCAACGACCAGCTACTCGAGCGGAGGCAAATCAACGCTCCCATCTTTTTGTGCGATGATCATCAGTTCAAGAGCGACCACATCTGTTTCTGTCTGGTCAATAACAAATTCCACAGCGTCGAGCACAGCAAAGGCCTTGCGGAATCCACCGGAAGCCATGGCGTTCATCGCTTCATTGAACTGACCGTCAAAGGACTGCAGGACGTTCTCAAGCGACGTAAGATCAACCCCACGCGGAACGACGAATCCTTCGTTTGCTTTTGTTTCAATAACCGTAATGCGACCGAGGGTCAACTTGATGCGCTGGTCGATCGTCTCCAATCGATTTTGAAACGTTGCCTGTAAGTCATCTTTGGCCATGTGCGCCGGGTCGTTTTCAACGGTCGTGACCAGAACTTCAACCGCTGCTTCAGCAACTTCGGTGACGTCGCCCTGCGCTTCTTCGGTTGAAATACCGATTTCATCCGCCGCCCCGGCAAACGCCGCCGCCGTTTCATTAAGTGCCGTTGCGACTGCTGTGGCGTCCGCTCCGGCCGTAACGATCGTTTCCATCACCACTTTTGCTTCGCTCACCTCACTTTTAAACGCTTCAACGACCGTTTTCATCTGTTCTGCTTTTCCGGCACGATCGCTGTTTGAAATCGCCTTGGCTTCATCTAAGCGTTTCGCGGCAAACTGCACATGTAGTTCGGCTTTCTTTTCATCACTTGCGGTAAACGTAAGCTTCGCCTGTTCATTGGCGATCTTCACCGGGTAAAGCATGTCCCCCGGAAGGGAGTTCGACGCAGCGCTCACGGAAGTCATCCAACCACCAACGACCATGATAAATGCCCCAAAGCCGACCATCGCTGGTTTAAGAACGACATTACTCACGTTGTCCCAAACGTATTCGAAATATTCGCCAAACGCGTATTTGCGCTGATCGATCTGATCGGATCCAAAAATCTGCATGTGCACCTGAGAGCGCACGCGCTGGAAACTCTCGTCGCTCATAGCGCCGAGGCGAGCATCATTCCGATGCTTCTTCAGAAATTTGATGAGATCCTGTTCTGTTTGCATAGTAGTCATCCATGATCCGACGAATCGCTTTCAGTGACCGGTGGACCAGGACACGCACCGCATTTTCCGATCGTTCAAGGACATCTGCGATTTCACGAATCGTCATTTCTTGTAAGTACCGCATGATCAGCACTTCCTGGTATTCTTCCTTCAAGTGCTTGAGGTGCTTCTCTACAGCTTCAAAACTGAGAACGGCACTCACCTCTTCTTCAACGGATCCTTTCGAGACAACGTCGTCGGCATCCTCGAGTTCTGCCTCATTTCGTGTCGCGCGTTTTCGATAGTAGTTCGCGCAGACATTTCGGGCGATCTTGTAGAGGAGACCCTGGACCCGATCGACATGTGCTGTCTGAGCGTAATTCCAGAAGCTGATAAAAACTTCTGCAGTCAGATCCTCGGCCTCGGTAATGGTAGGAGTCTTATAGCGAAGGAACCGTTGCACCATTGGTGCGTTTTCCTTGTAAAGTTCATCAAACGCTTTCTGGTCTTTAAAGCGACGAATCCGGAACAAGAGAAATTTTTCGTGCTCCTTCTGCATATGCACAGTCGCAACCAGCGGCAAGTTATTACAGTCCTACTAAATGCGTGCATTATAGCAGACGGATTACGCTACAATTTCATTACTTTTAGCCCACAATGACCTTCCTGTGGATGAATGTCTTACCACTAAACCGCCAGTTTTTCAATGGTATTGAGCACATATTTGACAGTTTTCGTTTACTTGTCTACACTGGTGTTGACAACAATTCCTGTTACCGGCTTCAGGAGCCGGTACTAAATAGTATGGCAACACAACCTCTTGTTAGACTTTCTATCTCTGAGGCCGCAAAGCTCTTTGGAGTGAGCACGCGCACCGTTCGGCGTGCCATCGCCGAAGAAGCGGTCACCTATATCGTCGTCCAAGGGCGTTATAAGGTAAACTTTGAGTCGCTCCTGCGCTGGTCGCAAGACACAACGACCATCCGCAACAAACGCGACAAAAAAGGGATCGGACAGTTTGTCGACCAGTGGAAGATCAAGAACAAACTGTACTCCCCGAATCCTAAGATCGTGGAAAGTTATGAGGAAAAAGGTTAGAGGAAAAAGGTTAGAGGTTGGAGGAAAGGGGTTCTTTGGGGCCCTGCTTATTGTTTCTCTTCTTTCCTCTTTCCTCTTTCCTCTAACTACCTATTCCGCGAGCTCAGATTACGTTCGCACCGCCAACTACTTTTTGCTTTCCGGCACAACGCTCGACGATAAGGCGACGCGCGAAACGCTGATGAAATTCGATCTACTCATCCTGCCGATCCTCGCTCAGGAATACAACTTGGACTTCATCGCCGAAGCGCGCAAAAAAAATCCGGACATTATCTTGCTCGCCTACGTTCCGACGGTGAGCTGGAACTCTGTGTGGACGGCAAAAATTTACACCGACTTCAAAAAAGGGATTAAGTCGAGTTGGTGGCTGAAAGATTCAGACGGCGATCAAGTTTCAATCTGGCCAGGCACCCAAGCGCTCAACCTCACAACCGAGTGGGCCGACTACTTGGCGGACTGGACCAACGATGAAATTCTATCGACCGGACTTTGGGACGGAGTTTTTTACGACGAGGTGAGCGCTGAGATCGCCTGGGTCGGTGATGTGGACGTTAATCGCGACGGCGACGCCGATGATGCCGCATCAGCCAACGAGGCCTGGACCAAAGGTCTGATTCATCTGTTCGACAAAACACGCGATGCGGCTGGCCGCGATACGATCATCGTCATGAACGGTTCGAGCAACACGCGCCTGATGCCGTACGTCAACGGTCGCATGTTCGAATCCTTCCCTACCCCATGGGAATCGGGTGGTGTCTGGAACGAAATAGAATCACGCTATATCGCCCAACAGAATCAGGTTGGCTACGATCCTATTTTTATTATCAACGGTAACTCCGACAACACCGGGAACAAAACGAATTACAGAAAAGTACGCTTTGGGTTAACTTCGACCTTAATGAGCGACGGGTACTTTGGTTACGACCACGGCGATCAGTCGCATGGGCAGACGTGGTACTACGACGAATACGATATCTACTTAGGTGAACCGACCGAGGATGGGCACACGTTGTCCAGCGGCGTTTGGGAACGCGACTTTACGGAAGGCAAAGCACTCGTTAATCCAACAAGCACAGAACAGAAGATCAAGCTCGACGGCGACTACGAAAAAGTCCACGGTACGCAGGATCCGACGACAAACGACGGGCGGATTGTCAGCTCGGTCACTATCCCTTCGCAAGATGGGATCGTGTTGCTACGTACGATCGAAGAGATCACCGAGGCGGTATTTAAGAACGGTTCGTTCGTTCGCATCTTTGATAAATCAGGCAATACCAGCCGCAACGGATTTTTTGCCTATGACAGCGCAGCCAAAGGGGGCGACCAGGTCATTCATGCGGACTTAAACGGCGACGGCAAACTGGAGATGATCAGCGCCGGCGAATCGCGCGTTGATATTTATAACGCGACTGGCGGATTGCACGCCTCATTCTACCCGTACACGGACAAATACAAACTCGGGGTCAACATTTCTGTCGGTGACTTGGAAGGCGACGGCACGGTCGAAATTGTCACAGGCACCGAAAATGGCGGCGGACCACAAGTGCGCATCTTTAATAAGGACGGGGTGCTCATCCACCCAGGATTTTTTGCCTACGACACCGCCTTCCGTGGTGGAGTCAACGTGACGATCGGCGACTTAAACGGCGATGACGTCGTGGAGATCATCGCTGGAGCTGGCGTTGGCGGCGGGCCACACGTACGTGTCTTTAATAAAGATGGCAAAGTGATCAATCCAGGATTCTTCGCCTATGATCCTTCGTTTCGTGGTGGGGTGAACGTGGCCGCAGCGGATTTAGACGGGGACGGGATCGACGAAATTATTACCGGTCCAGGCAAGGGCGGCGGGCCGCAAGTAAAGGTGTTTGATCGCAACGGAGCGCTCCTCAATTCTGGCTTCTTCGCGTATGATGAAGGAAGTCGCGACGGCGTCGAAGTTTCCGCTGCGGACTTGGATGGCGACGGCAAAGACGAAATCATCGCCATCGGAACCGACGTCTTTACCTTGTCCCTCTTCTAACGTATGGATCAACGCAAAGGAACCATTCTACACACCGCCCTGCACCTAGCCGCCGCACCAGGTCGGTTGGTTCGTCATCCGCTGACCCATCTTTTTCATCGCTACTACAAAGAAAAAAGTTTCGCTCGCACCCTCTTCGTGATCGACATCATCCTCGTCGCCACGATCATTGTCTTAACGAGTGTCTTCACGTACCTGCTCTTCAGATCTGCTTCGATCACCGATCAAGTAGTGATCGATGCGACCGTTGCTCCAACAGAAATCGTGAGCGGGAGCGCCTCGACCTTGATCTTCCGTTACGAAAATCAGTCTGATGAGGAGTTACGTAATGCCCGGCTCGCGCTGACCTTCCCTGCACACTTTGAACGCCTCGAGGAAGCAAGTGGTGCAGACGAACACTCGGCTCAAGTATTTGATCTTGGTACGATCGCCCCGGACGCGCACGGCCAGATCAAAATCCGTGGGGTGATGTTCGGCGATGTGGGTGGTGATCAACTCTTTGCAAGCAGCCTCTCCTTTACCTACGGCGAGCGCAATGCGCTGGCAACAAAAAAGAGCGAGCACTCCTTCCGTCCGGAACGCTCCACCCTTGCTTTGGAGCTCCGTCTCCCGGAACGACTCGTCGCTGGTCAGGAAGTGAGCGGTCAGATCGTTTATAAAAATACGGGCGAGATCAATTTCCCAGAGATCAGCATTGAACCGGTCTGGCCAGCAGATTTCACCTTGATTTCGAGCGACCCCTCACTTGCCAACGGCAACTTCCGTCTACGCGCACTGGCCGCTGGCGAAGAAGGGGTGATGGAATTTCGCGGTCGTTTGCCAGGAATGGAATCGATTGATTTCTCTTTTCACCCAAGCTTCACCTTTGGGGAGGATCGCTACAAACAGGAAACCCTCAGCCAAACGGTGACCTTGCTCCCCTCCCAGCTGACCGCCCGAGCGGAGCCAACAAGCGCTGTTCTCACCCCGGGGGGCATGATCGAAGTCAACATTCTGTATGAACACACCGGAGAATTTGCTATCGAAAACGCAACGGTGACGATTTCCTCTGACCCAAGTGTCTTCACAAAAGATGTCGTGACAACGATCGGTTCGCTCGCCCCGGGCGCTACAGGTGAAATCACCGTGTCTGTACCGATCATCGCCCGTCCGATCATCAACACGACGTCGATCAAAACGACGACATCCTACATCCTCGAGGGCACCACGGACACGATCAGCGTGGTGACCGACCGCGACAGCATAAAAATTACCACCCCGGTGGTACTCGAGGCATTCGCTCGCTACAGCTCGCCCCAAGGCGATCAACTTGGTCGTGGCCCGTTACCACCGATCGTTGGCGAAGAGACAAAATACTGGATCTTCCTCACCGTGCGTTCAACAACCAACGCCATCAATAACGTTCACCTCGACGCCGATTTGGGCCCAGGTGTTTCTTTCACAGGCAAGCAGAGCGTTTCGGTCGGCGAACAGTTGACGTACTTGGCCGAATCCAACTCGATTGAATGGAAGATCCCGTCGATCGATCCAACCGTGCGCGACGGGGTGGTCAGTGTGGCGTTTGAAGTCGCGATCGTCCCGACAGAAGCGATGCTCGGCAAAACACCGACGCTCGTGAGCGGCCCGTTCGTTCGCGGACAAGATGCCTTCACCGGCGCCCAGGTGATTGGCCGTGGTGTAACGATCACCACCAATTTGCCGTACGACGCCATGGCTGCAGGACTTGGAATCGTTGAATAACAAAAATCCTCTTTGCACCGCGGAGTCAGGATCACGTCACGACATGAATGGCCAGGAATCTATGTCGTGGCGGGATTCTGCGGAGCGATGCAAAGAGGGTTTTTATTTCATCACCTCTTCGTACACCTTCATTAATTCTGCGTAGTGCCGCTCGGCGCCGTAGCGCTGTTCGGCCCGGGTGCGACCAGCGCGACCGAATTTTGTAGCCAGAACGGGATCTTGGGCAAGGCGGCTGATCGCCTCCCGCAGCGCCTGGACGTCCGCAGGCGGAACCAGGAATCCCGTTACACGATCAACGATAACTTCTGGCAATGCCCCAGTGTGCGAAGCGATCACCGGTTTGCCCATCGCCATCGCTTCGATCGCCACCATCCCGAACACCTCTGGCCACAAGGACGGTACAACGACCGCCCGCGCTCCGCGGACCAATTTCCAGAGCGATTCCCCACCTTGATACCCTTCGAATCGCACGTTGGGCATCCGGTCACCCGCAATGTGCAGATAGGCCTCCTCCGGCCCCGTCCCCACAATCTTGCACGGCACCCCCGGCATGGTGTGCATCGCTTTCATTAACACCTCAACCCCTTTTTCTTCAACGAGCCGACCGTAATACAAAATATAACCGTCATCGTCGAATCGCGGCGTGTGCGTTAAGGCGTCGGTGTAATGGGGAATCATCGTGCACTGCTTACGATCAAGTCCATGATCCACATGCTCGTTCAGAACATATTGCGAGGAGAAAATAAATCGATCCACGGTACTGGTGTAGCTCCGTCGCAGACGATGTAGTTTGAACGTCAGTGCTTGAACGAACGAGGCCAACATCGAGTCCTTGTGAAACTTGGAAAGCGTCAGGGAAAGTAACGACTTATGCGAGAGATCCTCCACGCGCCCGTTGGCCCACATCATGTAATTTGGGGTGATTAAATGATAGTCGTGAACCGTCATAACGATAGGAATCTTTTCTGATTTAAGAACATCGAGAATCGACGGCGAAATTTGCGTGTAAATGTTGTGGACATGGGCGACGTCCGGGCGCTTATGACGAATCAACTCCCGCAGTTGACGTGCCGCTTCAAACGAGTACATCGCCCGTCCGAGAACGTTCAGGCCAGAGATTCCGCCGTGCACTCGCTCGGTCTCAACCTTCCTTACAAAATATTTTGAAAACGCGGTCGGATGATTTCGATCATCTTGCATGGCAAACGGAATCACTTCATGCCCGTGCGCACGCAGTAAATCAGAGAGATCGAGCACGTAGCGCTCCGCTCCCCCTTTTGGCCAGTAATATTTATTGATTTGAAGAATCCGCATAGGCGATGAGTACAGAGGTCAGACCGAACAAACGTTGTCGTAGAATCTTCACCCGCGTAGGGCGCGGGAATAACTTTTTAAATGCCGAGGAGGTAAGCAACGTCAGCGCATTATGCTTCCCTTCGTTCTTACGACCGAGCGAGCGATAGATCCTGTTGCGCATGAACGTCGGTAACCAATGTACAAACGGGATCATGGTGTGCGATTCAATCGGGAATGACCGCGCTGGAGTGGTGAGAAAAACTTTTTTTCCAACACGCAAACATTCAGAGACAAACTTTTCCTGATCACGTCGTCCGCCAACATGCTCGATCACGGCGTTTGAAAAAACAACGTCGAACTCCCCATCTTTGAACGGCAGTTTGCGTGCATCGGCTTGAACCGCTTTGACCTTAGGATAGCGCTCGCTAAACTTCTTCATATCCTCGATCCCAACAGCGGTAATCATCTCCGGGTACGGATACCATTCTTCCAAAAAGTTCTCCGCTCGCTCCCCGCTCGCCACCCCGGAAGCGCCAATATCTAAAATCGTGGTCATTGCGGTTGGTTGAACGACGTGCATAAATCGGGCGAACTTTTTTTTACGCGAGCGAATCGTCAGCCCGCGTGTTCCTCGCCAGACAAGTCCGTCCGGCCAATCCCAAAACGTTTTCATGATCCAACTCATAAATTCGAAATTCGAAATTCGAAGCTCGAAACAAATTCGAATCGAAAATCGAAAATTCTTGAAACTTCTTTTTTTCTCTTTCCGATTGCTTCGTATTTCGATTTTTGTATTTCGTATTTCATACTTACGCTATGCGTTCATGACGCCCGAGCAAAACAACAAAGGCCGCGAACATCCACAAGTATACCGCAAGCGAGCGCACTTCGAGGAATGTAGCCAAAAAGGCGTTCAAGGCAACGGCGATCATCGCCCCAGCAACGCCGAGCGCTATCGCCCGGGTGAAGTCATCGTCAGAGCGTTTATGAACGCGCAAGGCATACACAAACAATCCGAGATAGAGCCAGAGGTACAAGGCAAAGCCGATCGTTCCGGTCTCTCCCCACAACGAAAACCAGTTGTTATCGAGGTAGCCTTCACTTCCGTACACACCGAATGGCAGTCCGAGTTGATCGTACACTTCTGTGTTACGGAACAAGATCGCCGCACCGCCGCCGTAGGTGCCTGGACCGAACCCGAAAAGCGGCGATGCCGGAATAACCGTCGTCACCGTTTGGACGATCCAATACAATCGCCCCAGGCCGTAATACTCCCCGCTCCAACGCTCCACACTAAACGCCTCGAAGAATCGTTCAACAAACGTTTGCGACGGTGTGTCGATTAACTTGCTGACAACGAGCCCCGAGTAAGCAAGATACCCAGCGATGATTGCGGCACAAATGCCTACACCGACCATTACTTTACGATCGCGTTTGATAATGAGCGCGAGAAATAAAAAGCCGAGGAGGAACCCGAACCAACTTGAACGTGAATAGGTCAGAGCAAGCGCTGGGAGCCCGAGCAAAAAGAGCCACCATAATTCTTTGCGTTCGGTGCGGATACGCTTTTCATACAGCAAGCCAACACCGATCAACAGGAAAAATCCAAGGAAGGTGCCGAGACGATCGTAGCGGCCGAGCGTAGCAAAAACGCGCGAACCAGGATCCCAAAACTGCACCGTCCCTTCCGTTAACGTGAATTCACCAAAGGTGCGCGTTTGTGATGGCAACAAAAAACTATCGAGCGGTGCACCAAGCACGGCTTGGGCGATCCCGATCCCCGCTTGCAATGCGGCGACGGAGAGCATGATCACGACTAAACGTTTGATGTAGGTACGCGACGGATCCAAAAGCAGGACCGCGTAAAACAAAAGCATATAACGGATGATCTGACGAATCCCGACGATGGCGATCGTCGGATCGACCCAGTTAATCACCGCACTTGAAGCGAGAACGACGAGCAAAAGGACGAACGGCAAGTTCATCGGATTTTCGATAACTTTTTTCCCGTCCAAAAAAGCGCGGACGACGGCGACGGCAAAGATCAAATAAATCAGTGCCTCGGAAAAAACACGGGCGTAAAGATAAATTTCATCCGGGATCCACTTGAGCACGAACGGTTCGAACGGAAGAAAGACGGAGAGGATGGTTAGTGACGTCAACGGTTTTAGAATCGTCAGCACGATGAAAAAGAGCGCGACCAAACCGCCGAGGACTGTAAGTGGCGAAGTGAAGACGATCCCGATTGTGCCGATGGCGATGATCGTGAGGGTCAACGCAAAAAGCATCGGCATCTTTTCATCCGATCGTCGATACGCTTCCCGGAGGTTCACCATAGTACGGATATTATAGCAGAAATTCCAAACTCCAAGCACCAAATAACAAATAAATCTCAAAGACCAAAACTCAAATCGGTTTTAAACATTGATTCTTGGATATTGAGACTTATTTGATGCTTGGTGCTTGTGATTTGGTGCTTAAATGCGAACGCCCCGACTGCCGTAGTGCAGCCGGGGACGTTGTCGCGATTGTGCCGTAGGGATGGACCTACAGCGAGCAGACGGGCTCGGTCGAGCACGAGGCGACGAACTGGGCCTCACAGCCGCTCCCCGTGGAGATCTCGATGATCTCCAGGTCGCAGGAGCTGCCGGAGGCGTCGTAGTACACCGCGCTGTGATCCCCGTCGAGCGAGGAGCCCATGCAGGAGTACCGCGTGCTCGAGTACTCGAGCGAGTAGCGGCCGACGTAGTCGTCGTAGACCTCCTCCACCGTGAAGGACCAGTCCGCGCCGTCGTCCGACACGCTCGCGGTCGCCGAGGTGGTGTCCCACCAGTCGCCGAAGTCCTCGCAGGCCTCGTCGACCTCGTAGCCCACCGAGGCGCTCGAGCGGGTCGCGCTCGGCGTCACGGTGATGACGACGCAGTCGAAGCAGGGGGGCTCCTCGGTCTCGGTCGCGGTGTCGGTCTCGGCGGCGGTGTCCTCGGCCGTGTCGGTGTCGGTGTCCTCCTCGGTCGCGGTGTCCGCCGCGACGCCGGTGTCCTCGGTGATGGCTCCGCTGTCCGAGGCGGCGCCGGTGTCCGTCACGGTGCCGCTGTCGGCCTCCGCGTCGGTGTCCTCGTCGCCCTCGGCGGGCTCCTCGGTGTCGTCGGCCTCGGGGGCGCCGGTGTCGGTCTCGGTCTCGGAGCCGGTGTCGTCGGACGCGGGGATGTCGTCGCGGTTGAGGGGGTTCGAGCCCGCCTCGACCTCTTCCCCGTCGCTGTAGCCGTCGCCGTCGGTGTCCGAGTCGTACTTCTCCGTGCCGAGCTCGTTCTCCTCCGCGTCGGTCAGGCCGTCGCGGTCGGAGTCGGGGCTCTCCTCCTCGGGCTCCTCGGCGGCGGTGTCGACGGGCTCCTCGACCGGCTCCTCGATGTCGGTGTCCTCGGCCGGGTCGTCCGTGTCCTCCTCGGGCTCCTCGGTCTCGGAGTCGTCGCCTTCGGGGACCTCCTCCGCCTCCTCCTCCATCGGCACGCCGGTGTCGCTGATCACCCCGGTGTCGTCGGCCTCGGGGCTCTTGGCGCCCTCGATGACCATGGTGAAGTTGTCACAGCCGACGGAGAAGAGCGCGGCGAGGGTGGTCAGGACCGCTGACCGCGGGATCGTGAACAGTCGCATTGGACCTCCAGTTTGCGTGAGAAACGTTCCGCGGTGTCCAGCCGCAAAACGCAGGGAACGGGCTTGTGGCCCGGTTAGCTTGGGTTCAAAACCCGGGGGAGCGAACGTCGAAATATAGCATATTTTAGCCCTTTTGTCAATGGTATAACGCTAGAATTAGCCTAAAAATAGGCAAAAACATAGTACTGGCCACGATACCGGCTTCAGAAGCCGGTATCAGGAGGACATAAGTTAGAAACCGGAACAAAATCCAGGTACAATAAAAAAACTATGGCAATCACAAGGGACTTCAACTCGGGTAGCTATTACCACGTTTATAATCGAACCGTAGTTGGTACAAAACTTTTTAGATCATTTGCTGACCACCAACGTTTTTATGAAAATCTTTACGTGTTTAACAATGCGAACTACCGTCATCGTGGTGGTGACCCAAGACGCGCCTACTATGAACTTGCAACTGCTGAAATTAACCGTGCACCCCTCGTTGAAATCGAATGTTTTATCCTCATGCCAGACCACTATCACTTAGTTCTCAAACAGCTACAAGAAAATGGCATATCGAAATTCATGCACCGACTAAGCATGGGTTATGCAAACTATCTGAATCTAAAATATCAACGAACGGGACACGTTTTCGAAACAAAGTTCAAGGCGAGGCCGGTCGATGAACAGGAGCATTTCGATCACTTACCACGTTATATTCATCTCAATGCCCTCGATCATAAATTGCCGGGCTGGAGAAATGGTTCGATCTCAGATTGGGCGCTGGCAAAAGCGATTCTCGATTCCTATCCATGGTCGAGTCATCATGTTTATTCAGGCTATGGACAGTCATTTGAAGTAATTAACGAGTCATTTGCTCGTGCTCGCTACCCTTCACCAAAGGACTACTTTACCGATCTACAAAACTGGTCAGGTCGATCAACCCTATCAAAACTTGATTCGTATTTCTGATACCGGCTTCTGAAGCCGGTATCATCTTTTTAAACGCGAAGACGCCCACGGAAGTTGTCCGTGGGCGCCGCTCGGGGGCTCGAGTGTCGGCTCGAGCCGTTGTCGTGCCGGTGGGGCTAGATCCCCTGCCAGGCGTAGGTGGTCGCGGAGCTCTCGAAGATCTCCACGTCGCGGGTGTTGGCCGAGAAGACCGCGTTCAGCCAGCACTGCGGCGTCGTGCCCGTCGAGCCGTCGATCACGAAGAGGGAGAAGACCCCGTCCGTGATCGTGAAGCTGTAGGACCCGGTGCCGGTGTAGGGCAGGTACTGCATCGCCCCGCCGGCCGAGTAGTCGATGACCCCGATCTGGTCGCCCGAGGTGAGGGTCATCGCCGAGGTGCAGTCGATCAGCGAGCTCGGGTCATCCAGGCCGCCCGAGAGGGTGAGGACCAGGAAGCCGCCGCTCGCGACACCGTCCACGGTGAAGAGGCAGGTCGCCTCGTCCACGACCCCGTCGCAGTCGTTGTCGACGCCGTCGTCGCAGGTTTCGGCCGCGTCGGGGTTGCTGAGCGCGAGACTGTCCTCGCAGTCGTCCCCGCCGCAGGCCTCGCTCACGAGGCCGTCGCCGTCCTCGTCGTCCTCGCAGGTCCCGGTGTCGCCGCCCGAGTCGCCGGTGTCGGAGGTCTCGCAGACCTCCTCGTCGACGTCACCGTCGCAGTCGTCGTCGAGGGTGTTGCAGTACTCCTCGGCGCCGGGGTAGCTGGTGCGCTGGTTGTCGTCGCAGTCGGTCGCGTCGGCGACGTAGCCGCTGGGCTGGTCGCAGGCCGCGGTGGCGGTGGCGGTCTCGTCGCCGAAGCCGTCGCCGTCGCCGTCCGGGTACCAGTCGCTGTCGTCGATCGCGTCGTCCTCGTCGACTTCGCCGTCGCAGTCGTCGTCCTGGCCGTTGCAGAACTCGTCGGCGCCGGGGTAGCTGTCGTCGTCGCCGTCGTCGCAGTCCTCGCAGGCCGCGAAGCCGTCGAGGTCGGCGTCGTCGTACATCACCGAGCCGTCGCAGTTGTAGTCCGTGGGGTCGGTGCAGTCCGACTCGTCCGCGCCCGGGTTGTAGAGCGCGTCGCCGTCGTCGCAGTCGCCGCCGATCGCGACGTAGCCGCTCGGCGCGTCGCAGGCGATCTGGGTGACGCTGTCGTCACCGTACTCGTCGTCGTCCGCGTCCGCGTACCACGTCCCCGCGTCGATCGCGTCGTTCTCGTCGACGTCACCGTCGCAGTCGTCGTCGAGGCCGTTGCAGGTCTCGGTCGCGGCAGGACTCACGTCGACGTTGCCGTCGTCGCAGTCGCCGTCGTTCTCGGAGTACCCGTCGCCGTCCTCGTCGGAGGCGTCGGTCCCCTGGTCGACGTTGCCATCGCAGTCGTCGTCGAGGCCGTTCTCGATCTCCTCGGCGCCCGGGTAGGTCGTGCGCTGGTTGTCGTCGCAGTCGGTCGCGTCGGCGACGTAGCCGCTGGGCTGGTCGCAGGCCGCGGTGGCGGTGGCGGTCTCGTCGCCGAAGCCGTCGCCGTCGCCGTCCGGGTACCAGTCGCTGGCGTCCTCGTCGACCGTCCCGTCGCAGTCCCGGTCCACCCCGTCCTCGCAGTCCTGCGGGGCGTCGGGGTTGGTGCGGAACACGCTGTCGTCGCAGTCGCCGTCGTCCTCGGTCCAGCCGTCACCGTCGTCGTCGTAGGAGTCGGTGTTGTTGTCCACGACCCCGTCGCAGTCGTCGTCGGCGCCGTTGACGTACTCGGTCGCACCCGGGTGGGTGCTGCGGTCGAGGTCGGCGCAGTCGCCGTCGCACTCGGTGTAGCCGTCGCCGTCCGCGTCGACCATGTCGCCCGGGTCGCTGTCGTCGCAGTCGCTCCAGTCGTCGACGTAGCCGGTGGGCGCGTCGCACTCGATGTCCATGACGCTCGCGTCGCCGTAGCCGTCGCCGTCCGCGTCCGCGTACCAGGTCGAGGCGTCGATCGCCTCGTCCTCGTCGACGTCACCGTCGCAGTCGTCGTCGACCTCGTTGCAGGACTCCGCCTCGGCGGGGCTCACCGAGGAGTCGAGGTCGTCGCAGTCGTCGTCGTTCTCGACGTAGCCGGTGGGGAGCGAGCAGGCGGCGTGGGTGTTGCCCGCGTCGCCGTAGCTGTCCCGATCGAGGTCCGCGTACCAGGTCGAGGCGTCGATCGCCTCGTCCTCGTCGACGTCACCGTCGCAGTCGTTGTCGATCGTGTCGCAGATCTCGCTGTCGGCGGGCGAGATCGCGGCGTCGTCGTCGTCGCAGTCGTTGGCGTCGGCGACGTAGCCGCTCGGCTGGTTGCAGGCGTAGTCGATCGCGTCCTCGTTGCCGAAGCCGTCGCCGTCCGCGTCCGCGTACCAGGTCGAGGCGTCGATCGCCTCGTCCTCGTCGACCGTGCCGTCGCAGTTGTCGTCGACCTCGTTGCAGGTCTCGAGCTCGCCCGGGTTGACGCTCGCGTCGGTGTCGTCGCAGTCGGTGGCGTCGACGACGTACCCCGCGGGGATGGTGCAGGAGGTGAGCGCGTTGTCCACGTCGCCGTAGCCGTCGCCGTCCACGTCGCCGAAGAAGTCGATCGCGTCCACCGCGTCGTCCTCGTCCACGATCGCGTCGCAGTCGTCGTCCACGCCGTTGCAGGACTCGGACTGGCCGACGAAGATCTCGGCGTCGAGGTCGTAGCAGTCGCGGCTGTCGGTCACGTAGCCGTCCGGCTGGCTGCAGGCCTCGACGGGCGCGTTCAGGTCGCCCTGGCCGTCGCCGTCGAGGTCGGCGTAGAAGGTCGAGGTCACGCCCTCGTCGACCGTGCCGTTGCAGTTGTCGTCGCGGTCGTTGCAGGCCTCGGTCGCGCCGGGGTTGACGTCGGCGTCCCCGTCGTCGCAGTCGCTGTCGTCGGCGACGTAGTGGCTCGGCGCCACGCAGTCGTCGATCGCGTCCGCGGAGTCGCCGTAGCCGTCCTGGTCGAGGTCGGCGTACCAGGTCCCGAGGGCGTTCTCGTCGACCGTGCCGTTGCAGTTGTCGTCGCGGTCGTTGCAGGCCTCGGTCGCGCCGGGGTTGACGTCGGCGTCCCCGTCGTCGCAGTCGCCGTCGTTCTCCGAGTACCCGTCGCCGTCGTTGTCGACCTCGTCGGGATCCGGCTGGTCGATGTTGACGCCGGTGTCGTTGATCGGGTCCTGGAACCCGATCGTCTCGCAGCCGGCGAGGGTGAGGGTGATGAGCAGCCCGCCGATCTTGGCGCGGGTGCTCGAGGAGGCGGCCTTGCGGACGCCGGACTTCTTGGTGAGACGGAACAGGTTCATCCTGTCCTCCTGTGGTTGGGGGTCTACTTCTCTCGGACACTTCTCCGTCGTCAGGCCGACGGAGCACTAGAACACAAAAAGAGCTACGCGTTGCGTTTCCGCCTGATCCCCTCCCCATCAGTCGAAAACGACGCTAAAAATAGGCAAAATCACGGCCTGTGTTTTTATCACTTTTGCCCAAGAATGTCAAGAAATCGCTAACGAAATCTTTAAAAGTCGATGCGGTGTCGGTGCGTGGGGTGCCAGCCTCTGAGACGTACCCAAAATGTATGGCGAAGAAGTGGCAGGGACCCGCAAACCGGCAGATCGCAAATTCTGTACGTTTTAAAAAGCGTGATGCCCTCGGGAGTGTCCCAAGGGCATCAGAGCGTCGATCTACCCGGCCCGGTTGATCAGTAGGCCTCGCGCAGCGAGAACTGGTCGAAGAGGTAGTCGCCGGATTCGAATCCGAGGCAGAGCGTATGATCCGCCTCGGTGGCGGTGAAGATCCAGGCGTACTCCTGCCAGGACGTCGTGGCGGCCGCCATCGTGTCGTCGTAGTCCCCGTCGCTCGCGCTCGGGGTGAGGTCGACAGTCGAACCGATCGAGCTCGTCTCGATCCAGGCGACTCCGAAGGAGAGCGAGGAGGCCGTCGTCGTCCGGTAGACGAAGGCGATCTCGTAGTCGACCCCGACCGTGAAGCCGGAGAACTCGGTGCAGACCCCGGCCTGGTACCAGTCCGACGAGGTCGCCACGCTGACCTCCATGAAGTAGTCGTGGGACCCGACCGACGTGGTGTACACGTACGACGAGCTCTCCGAGTACCCGAGAGTGATGGCGTAGCTGCCCCAGGCGGTCCTGACCGCGGCCCAAACCGAACTGGGATCGCTGTCGATCGCCCCGTCCGTGAAGAAGCTCGAGCCCGTCGCCACGTAGCCCGTCCCGCTGACGCAGACCGTGGTGTCCTCGAAGTCCCAGAGGCCGTTGCAGTCGTTGTCGACCAGGTCGTAGCACTCGTGACCAGTTCCCCAGTCGTCCTCGGCGGTGTGAGCCGGGGACGCGGCCGCGGTGGTGTCGTCGCAGTCGCCGCCGGTCGTGACGTACCCCGAGAGGGTCGAACACGTGGTGGTGCCGGTGGACGAATCGCCGTAGCCGTCGCCGTCCTCGTCGAGGTAGTAGGTGGTGCCCGCCCCCTCGTCGATCGTCCCGTCGCAGTCCTCGTCCATCCCGTCGCAGTTCTCGGTCGCGCCAGGGTAGACCCCGCTCGCGGCGTCGTTGCAGTCGCCGGCGTCCTCGGTGTAGCCGTCGCTGTCGTCGTCGTAGCAGGACGTCGTCTCATCGATCGTCCCGTCGCAGTCCTCGTCCACGCCGTCGCAGGACTCGCTCGCGCCGGGGCTCACGTCGGCGTCGCTGTCGTTGCAGTCACCGCCGGTTTCGGTGTACCCGTCGCCGTCGTCGTCGTAGAGCGAGGTCCCCTCGTCGACGATCCCGTCGCAGTCGTCGTCCACCAGGTTGGCGGACTCGGTGCCGCTCGGGTTGACCGTCGCATCGCTGTCGTCGCAGTCATCGTCGTTCTCGACGTAGCCGGCGGGGAGCGCGCAGGCGGCGAGCGTGCTGTCCGGGTCGCCGTAGCTGTCGCCGTCGTAGTCGCGGTAGTAGACGTTGGCCGTGAGGCCGTCGTCCACCGTCCCGTCGCAGTCGTCGTCCACGCCGTTGCAGGACTCGGTCGCCGAGGTGTTGACCGCCGCGTCGCCGTCGTTGCAGTCGCCGGCGCAGGTGGTCTCCCCGTCGCCGTCGCTGTCGACATCTTCGTCGATCGTGCCGTCGCAGTCCTCGTCGATCGTGCCGTCGCAGACTTCGCTCGCGCCGGGGTTGACCGCCGCGTCGCCGTCGTCGCAGTCCGACTCGCAGACCATGTACCCGTCGCGGTCGTCGTCCGCCTCGTCGCTTCCGGCGCTGCCATCGCAGTCGTCGTCCACGCCGTTGCAGGACTCGGTCGCGTCCGGGTTGACCGCCGCGTCGCCGTCGTTGCAGTCGTCGGCGTTGTCGGCGTAGCCGGTCGGCAGGTCGCAGGCCTCGGCCGGGACGAGCTCGTTGCCGAACCCATCGCCGTCCGCGTCCTCGTACCAGGTCGGCATGTCCACGGCGTCCTCGTCGACCTCCCCGTCGCAGTCGTTGTCGACGTCGTCGCAGAGCTCATCGAGGTCGGGGGCGGCGGCGACGTTGCCGTCGTCGCAGTCCCCGGCGCAGGTCGTCCAGCCGTCGCCGTCCGCGTCCACGTCCTCGTTGATCTCCCCGTCGCAGTCGTTGTCGATCTCGTCCTCGCAGCTCTCCTCGAGTCCGGGGCTCGCGGTCGACAGGGCGTCGTCGCAGTCCCCGTCGCACTCGGTGTAGCCGTCGCTGTCGTCGTCGACCATGTCGCCGGCCGTGGTGTCGTCGCAGTCGCCCGCGACGGCCACGAAGCTGGTCGGCTGGTCGCAGGCGATCTCGGTGGTGGCTTCGTCGCCGTAGCCATCGCCGTCCGCGTCCGCGTACCAGGTCGGCATGTCGATGGCGTCCTCGTCGATCTCGCCGTCGCAGTCGTCGTCGAGGTCGTTGCAGACCTCGTCGGTCGGGACGCAGCCGGAATCGGTGTCGGTGTCCGTGTCCGTATCGGTGTCCGTATCGGTGTCCGTGTCCGTGTCGGTGTCGGCGTCACCCGAATCACCAACGATGGTAGACTTGCCGAGGGTCAGCTCAGCGAGGCAGGCCATGAGGGTCAGTAGCAACATGTGGGGCTCCGTGCTGGGGTCAGGGTGTATCCTTACAAGCACCGCGAACTTGCGGGCTTCTGAATGCACATAAAAAGTGTTCAGTCAGAAATCCACAAATTCACCACACGATCCACTAAAGTGCGACCATTATAATTATCACAGAAAAATGAACTTGTCCAGTAGCTGCGGGCCCAATAAATAGCTCAATAAAGCACAGCACCCCCTCGGAGAGCTTCTCCGCGGGGGTGTCAGACGTAGTTCACGGCCGGCACCCACGCTTCGAAGTCTTCGAAGGGATGCCGGGCCGGGCAGGGCTACTCGGTGCAGGCCGGGGTCAGGAGCAGGAGCTCGCAGCCGCCGGAGGACTTGTCGTACTCGGTGTACTCGCCGGCGTCGATGTCGCTCTCGTCCTCCGTGGTGTAGGAGAACTCGGTGACGTCGCTCTCGTCCTCGAGGTCGTCGAAGTCGAGCACGGTGAGCTCCTCGCCGTAGAAGATCTCCCAGCCGCCCTGGAGATCGTCCCCCTCGCAGGACCAGCCGAGGGCGTTGTCGTCGTCGTCCTGCTTCTCGAACGACACGCGGACGTACACCCCCGCCGGCATCCCCGTCCACCAGAACTCGACGTCGCCACCGGAGGCCTGCTCGTCGTCCTGGTACCAGTTGATGTCGGCGTTCTCGAACCCGTCGGCCCCGTAGCCCCAGGAGGCGACGACGTGGTCGGAGGTCCCGTCCACGTCCCAGCGGATCGCCATGTCGCAGGCGCCGGAGCTGGTGACGGGGATGATGCCGTCGTCGTCGATGGAGTTGGTGGGCTCGGTGTCCGTGTCGGTGTCGGTGTCGGTGTCGGTGTCGGTGTCGGTGTCCGTGTCGGTGTCGGTGTCCGTGTCGGTGTCGGTGTCCGTGTCGGTGTCGGTGTCCGTGTCGGTGTCGGACTCCTCGCCGCCGGTGTCGGTGACTCCGGTGTCGTCGGCCGCGGGCTCCTCGAAGCCCCAGCTTCCGCCGGCGAAGCCGTGGCAGCCGGCGAGGAAGAGGACGATGAAGCTGCGGGCGGCGCAGCGGCCGGCGGCGGAGCCGCGGGTGGTGATCAGGGTCGAACGGCGCATGGGGGTCTCCTTGGCGCTTGGGGGTTGGCCTTGTCAGGGCCGGGAACAGAACGCAATCCTTCATCGGTTGACGGCCGATATACCGATCCTGATCCTTTGGGTTTGAACCAGGACAGGCGGGAAGCTCTTTGGAAAGTCGTAATTGGTAAGTGGCAAGGAGAGACGCTCGTGTCTCCGCTTTCCACTTACTGCTTACCACTTTCTACAGAACTTTCCACCGTCCTAATTCTTGGATCGGTCGCAGGCCAAAGCCTGCAGCTACCACGATCTTGTAAAGGACACTCTGAGGGCACCATACCATGATGATGATCTCGGAGTGTCGTTGCTGAGGAGTGGCCCCAGCAACGATCACGGTGAGTCCCCCGACTCCTCTACATCGGGGGGGGCGAACCAGCGGGGGCGGCGGTGCTGGTCGCGGGGGCGGGGGCGACGGGGGCGGACACGGCGTAGGGCGACCAGGCGATGTCCTTCGTCTTGCCGCCGAAACGGTAGACGATGAGCGCGCTGGCCTGGAAGGTCGTGACCCCTCCACCGTTCTTGTAGCCCCAGGTGTTGTCCCCGGTGCGCAGGATGTCGGACTGTCCGAAGAGCCCGCCGCCCTGGACCTCGAGGCCCAGGCCGTTCGGCTTCAGCGGCATGAGGTCCACCATCGCGACGAGGCCGAGGAGCGCCCCGTTCACGACGACCTCGGCCGACCCGTCAGCGTCGGTGCTGCCGACGCCAAGGCTCTGGTACCCGCCCCGCAGGCCGATGGAGAAGGCGGGGACCGGGGTCACGAACCCGGTACCGCCGAAGCCGTAGGCGTCCGAGTACTCGCTGAGGAGGCCGAAGTTCCCGTAGGCGTTGAACCCGCCGTAGGTGCCCTCCATGCCCCAGCCCCCCTGGATCGCGGGGCCGGTGTGCCCACCAGACGACATGATGCCGCCGCCGATGGTGAACATCCCGTACTGGCCGTTGTTGAGCTTGGTGACGATCGAGGCCACGCCCGCCTCGGCGTTGGCGGCGCGGGCCTCGGCGTTGTCGGCCGTGCCCTGGGCACGGGTGATGCCGGCGAGGAACCCGGCGTTGGTCTCGGTCTGGGCCGTCCGGAAGCCCGCGAAGTCGGACTGGGTTGCCTGGGCCATGGTCATGGCGCCGGTCGCCGTGCCCATCGCGTCCGCCGCGAGCTGCCCCACGGCACGGGTCTCGACGAGCGCGGTGTAGATGCCGGAGCAGACGACGGCCCCGGCGCTGTCCTTGACCTCGACCTGGCCGTTCATCGCGTCCCGCGTGGCCGTGAAGCCCGCGGGGAGCGTGCCGCCCAGCGCCACCTGCTGGCACTTGGACTCGGCGTCGAGGGCGCTCACGTTGCCCTCGAGGGCGGTGACCTTCTTCTCGGTCTTGGTCACGCGCAGGCCGAGGGACGCGAGGGCGGCGGAGCTGGCGCCGTCGGTGTTCGTCGTGACGCCGAGGCACTGCTTCGCCTGCTTGTCCCACTCCATGTTGACCTGGACGCCGTTCTGGATCGGGTCGTCGCACCCGGCCTTGCGCGCCGGGGTGTCCCAGTGGGTGCGGGTGCAGATGGCGAGGGTCGACACGGCGCCGTTGTAGCACTCGACGGGCGCCGCGAGCAGGGCCTGGCCCCACTTCGCGATGTCCGGGTTGTCCCGGAGCACGTCGCTGATCTTGGGGGCTCCGGCGGGGGTGGTGCTGGTCGTCGGGGCCGGGGTCGTGCCGGTCACCGGGGTGGTCGCCTGGCCCGGGGTGAGGGCGTAGGCGGGGTTGATGCCGGTGACGACGGCGGCGCTGGCGAGAGCCAGGGTGATGAGCAGGTTGCGGACGTGCATGGGTTCCTCCTTCAGTGAGGGGTGAGAAACCGTCGGATGCCTCCGCCGGTTCCTTTTGTGTCGTTACAGAGCCACTGTCCTGTCCGCCCTTGCGGGTCAGAACAGCGCCCGTCCGTTGATCCAAGGTGTCGAACCTACGGACGGACGGATTTCGAATTGGAAGGTGGGAAGGTGGAAAGCGGTAATTGGTAAGTGGAGAGTGGAGACACGAGTGTCTCTGCTTACTACTTACTGCTTACCACTTTCATAACTTCTTTCCACTCCGAAATCCATCCGCCCTCGGCCGATCCAAGGACCTTTCCGTAAACCGATCTTGTAATGAACGCTCGTGTGGTCTGACAGGACTCAACCACAAGGAGGAGATGTGGCGAATACTGCCGGACCGCACGATAATTCATTGAGTCTAGGGACAATTCGCCCATTTAGCGAACGTGTGAGAATAGCAGGTTTTCCCAAAAATGTCAAGAACCCCCGTTTTCGGCTCTGTAGTCACTTGTCGTGATGAGGAGGAGGCATCATGACCGTGCGCTATAGAGCCGAAAGAGGGGGTCCTAGTGGAAGTACCTTAGAAGAATAGACGTGCTGTGTCAAGGTGGTGTGGATAATTAAAAATCGCTCTAGGATTAGCGAAATTTGAAATTCAGAAACTCAGAAATTGGATAGGATGGGTCAACGCTTCTGATTCAATGAAAGATTACGAGTGGAGCTGATATAACGATTCAAAACCATGTGAAGAGACTCAAGTTTGGTCAGCAGCAACGTTTTTTCTGATTCTACTATCTTCCCTCTCTCAAATAACCTCTCTGTCCAATGAATAGCCTCAACAAGGGATCCACGGGCGTTATAATTGAACTTATTTTTATCAAGATAATGAAACCTTCCGAACCCCTCAGCAATATTTGCACCGACGGAATCAATGGCAGAAATCCATTGGTCGCCCATGATCTTCTTGTCCTGCCAATGCATCCGATCGTATATATTCCATGCAACTTGCGCACTCTCGACAGATAATCGATAAGCATCTAACTCCGTAAGTTGCATACCCCCAGCCCAATTTCTAATTTCTGATTTTCAAATTTCTATTCATGGATCAACTGGTGTCTCCGACGAATCCGTTCCACTTTCAAGAGAACGAATCCGACCCCGGCCAATCCACCCAAAATCGCACCAGCAAAAGCATTCAACGGAATGTTTGGCCGAACGGGCCAGTTTGAGCTCAAAGGTTCATCAACGAGCTGAATCGAGATCGATCCCCCGCTCGTATACTGCCACCCTTCGGTCACAATCACCGCCCCCAGGGCGCGGGCGATCAATTCCGCCTGGGCAACATCTTCATGATAAACAACGATAGTCAGCAACCCCGTTCCACGGGCAACGGACGCCTGCACCGTCTCTCCCCACTTCTTACGCTTTTTCTGATCATCGCTCGGGAAATAATCCTGATCGATCTGACTCGACGCGGCCATCACCTTTTCGAAAAACGTGGTGGTGTAAATGACGTTGGTAATATCTTCGGCCACACGCTCGGCCGAACGCGACGCGGTGTAGGCATCAACGGCGCCCAGCTGTTGGATGATCAACAAACGTTCGGTCGAAGAATATTCAAGCGGACGCAGAAACGACAAAATCACTCCGAGGAGTAATCCGATCGCGGCCATCAAGACGATGGTGTGCCAGAAGTTGATGAGGGTTGTGGAATATTTGGGCATAGGGGGAAAGGAAAGAGGTGAGAGGAAAGCAGTAAGCAGTAAGTGGTAAGTGGAGATACTAACGAAGGATGGAACGGTCTTTGGTTGCTGCGATGTAATTATTCAGCATCTTCATGAGCCGACCAATTTTTTCATTGTACGAACCGAGCTCCTCTATTGAAACCTTCTGCCGTTCTCCCAAAACATCTGTCCAGTGCTGAGCCTCCTGTAATGAACCACGGGCGTTGTAATTAAATTTGTTCTTATCCAAATAATGGAATCGACCGTACCCCTCGGCAATATTTGCCCCAACGGAGTCAATAGCCGTAATCCACTGATCACCCATGATCTTCTTTTCCTGCCAAGTCATCCGTTCATACACCGCCCACGCTTCACGAGAAATCTCCCGAGCTAACTGGTAAACGTAGATTTCCGTAAGCGCCATAGTGTCTCCACTTACTGCTTACCACTTACTACTTTCTCATCTATCTCCGCCCCAATTGTACATCAATCATCACTTCTTCACCACCGCGATCGATCGTTAATCGCACCGTTTCTTCGGGTGCATAGGACAACAGACGTTCGGCAAACGATTCATCACCGAGCGCCATTCCTCCAACGTGAGTGATAATGTCCCCACGACGAACACCAGCGATCGCTGCAGGTCCGTTCACAACGACCGTATCAATGTACGTGCCACGACTGAACCCACGATCAATCCCTGCTGGAACATGGACGGCGGAAAGATCGATGACCGTCGCTCCAAACACCGTGCGTGCACTTTCACCCGATCGAATGACAGATCGCACCACAGGGAGCAATTGGTGGAGGGGCGTGCCGTCGATCGCAATCAACTCCCCTGCCGAATTGACGACCGGTGTTCCAGGAAGCGGAAAAAGATCGGCGTAGGTGAAACTGCGGGTGAACGTTTCGGCCGGCAGTCTGGCAACGGTCGCATTCCAGTGATGCGCATCGACCACGGCCGTTGGCAACAGAGCCGATGCCGACGTTGCGGCAAAAGCCAGCGAACCGCTTTCGACCTGATCCGACGCACCAAACGGAATGACCGGCAACCCACTCGCTTCGAGACGATAAAAATAGATCTCGGTGTACGGATCGCTGACAGAATCAACAATCGTGTACTCCGTTTCACCGATGAAGGCGTGCAAGGGAGCGTCCCCTTCGGCCGTTTCCACGCTCGTCATCACCCAGCCATCAGAAGTGATGACCACACCGAGAGAGTCCTCTTCACCCGGAAGGAGGATCGGATCGATACCGCCGACACGTTGAAATCGCACCAACGCCGGCTGCACAACGTCACGCGCCCGGGCCGCTGCTTCTTCGAACGTCCCCGGAATCGGTTGCGGCTTTTCTTGCGACAAACGAATGACTTCATTGCCAGCACCTTCGAGCGAAGCGGCGTATCGATCTAAATATTCCGCGCTCCAAACAGAAGCGAAGATACCGGCCGAAAGGCCAGCGGCGACCGACAAGACGATCAACAGAATTTTTTGCATATTACGTCCACTGAGCAGTGAGCAGAATCGCGAGGATCATTAGAGTGCCGACGGTGATGTAACGACGAACGACCGTTTTCGATAACTTCGACGATAAGTTCGCACGCGAAAGGCCAAGGTACATGTAATAGAGAACCGCGACAAGGGCACCGTCCGTAATGTACATCGTTGGTAAATAGGTAATCACCACTAACAGCTCAGCGAAGATCACCGCAGCGGCCAGCGCGTACACAGCGGCGCGCTGAAGCGGAACTTTCGAAATCCACAACGCGGAAAGCGTCAATGTAAAACAGAGAACAGCAAAAGAGATCGCAAAGAGGTACAGGGGGATGCGAGCAAACGAGTAGAGCGCATGACCGCCAGCGGCGAGAAAAAACAAGGTAACAACGGCCATAATCCCTCCGGAGTTTTGTAGACTGTACGCTTGATAAGCCCCAGGCAGATGCAAATATGTAAACAAGTTCTCCGCATAAAAATAGGCAACGCCGGCACCAAGAAGAATGACAAGAAATCGAATAGCGGTATCGTCAGCAAGCATGAACAGGAGGACTGTGGCCAGAATGTGGAGTGTGGGGATCGCGACCAGACCCCAAAACTCCTTTTCGCGAAAGCGCGCACCAGCAAGACGGAAGAAGAGGGACAGAGCGAGGACGGTGACGATCGTCAAAATCCAGACGGCAGACATCGGATGATAGGAAACGAAAAGCATCCCCGTGGCAAAGACGGTTGCGATAACAAACGGCGTGATGCGATGGAGAAGAATCATGAATGGACGTTACTCTTCGACGATCAACGTTCCCTGAATCACCAGCGATCCTTCAGAAAGTTCGACCGCGGTCAGTTGGGCATACGGTCTGATCGCTTCGTTAAACGGCGCCGTCGCTTGAGTGATCACGGCCTGCAGCGACCAGGTGAACAACCAGCGTGGAAGCGGAAGGGATCCGACAGAAAGACGCGTCAGTTTGAATTGAAGCCCTCCTTCTTCAATCACGGGTTTTACCGCGATCGTCACACCAGCGGCCGGGGCATCTTGCACGAGGGGGAGATAAAATTCAACTTCACTCCCGGCAATCACCGCCACCTGCGTCTGTTCGATGTCGACGATCGTGGCCCCTGTTTTTTCGATCATCTGACGGGCAGACGCAGTCAATGACGACTCTTCTAGGGTCAGGGTGATGGCGTCCGTGCGCCGGGCGATCTGCGCGCTGATCTGGGAGGGAACGGTTTCTTCAACGGGCACGCCGGCCGCCACAAGATGATCCGGCGTATCGGCTCGATGAATCGCTAAAAAAAGAAAGATCGCCGCGCTGCACAGGAGCGTGAGGCTCACTCCCCAAAAAATCACTTTGCGTCGAAGCGCGGCACCGAATCTGGTGCTCGGGGTGTCCGAACTCGATGGCCGTGCGGCTTTTGGATCAGCGATCAATTCGATCCGTGCCATAAACTGATTATTCAATCCAAGAGTACTGATCGACAAGCGTCTGCCAACGCGCTTCGGCCCCTTCCGTTCCGTTCATCCAGTCGGTGAGCAGAATCACCAGATCAAGATGAAGATCTTTATATTCAGACGGGACGTGCAGTTGAAGTAACGCTTCGCGCGCTTTGGAAAGAATCTCACTCTTCCCTTCTGACGCCGATTCAGCGGCGATGCGTGTTCGCACATCTCCAAGGATCGCGTGAGCGTTGGCTTGATACTCAACGGAGGTGACGGCCGACGGAACGGTCGGTTCGAGCGTGGCGCGATCTTTAAAAATGGAAAAAATAGCACCGGCAAGGATGAGGGTCAGCACGCCGACGAGGATCGGGAAATATGTTTTGTGATGAAGCATAACGTTAAGTCTTTTCTTGATTGCGAATGACGTCGTACACAAAGACGCTGGTCATAGTAGCGACAGGGATAGCGAGCGCAGCCCCGGCGATCCCGCCGAGTTTGAAGCCGATCAACAAGGCGACGATCGACACGATCGGATTTAATCCGGTCACCTTCTGCATCACCTTCGGAATTAAAATGTGATTCTCCACTTGCTGAATGATGATGTACAGGAGCAAAACCATCACCGCTTTCACCGGCGATTCACCAAAGGCGATGACGATCGCGGGGATCGCCGAAAGCGTTGGACCGGCGTACGGAATCACTTCGAGCAAGCCGGCAAGTAGGGCGAGGACGAGGGCATACGGCACACCGAGGATAGTGAGACCGAGATAGGCACAGACAGCGATGACGATCATCAACAGCAACTGTCCGCGCAGCCACTGACCGATCTTTTCCTGCATCTTGTTAAACAACTGGGTGAGGTATGGCTGATATTCGTCCGGGGAAAGGCGGCGGAAGATGCGCTTCCAAGCATCTTCTTCAACGACAATATAAAACGCCAGAACGAGGACGATGAAAAAGGCGGCAACGCCCCCGATGATCCCGGTGACCGTAGCGAACAGCCCTGTAAGGAGCGAGCCCGCCTGTTCACGGAGCTGATCGATCGAAGCGTTGATACTTTCTTGGATGCCGTACTGTTCACCAAAAGCGATCAGACGATTGACCTGTTCAGAAACATTGCCTGCTGCCCCAGAAAAATTATTCAGCAGTTCATGAAACTGCGAAACGAACGGCGGGATGATCAAAATGAGACTGGTGGAGAGGATCGAGAACAGGATGACGTAAATAGTGATCACTCCCAGGGGGCGCGGGATTTTTCGGCGATGCAACCAACTAACGGCCGGCTCAATCAGTGCCGAGAGCATCAGGGCGAGCAGGAGCATGATGACGATCTCTTTGATGTACCACAAAAAGCCGACAGCAAGGGCGATCACCAGGACACGAAAGATCGTGCCGGTCGAGATACTGATCGATTGTGGAATAGCGCGCGGCATACGTCGCCAATTTTAGCATATTCCCCCCATATCCTCCACTTACCACTTACTGCTTACCGCTTTCTTTCCCAGTTCCTTGACATTTTTGCCAAATTTTGCTATATTCTTCAGTCGGTTTTCCCTGCGTCTTGGCGCTCCCGCGCACAATTCGCTTCGATTTCCATTCCCCCCGCCGCCTGGACCGACACAGGTGGTTCCGTTCGAGACCCAAGGCCCCCGTGGGCCACTTCCCGTCCCTGGAGGACACCATGCCGACCGCAACCCCCCACCCCGCGTGGGTTCTCGCCGCACAGCTGTGTGGCATCGCCCCCGACACCGCCGACGAGGTGGAGAAGGGCCAGATCGAGGCGGCGCTCGCCGATCTCAAGGCCGCCTTCGCGACCCGCATGCCGATCATCCCGACCGCCGAGGACATCAAGGAGATCGCCCGCGAGGAGGCCGAGCACGTCATGCCGGTGATCCCCGAGCGCGGACTCGTGGATCGCTGGGCCGGCACGTTCGCGGTCCTCGGGCTGATCCTCGGCCTCGCCGGCACGATCGGCGCCGCCGCGGTCGCGTGGAAGTCGACGATGGACGAGCGGGAGCTGTGGCTCCGCGTCGCGACGGAGAGCTACGCGACCCAGTACCAACTCCCCGGCCGCATCGCCGCGGTCGAGGGCGCGATCGCCACGCTCCAGGCGGCCCAGCCCACCCCGGCCCCCGCCGCCCCGCCGCCCCCGGCCACCACCACCGACCCCGCCGCCCCCGCCCAGCCCACCGCCGCCGCCATGGACGACGCCAACATCTCGGCGAAGTGCAACAACATCGTGGCGCTCGGCGGCACCGATGGCTACCGGCTCGACCAGTGCGCCGACAGCCAGACCTACGTCTGCCGCGCCTACGACCAGCCGCGGGGGCAGGTCTCGGAGTGTGCCCTCGCGAGCACGGTCCCCTAGGACCTGCCACACCGATGGGCAGGTCCGCGACCCTGCCTATCTCTCGACTCCCTTCAGCACTACGGCTGGAGGGATTCGTGTTTATTGGAAGGAAAATTCGAAATACGAATGTCGAAATTCGAAATAAAAGGAAATACAAAAAAGTAAAAGTTTCCAAATTTCCCATTTCCGGTTAGGATTTGTTTCGTGCTTCGTATTTCGGATTTCGTATTTATACCTCCATGCCAACGCTCGCTACCAACAAACGCGCACGATTTGACTACGACGTCCTCGAAGAATTTGAGGCCGGGATTAAGTTATCTGGCGGCGAAGTAAAATCGGCCAAAGGCGGGCATGTGCAGCTCGATCGGGCACATATTTCCCTGCGCGGCACGGACGCCTATTTAGTCGGCGCCCATATTTCCTATTATAAACCGAGCGGCCCGCAAACGGACTATGACCCAGAACGCCCTCGTCGACTTCTTCTCCACAAAAAAGAACTCAACCGATTATTGGGGAAATCAAAGGAAGGCGGATTGACAATTATCCCAATTTCGCTCTATACTAAGGGCGATTTGGTAAAAGTTTCCGTAGCTTTAGCCAAGGGAAAAAAGAAATTCGAAAAACGGGAAACGATCAAAAACCGCGAAGTGGATCGCGAGATCCGCCGCGCCAAACTTGAGTAATGACGAATGCTTTGAAAAACTCGAGATGCAAGGCGTGGGACAGCGAGCTCTGAGACGTAGGTAAATCCTACGTTGAGGAGCGAGCAGGGACCCACAACACAGCAGATCGAGGAATTTCAAAGCATGAGTTTATGGGGGTGTCGGGTATCGACGGGAGTTCATTTTCATGTGAGCAAGCCGAGGACGTACGCTACCTCGTAAATACTGCGTGCAACGTAGATAACTGCCAATCTCATCACGAAACTTAGGAACGCGTATAGCGCTCCTGCGTTCGTACCAGCGTTCGCCTAAGGGCGAACCTGCACTTCCTCCACGATGCTCGATAGTGGATACGAAGTGTTATATATCGAGCTCGGGATTATCTCTTTCGATCGGATAATCTCTAAAGGCTAGATCGGAACCTTCTGGCGTCTTTTGTTCCGCCTTATTCGTCAGAAGTATTCAGCGGAACTACGCTTGTAGAAACACGTGGGGATTGCTTTCGCACAGGAGTTCAACTCTCCTCACCTCCACCAGTTCATATAACAGACTTTGCTTCGCACGTCTGTCAATCCGGTCAATCCATAAGAAACATTACAATGCGCATTCATCGTCACCGAAATCGTGCTCCGAAATTCGAAGCACCAACGTACCGCGTCAACGAACAGATCACCAACGAGACCGTTCGCGTGATCGACGAAGAGGGAGCTCCCCTTGGCGTCATCAAAACAACGGACGCTCTTGAACGTGCCCGCGAAGCAGGATTTGATCTCGTTGAAGTTTCCCCAAAGGCAGAACCGCCGGTCTGCAAATTCCTCGAGTACGGGGTTTTTAAATATCAAAAGGAAAAGGAAGCGCGTAAAGCCAAGGCTCAATCAAAGGAGGTGGAGATCAAAGGGATCCGCCTTTCTCTGCGCATCGGCGTTGGCGATTTGGAGACCCGCAAGAACCAGGCGCTCGGGTTTATGGAGCGCGGGGATAAGGTCAAAATCGAAATTGTGCTCCGTGGCCGTGAAAAAGCCCACGTCGATGTGGCCAAGGAAGTCATGACCAATTTTATGGAGTCCCTCAAAGCCACCTACCCCCTCCGGATTGAACAGCCGTTCCAGGCTCAAGCCGGCAGGTTGACAATGATAGTCGCTAGAGTGTAGGATGCGGCGGCATAGGAAAAGGTTAGAGGAAAGAGGAAAAAGTGAAGGAAATTGTATGAACAAAACGTATAAAGCACTGGCAAAACGGGTCACCGTGACCAAAACAGGCAAGGTGATCAAACGCAAAGCTGGCCAGGACCATTTTAATTCCCGCGAGACCGGCAAGGAACGCCGCAATAAGCGCTCGGATATGGGCGTTTCCAAGCCGATCAACAAGCTCGTCGTGGATAATCTTCAATAAGTATGCCACGAGTTAAACGAGGCGTCATGCACGCCAAAACGCGCCGCAACTTGTTAGCCAAAGTGAAGGGCTACAAGCCAGGTCGCCGCAACAAGATCAAGCAGGCCCGTGTCGCCTTCTTGAAAGCCGGTGTCAACGCCTACACCTCGCGCAAGTTGAAAAAGCGCGTCAACCGCGGACTCCAGAACATCCGCATCAACGCCGCCGCTCGCGAAAATGGCACGATCTACAGCCGCCTGATCGACGCCATGAAGAAAGCGAATATCGAGCTTGATCGCAAAGTGTTAGCCCAGATCGCCGCGGCACACCCAGCCGTCTTCTCGAAGATCGTCGCCGCGACCAAATAAAAGAAAATTGATGAGCCCCGCGGAAGTTCTCCGCGGGGCTCTTCTTGTTGTTGTCGATCGCTCGTTCAGCGACCGACCGATCCGCCCGGTCGCCCCTCTCCACCACTTCCCTTGCAGAGCTGAGGTGCGTCCGACTTGGTCGTGCACATGTACTCGACCGCAGCGCAGAGACGCCCCGGATCCTGATCCTCGGCCGCGTCGACCAGGTAGGCCTTGCCACCAGGGAAGGTGTAGATCTTCATTCCGGCGTTGACCATCTTGCCACCGGGGTCGCCACCCTGGGCCTGGTTGCATTCCTTGAGCGCCTTCTCCGCCTTCTTGGCCTGGCGCTGGGACTCTTCGGCCTGGCGCTCGGCCTTGGCCGCATCGGCCTGAGCTGCCGCGAGTTCTGCGGACATCTTGATGATCTGCTGGCGCAGCTCCTTGGAGCTCGCCTGGCACTCCTTCAGCTCCTTGCGGAGCTTGGGGGCTTCGGCCAGCGCTTCGATGTCGCCGTCGGACAGATCCTGATTGGCGAGCTCGGTCATCGCCGCCAGGGTCTGGGCGGCCTTCTGCTTGGCTGCGGCCTCCAGCCGTGCGAGCTCTGCCCGCTTCTGCTTGCTGGCGGCCAGATCGGTCTCCGCCAGCTGCCGCGCCTCCATCTCGACCTTCAGTGCCTGCGCCTTGGCCTCGAGCTCGACCTCCTTCTCCTTGAGGTCAGCGAACGAAGTGGCGATGATGAGCATCAGCACCCGAATGATCGCCACCTGCCCGAGAACGACGACCAAGAGGGCGATGTTGAAGCCCGAGAGGATGTCGGACTGCGAGTCGCTCGGGCTGGAGTGAACCCGCTCGTCGAATTCTTCGCTCACTTGGCACCTCCCTTCTCGCCCGTCTTGATCTCGAGCACGTAGCCGCCTTCGACCAGCTTCATCTTCAGCGTTCCGCCGTCGAGCCCGCCGATCAGCTCGGCCAGGCGCTCGAAGCGCGGCCCGAAGACCTCGGTCATCGTGCGCATGATCGCCGCGTTGGCGCGACCGGCGCTCCGCAGCTCGCCCGCGACATCGGCGATCTTCTCGGTCGCTTCGATCAGCGGCTTGGCCAACTCGTTGTTGGCGGCGAGCGTCAGGTAGGTTGACACCTGGCTCGGCAGGTGCAGCTTGGCCATGATCTCGTCCTGGATCCAGGACTCGACCTCGGTCAGCGAATCCATCTCCGCGCTCTTGCGGTCGTCGATGAACCGCCCGAGCCAGGCCTTGGCCCCCCAGCCGATGAGGGAGGTGATGAAGGCGGTCATGACCGTGTACAGGTCGATCGTCGAGGAGTTGGCCGAGAGCTCGGTGAAGAGCTGGAAGGCGTCGAAGCTCTCCTTGGTGATCGTCGGCATCTTGAAGAGGCCGACCGCCTGCGCCAGGAAGGTCATGAAGCCGATGATCGTACCGATCGCGCCCTCGAACGAGAGCGTCTCGACCTCGGCCTTGATCGTGCCGAAGCGTTGAGCGACCTTGCGGCGCTCGATCGTCATCTTGGCATCGACGAACTTCTGGATCGACCCTTCGTCCGCGGCGTTGGTGATCTTGGTCAGCAGCGCCGCGATCAGCCCGTGGACGAGCACCGCCCCGCCGTTCTTGCGCGGGTCGGGGTCGATCAGATCAGGGATGTGCTCGCGGTCGATCACCGGCGTGGTGCCGTAGAACTTCGGCGGGGCAAAGACCCGGGACTTGGGGATCCGCCAGACGATGTAGCCGAAGAGCTTGAACACCATGTAGATCGTGAAGACCCAGGCCATGGTGTTGAACGCTCCGGACGCCGTCGCGAAGTAGGAGTAGCCGACGACACCCGACACGCCGGTCAGGGCGATGCCGAACAGGGACCAGATCATGCGAACCTCGGGGGTGGAGAGATGATGAGACGAAACGATCTGCGGGTTGTCCCGCCGCTTTTGTGCCCGAATACTCGGTCGCAAAGGCAGAGAGGCAAACGGCAGAAATTACCAGGGATTTCCATTTCTGTCAATGAAGGGATCCTCAACCTATTTCCCTTGACTTTTTCACTAAAGCTAGATATCTTCTGAGGTCCGCGTTCTTACGTGGCAACGTTCCCGACAGATCCCATAATCCCAACCAGAGGTCCGCGATGCCTGCCAAAACCCGCCTGAACTGTACGACCGTCCCCGCCGGCCGCACCCTCGCTGCCGAAGGGACGACAACGCTCACCCTGGGGGTGAACGCGCTGAGCGCCCCCAACTTCAAGTCGAGGGCGGCGCTGATCCAGGACGAGACCAAGGCCCCGGGCCTGCGCTTCGTCGATCCGGCGACCGGTGACAAGGTCGCCTACCTCGAAGTCGAGATCGTGGGCGGCCGGGTCGAAGTGACGTTCGTCTTCCTCGCGCGGTGCGAGGCGACCGAGATCGCCTTCGTCCTCGAGCCCCACTCCTCGAAGTTCCAGGAGATCGAGGTTCGCCTGCCCGTCGCGGTCGCGGCCCCGCCCCCGTCCCCGACCACGCCGGCCGAAGTCGTGGTGGAGCTCACCGACACGCTCCAGCTCATCCACAACGACGGCAGCGTGGCCAAGGGGCTGATGTTCGGCGAGAGCCAGCCGATCTACCTCGAGGCGAAGGACGCCACGGGACTGCCGATCGCGGTCCGTGCCAAGGTCTCGGTCGTCACGACGATCTCGACGAACGCCGTGATCCGCATGGCCGCAGACGCGATCGTGGGCCTGACCGAGCTCGACCTGGAGACGGATGCGCTGAGCGGCAAGTCCGCGCCGTTCATCCTCTGCGACACCGGGCTCGGCGACGCAACGACGATCCTCACGATCGAGCGACTGGACGAGCTGTTCCCGCCGATCGAAGTCGTGCTGGAGATGTTGCCGTCGCCCCCGCCCCCACCCCCGCCCCGCTACGGTCCGCCGCCGGCGTCTCGCCGCTCCACCCCTCGGGTGCGTGCTGCAGAAACGGATGCCCCGGAGCCGGGACATGTGCGCATGGCCCCTGTGGCCATCGCACCGCCTCTCCCCCTGCCGCCCCCGGACCCCACGATCGTGATTCCGCCCCCGGCCCCGATCGTTCCATCACCCGCCACCGTGGCTCCACCGCGTCCGGCTGCCCCCCGGCCCCCGCCGACCATCTCGGCCCCGCCCCTGCTCCTCGATCCCGAGTCCGAAAGGAGGAGGGAGCTCGAAGACCTGCTCGCGACCGCTCGCGGACGGGTCGGAGAACTCGAGCGTGAAGCTGGAACTCGGGACACGCAGATCGCGGGGCTCATTCGTCAGAACGCCGAGCTCGAGCGCCGGCTCTACGAGAAGTCCGAGGAACACATGAAGGAACGCATTCTCCGCACTCGTCGCGAGCGCGAGGATCAGGAACGGATGGAGCGCATCGGAGTGCTGGGCCGCGAGATCGAGCGGCTGCGGGGCGTGATCCGCCAGCTGGAGAACACCCCGCCGTCGGCCCGACGTCGGCCCGACGATCCGCCGACCCCACTCGCGAAGCCCCGATCGGTCCTGCGACTCACCGCCGCCGGAGTGATCACCGCACTCGTCGCGATCCTGATCGCTACGGCCCTTCTCCCCTCGGAGAAGAAGGAGGTCCTGGCCGCGCAGGCTCGCCGCGGGTGCGTGGTGCTGATGGGTGAAGAGCCCGAGAGCATCACGCCGAGTGGCGCGTCGAAGGCCCAGAAGCCCGCCCCGGACAGTCCCAAGCTCGAGGTGGTCGTGGTGGAAGACGGCCCCCCGCCGCCCCCGCCCACCAACACCTTCGACCCGCGGAGCCTGTGCACCGAGACGTTCTCGGACCCGTACGCCACCCGTACGGCCACCTACTGGGGATGCCCCGGCGACGCGGAAGCCCGCTGGGTCTGCCCGATGAAGTGGGTGGACACCGCAAGTCGATCCTTCGAGATCGACGTCCCTACCTGTCGCAAGCAGTAGGGCCCTCACCGCGATGACTCCGTCCTTGGTACGCAAGGACGGAGTTCGCTTTTTTAGCCAAATCGGATTATCATAAAGAGATAAAGTTGAATCTATGAATGAATACACCCCTCGTCCAAAGCCCGAGTTTAAAGGAGAAGCAGAAGATCACGGCGTTGTTGAATACAAAGCCAGATCAAATCCGGCACTCCATCCAGAAAAACCAAAGCCTATTATTAAGGGGAGCTCCGAGCGTGTCCGTCAGGAAGCTGTTGGTCGTGTCGAAGCGCGTCTACAGGCCGGAATCGATCTTGATGTCTACAAAGAACAACTCGAAGCCGATCTCCTCCAAACTGAAGATGAGCTTGAACAGATGGACAATGATGCCGACATGTTTGCAGAAACGTTTAAAGATGCTGAAAAACTGCGTCTGGAACTTGATCACGTTACGTTTCTCCGCGACAATCCAGCAGAGCTGAAACGCGTCGTTGGAACGATCGTTGATAAATTGAGCACCGGTGCGTCAGGCGAAACGACGTTTAGAGTCGCACCAAAAGCAGAGACAACAAAGCCAGTCGCCCGAGGAGAAAGACCGCAGAGCGCCAAGCCACCGGAAGCCCAACAAGCAAAAGCATCGTTGGAATCAACCGTTGATAAATTTGTCGGCTGGCTGAAAGCAAAATTTGCGCCAAAGGAAAAACCAGCGGTGCCTCTAACCGCCTACGATCGAGAACAGCCACAACGTAAAGCGGCAGCGATGGCCAACAAAGCGGCGGAATCAAAAATGCTTCAGGAACGTGCAACGATTGAACGAAAAATTTCTGCCGATCCGCGGGTCATTCGCCTTGAGCGAATCATCTCTGAAGCGAAACTCGAAGGCAATCGCAAACGCTACCAAGCCGAACTCAACGCCCTCAAAGCCACATTGCGTAAACAGGAATCATTTGATGATCTCCCAGAGATTGAACCAGAAGCGCTGGAGCACCTCGCGAGCAAATAGTCGCACCGCCCAGAGGAATCACGACCAACACCCGTTGGTCGTTTTTCGTCTATAAAATTCGAAAGCCGCCCCGGAGAAGGTCGAGGTGACCTTCTCCGGGGCGGCGAGGAGCAGCTCCGGACGCACGCCGTTACGCGGCGTCCTGGACGTAGTTGACGACCTTGTACCGACGGGCGATCGGGATGTAGACGAGCGCCGCCACGAGCATCAGCCCTGCGAAGAACAGGAAGTAGTCGGGGCCCTCGAGCATGCTGGTGCCATCGTCGCGCAGGATCACCGTGTTCACCAGCGCGGTGAAGGCGTTCCCGAGCGAGATCGCCAGGAGATCGAGGGACATGACCGAGCTCTTCATCGTCTTCGGCGCCTGCGTGTAGCAGAACTCGATCAGCGTCACCGAGAGGAAGACCTCCGCGGCGGTGAGGATCACGAAGCAGAGGATCTGCCAGGCGATCGAGGGCTGCCCGCCTGCGTCGATGAGCATCTGGACGTAGGCGCAGATGAGGAACGGCACCACCGTCAGGAAGAGGCCGATTCCGATCTTGCGCAGGGGCGAGAGCGGGAAGACGCGGCTGAGGAGTGGGTAGAGGGCGTAGGTGAAGAGCGGGATGTAGAGCATCACGAGGAACGGGTTGACGCCCTGGATCTGGGCGGACATGAGCTCGAAGCCCAGGACGGTGCGGTCCATCTTCTCGGCCTGCAGCACCCAGGCCGATCCACTCTGCTCGTAGAGCGAGGAGAAGATCGCGCTGAAGGCAATGATGACCGAGAGGCGGGCCAGAGTCTTGATCCCCTCGCCGCTGAAGGTCTCGCGCAGGAACGTCAGGCCGCCGGGCGGCACGTGGACGAAGCGGTTGCGGCCGAGCCAGAAGGCGACGGTGGCGATGAACATCAGGATGCCAGGCACCGCGAAGGCGACCCGCGGGCCGTAGTTCTCGAGCAGCCAGGGGGTGGCGAGCATCGCCAGCCCGCCGCCCATGTTGATCGCGAAGTAGAACCAGTTGAACATCTCCGCCATGCGATGGGCGTTGCCCTTGCCGAACTGGTCGCCGAGGTGAGCCGCGACGCACGGCTTGATCCCGCCCGCGCCGATGGCGATGAGACCGAGGCCGATGGCGAGCCCGGTGCGGGTCTCGTCGAGCGCGAGCGCCAGGTGGCCGAAGCAGTAGACGACCGAGAGCGCCATGATCGTGCGGTACTTGCCGAGGATGGTGTCGGCGAGCAGCGCCCCGAAGATCGGGAGGAAGTACACCGCCGAAGCGAAGGTGTGGTACCAGACCATGGCGTCCGCCTCGCTCATCGGCGCGAGCGCGCCGCTGTCGTCGAGGAGGTACTTGGTCATGAAGATCACCAGGATGCCGCGCATCCCGTAGTACGAGAACCGCTCTGCGGCCTCGTTCCCGATGATGAACGGAATCCCCGGAGGGATGCCGGTCGCCTCTTGCGAAGGCGCCGTTCGACGCATGACGGACATGGGAACCTCGTGGCTTGCGCTCCGTTCGCGGTGAATCGCCGCTGTGGGCGATCGTCGGTCAAGACGGAGAACCGACAGCATCCGATCTGGACGCGACCGTATTTAACCTGGGGGCATGTGGAAAGTCAATCAAACGGCGTTCGAACGAAAAAGACGATGAAGGTTCGATGCGGCAAAGGCCAGTGCAGTACAAAGGATTGTTACGATAAAAAGGATAACGGCCGGCCAGAAGGAGTGACCGGAAAGAAGGAACGCGAAGCCGAAAAACGCGTAGCAGAGAATATCCGCACTCAGAATCCAAATAAACAGCTGGCGAGCGCTCGGCGCGGCGCGAGGAAATAGGTGATGAAGGATCGATCCGATGACGTCGAAGAGCAAAGCCAGGATCAGATACCATCGCAAAATGTAAGGGACCGGATTTACGGAATAGGAAACATGGGTCAGGCCCGCTTCGGTGAGAATTCGAATGATCGCCGTCTGAATAAATCCTGGATCATATGAAAGGACAAGAACCAACAGCGCGGACACCCCACAAAACAGAGTGAATGCTTGAAGCAGGATTGCCGGGAGACTCAAAAGATAAGCGATGTAACTGAATACAGCGCGTACAACGATCAACAAAAAATCTGTCCCCTTCTGGCGCATCATGTCCTTGAAGTATGGCACGACGAGCCCAGGCGGACAAATGACCCTCCCATTCGAATCCCGTCCGATAATGAAAAACGACCAACGTGAAGTTGGTCATTTTTCATGGCGGGACGGAGGGGTTAAGTACCAAAATTGTAGCGACCTTTGAAGGGGTTTTGGAGGATTCGTCCTTTGGCGATTTTGAGGCGGACGGGTCGCTCCCTTTGGACAACTTGGTACAAAGTGGAACACGAAACGGCACTTTCCCAGTTTTGGGGACTTATAAGGGTTTTCGGCTTTCGTTCGCCTTATTCTCCTGTTCGATGAGCATCCTGACATTTTCGTCATATATAGCCCTCCAAAAACAAAATGTCCGGTTTCTGATAAACTTCGTACGCGATGAACATAATAATTCCTACAGAGGAAAAGCGGCTCCGTTACCCCTCACGTCCTGTATGGAAAAAGCAGAAGAACCAGATTTTGACCTTCAGGGGTTGATTGAAACTCCGGGTAGGTTAATCAGCGCCTACCTGAACAACTTCATGGCTGATTTGGGTTGCGCGACGACAGAGGAATTTCATCAAAAGTTGTCCGATATCACAAACCACCCTTATAGGTACATTTTTCATGACGATACCCTTGCAGATGGCATTAATACTTCAAAAATTTTAGAGTCCATCAGCATTCTTCGGCTTGAAGCGGTGCGTTCTCCTGAACTCTTCAAAAATATCGCCACGATGCACGGATTGTCACTAAATGATCCCGAACTGCTACGTTCTGAAATTGAGGCAATAAAAACGACGCAAACACGGGTTACAAAATACGATTTTCATCTATCAAATAGCGCCATCATACACATTGGCACGGGCAAAAAGCGAGTGTTGACCGACAAGCAGTACGGGCTACTTGCGTGTCTAAACACGAAAAAACATAAGCCGCGGACATTTTTAAGAAGTCACTCCGGGTATCAGGATGAAGGGCTGAGAGGGTTTATAAAGGAATTCAACGCTTGGGTGAGAGATGAATGCGGCATCCCTATTCGAGCGATAGAGGGTGATAAAAAAATCGGTGGCTATAAGTTTGCGACCTGTATTAGGGTGAAGAAAGTCGGTCGGCACGAAACTTAAGGGTGCACACGAGTGTGCAGAAAAACGGCTAAATCTAGCCGTTTTTCTTGTTGATAACTTTTCCCAGCGCACCATAGGCACACCTCGTGCGGGTGTTGGAGAATGGCCTGTGAAGGCGGCAGTTGACCGCCGTAAAACCAAACAGAAGCGTTGGATGCTGACCAACATTTCTGAATCACTTTTATGCCAAATGCCCCGAGTCATGATGTCACTCCGATCGAATCCGATTTTCCATCCGTTCCGAGCGTCCAGTACGCGGGTGGGTTCGTCGAATTCGCACTGTGGTACGCGACGCCAAAGGTCGATCGCAAGCATAAAACGCAGAAGGCGTTTGCGGAATCAGTCGGAGTCTGCGAGGACACTCTCACTGACTGGAAACATAGACCGGAGTTCTGGCCGACAGTGCAACAGTTCATCGCGGAGCGCATGCGTGAACGTATTCCTGACGTGATCAACGGACTATTTATCAACGCGTCCCATACGGGTAAGGCCTCTGACGTGGAGTCCTTCCTAAAAATCGCTGGGATCCTAAACCTTAAACGATAACTTATGCCACAACTAAACATTCACGAGATGGCGATCGGAGATCTCAAGCCAGCCATTTATAACCCGAGAAAGATTTCTGATAAACAGAAAGAGGAACTCAAGACCAGCATTCAGAAGTTCGGCTTCGTGGATCCGATCATCGTAAACGACCACAAGGAGAGGAAAGGCGTGGTCATCGGCGGTCACCAGAGATTATCCGTCGCGAAGGAACTCGGATTCAAAAAGGTACCCGTCGTCCTCCTGAACTTGCCGGAAGCCAAGGAGCGCGAGCTGAACCTGCGTCTGAACAAAAACGTCGGGGAGTGGGACATCGATCTATTGCGCAACTTCGACATCGGGGATCTTCTGCGGGTCGGATTCGACGATCAGGATCTGCAAGACATATGGGCGGACACACTGTCCGTGACGGACGACGAGTTTGACGTGGAAGAAGCCGTGCGAGCGATCGCTAAACCAAAAGCCAAGCTGGGAGATATCTATCAACTTGGGAGCCACCGAATCTCGTGCAACGATGCCACCGACTTGGCGGCGGTACAAAAGCTCGTTGGCAACGAGCGGATGGATATGGTGACTCTGGATCCGATATACGGGATCGGCCTGTCGTACGACAGGGGCGTGTCGACCAAGGGAAAGTACGCGGGTTCCGAAAAGGATCAGATGAAGGGAGATGAGTACCGCACGTTTTTAAAAACGGTGTTTGAAAATTCGCTGGCCGTTTCAAAGGAAGATCTGCATTTCTACTGCTGGAACGATCAACGGCACATCGGTCTCGTCCAGTCGCTCGTGGAGGAAACGAAACTTTCGAACAAGAGCGTCTGCCTGTGGGTGAAGAATAACTTCACGCCGGTTCCCGGGATCGCGTGGAACAAGAGCTACGAGGCGTGCGTGTACGCGACGCGCGGCAGGCCGTACTTGAATCCCGACGTTCAAAACCTGACGGAGATCATGAACAAGGAAGTCGATTCCGGCAACCGTCAGATCGACGACATCGTAGACCTGTTCGACCTCTGGCTCGTGAAGCGGCTCCCTGCCCAGGAGTACCAGCATGCGACCCAAAAGCCGCTTCCACTATACGAGAAGCCGTTGCGCCGATGCACCAAGGTCGGGGCGAACGTGTTGGATGTATTTTCCGGAAGCGGCACCACGCTTCTCGCGTGCGAGCAGATGAAGCGGACGGCCTTCGTCATGGAAAAGGATCCCGTCTTCGTGGACGTCTGCATTCAGCGTTTCGAGGAAACCACGGGCATCAAAGCTAAAAAACTCTAACCACCATATGAAGATAAAAAACGGAGACCTCGTTCAATTAGGCGATCACTTTTTAATCTGCGGCGACTCGATGAATGAGAAAACGGTCGGTCGGCTGCTCGCGGGACGCGAGATCCAGCTCGTCCTCACCGACCCGCCCTACGGGGTGAGCTACGTGGAGAGCAAGATGGGATTCACGCAGTCGCTCGCGAAGCCGAAGGTGATCCAGAATGATCAGATCGAAAGCGAGGAGGAGTACGCCTCGTTCACGCGGGCATGGCTCGGTGCCTGTACACCGTTCATGGCCAAGAAAAACTCCATGTACATCTTCAACTCCGACCGGATGCTGTTTGCCCTCCGGTCTGGGATGGAAGCCGCTGGTTTCAAGTTCGCACAACTTCTCATCTGGGCGAAGACGCACGCCGTCGTAGGCCGCATGGACTACCTGCCGTCGCACGAGCTGATCGCCTACGGGTGGCATGGGACGCACGCGTTCCGCAAGTCGAAGGATAAGAGCGTCATCATCTGCCCGAAGCCAAGCAAGAGCAAGTGGCACCCAACGTCCAAGCCCCGGCAACTCCTGCGTCGATTGATTCTTAACAGCTCAAAGGTCGGCGACACGGTTTATGAGCCCTTTGCCGGCGGAGGGTCATGCCTTCTCTCATGCGAAGAAACGAGGCGCAAATGCCTGGCGGTTGAGCTGGATACGGAATACTGCGAAACCATCGTCATGCTCTGGGAACGCATGACGGGAAAGGAGGCTATTAAGAAATAATCGTATGCCGAAGAAAACAGAAGCGTATCCCGCGAACACCAAGCGGATCGACGCGCAGAAGAAGCTCCTGCTCCAGCACATCGAGAAGACGCCGATCGTCGAGGTCGTGTGCCAGAAGGTCGGCATCGGACGCACGACCCTCTATCGCTGGCTACACGAGGACGAATCGTTCGCTAAGGAATATGGCGAGGCCTTCGGCACCGGGGTCGATCTCATCAGCGACCTCGCGGAGTCGAAGCTCATCGGGAAAATCCAGGAGGGCGACATGACAGCCGTGAAGCTCTGGCTCGGCACACACCGCAAGGACTTCGTGAACAAGCTTGAAGTGAGCGCGACCAGGCAGGAAGAGATGACCGAGGAAGAAAAGAAGTTGATCGAGGCGGCGCACGCCCGGCTCGGCCTGATTGCACCACCGACAATTATTAACCCGCAACCATATGTCCAACCAATTCCTAGACCAGAAAACGATGAACTTAATTCTAAGCAACAAGGCGGCGAGGCTCATGCTCGTGAATAAGTCCCATCGCAACTTCTTCGCCACGTATTTTCCCCATTACCTGACGTACCCGTGCGCGGACATCCACCAGCGACTCTTTGACCTCACCGAAGACGCGAACAACAAGTTCGCCGTAGGCCAGACGTTCCGAGGTAGCGGAAAGTCGACGATTGTCTCGCTGTCATACGCGCTCTGGGCGATTCTCGGGTGCCAGCAAAAGCACCTCGTCGTGCTCGTCGCGAAGACTCAAGAACAGGCGAAGAGATTACTCGACGCCATCAAGCGCGAGCTTGAGACGAATAAGCTTCTGCAAGTCGACTTCGGGAAAATCCACGAAGAGAGTACCCCGTGGAACTCGACAGCACTGACGTTCAATGACCAGAACGCACAGATCACCGCCATTTCCATCGACCAGGCCATGCGCGGCATGCGCTTCCAGAACTACCGCCCCGACCTCATCATCCTTGACGACATCGAGGACTCCGCCTCCGTCCGTACTCTCGAGTCTCGCGACCGCCTGCAGGAGTGGTTCGACAAAGACCTGCTCCCGGCAGGCGACACGAATACGCGGGTTATTCTTCTGGGTAACAATCTACATCCGGACTCCCTGCCGAACCGCATCATCGACCGCGTGCAAAACAGACAGTTCGACGCGAAGGTTATAAGGTGCCCGCTCGTTGACGAGAACGGCATCTGCGCTTGGCCAGGAAAGTTCCCGACGAAGGAGTCGTTGGAAGCGCTTCGCAAGCTGTATTCATCCGAGCGTACATGGCGACAGGAATTCTTGTTACAACCCGTCCTTTCGGAAGAAACGATCGTGAACGAACGGCAGATCAACTATTACGACGAGTTTCCCGAGGACGAGGACTGTGGTGTCTACGCGGCAATCGGCATCGATCTTGCCTGTAGCACGTCGTCGCGGGCGGACAAGACCGCGATGGTCTGCGCGAGGGTCTATGGCAAGGGCGACGAGATGCGCGTCTACCTATTGCCAAACCTGGTCAACGACCGGCTGGAAATCCACGGATCGCTTGCGGAATGTGTCAATCTCGCCGGCCGCATCAGTCTCGACGGCGGCACCGGCCGGTCGTCGGTTCGGATATTCGTCGAATCCGTCGGGTTTCAAAAGACGTTCGCGCAGCAGCTTACCTCCCGTGGCATGAAGCGGGTGGAGGAATTCCAGCCAGGAAAGATTGGGGACAAGCGCGACCGCCTCTACATGGCAGCCGACCTCATCAAGAGCGGACAGGTTCTCTTCCCTCGGCACGGGCTGGAGGAACTCACCGGGCAGATTATAGCCTTCGGCGTCGAGCGGCACGACGATCTTGTCGACGCGTTCACGACACTCGTACTTAAGGTGATTGAAAATAACCCGAGGAACTCCAGCGTCGGCGTCGCTGTCGGCAACCTCAATAAGATTTATACGCCCGAAGAACTTGCAATTGAGAGGGAAAATCAGCGTCGTGATTACCGTGCGATGATGGACGGGTACGACTATCGGGTTATGCTGGCAGAGCTGCACGCCAAGGGACAGTGCCCTAATCTCCGCATTGGTAATCCGTACGTCGCAAAACGGAAAAAGGTTTCTAATCCTGAGAAGCTACCAACGAAAGCTTCTGAAAAATTGAAACCATCGCATACGTGTCCAAACCACAATAATCCAACATATTCTTCCGTAACTGAGACTTCTGTTCAGAAGGAAGGTCAGGATTCGTGAGCGTCGCCCAGCTCGCGGATGCCGTGCCGCCTTCGTGTATGGCGAGATTGTTGTAAGAAAGCTCGGGACACATGACAGGAAGAACCTTCTTGATCGACGCGCTGCCGCCGAAGCGGGAGTCGACGTAATAGCCCTTCTTCACGATCATCATCAGATCGTAGATGCGATCGTTCACGCTCGCCATGAAGTCAGCGAACTCGGGCAGGTGCTCTCCAATCTCCGCGTTGCGCGATGCCTCGAACCGCGCGTTCCAAACGATCACGCTTCCGACGTCACCGATATGTTTCTTGAGGGACTCCGCGACCATCGGCGCGGGGTCTTTCATTTCATCGGCGAGGAATTCGTAGTGCTCAGGATCAGCTTCCGGCTCGCGCATGACGTGGACGGAATATTGGAACACGGCGTGCTGGTACGGTCGGTAGTCGTCGAAGAGCGGCACTGCCGGGAAATACGTTTCATAGTCCAAAAAGTAGAGCGGGTACTGCAAACTATCGAAGTCAGACTTGATCGCATCCTTATCAATCGAAAGAGTCGGCGTGGCCTTCGTGCCCGGCAGTTTGATATCTCCAAGTTCGGCCATGACGTCGGCCGGAACTTGGTCGGGCTTGATAAACCCGCGTTCCAAAAAGGCGACAAGCTTCTCTTTCGGAAGCGATGCGGCTATGGAATACTTGTCGTCGCCGTTCAGCTCGGAAAAATAACAGGCAAGGAACTCGCACTCCGCTGGGTCGTTGCAGGACATGACGTGCATGAGGCGCGGCACCTTGTCCCAGTCGAGGACTGCGAGGGCGCGTGGGATTTCTTTCTTCGCCATCGGCATGACGTTTTCGACCTCGTGCGTTATGTCTACCTTGGTAAACAATTGTCCCGGATCAATCTCGCCGTTACGGACGTACTGATTGTTGACGTGGACAAGAAACGTACGGGAGACGCGGATGCCAGCCTCCTCAAGGCAGATGCGTTGGAAAGCGACGTCTGTGATGTGCTCCTCTTTTACGTCAGTGGAACTCTTCACTTCGTAGATATCCCACGAGCCGTCGGCATTCTTCGTAAGGATGTCGCAACGGCAAGAAAGCTTAGCCGTCATGAACGTCGGCTGAAGCAAAATGGTCGCGCCGCTCGCGATTGCCTTCTTGGTGTTCTCAGCGGCCGGCTTGCCAAACCCATCAACGTTCACGCCGCTTGGAAAGAGCTTTTGCGCCCACGCGTCGATTACGTTTCCCTCATCGAAGATGCGTTGGAGCGCAGGATCAGTGGGTGGAACCAAATCCGGCCGTTGCTTCACGAGCCACAGCTCGCACGAGCATCGGAGAAATTGCATGAAGTTGGATTTGGAGAGCATAGTCGGATGTTAAAGCTTGGTGAGCGCGTCACGCACGAGGTCGCGATACTCGTCGCGGATGCGATAGTTATCCTTCCGCGCACCCGGGCGGTCGTGCTCGAGGTCGTAAATCAGGATGGCGCGGAGGTGGGCGTTGTTCGGGTTCGTCACGAACTGCGAGATGTTGCTGAGATATCGGCCGGACTGCCCGACATCCTTGCCGATGCCATTCACGTACAGGCTATCGCGAAGCTCCTCCTGGGTAAAGCCGCGATTGTCCGAAAGCAGGGTTTTCAGGAAGACGATAAGGCGCGGCGTGAGGTCGCTCACGCGCTCAAGCGTCTCCTCGAGCCTGTAACGGATGTCGTCGGTCGTGAGGACGTCGACCGGCATCTCCTCGCGCGTATCGCTTTCGTCCTTGGCGTACGAGGCATCGATGTCCTCGGCGGTAAGGTGCCAGGCTTCGACAAGTGAAGAGATTATTACCTCGGTGCGTTCTTGAATAACGGTTGGAGTCCATGAATCGTAATCCACGACCTCCTGCGTCATGCGGAAGGCGGAGAGGCCGTCCCTGTTCGTCTCGCCGCGATAGATCTTCACCTTCTCGGCGAACGGCTTGTTGGAGGCGGATTGGTTCTTCGACTTCCGGCTCTCGTCCATGCTTCCGGCGAGGAGCGTGAGGTTGCCGAGCGTATTCACGAGCGAGTCGTGTTCGTCCTCGGTGAAGTTTGCCGACCAAGACGGGTCGGTCATCGTCTGCGGCAGGATGTGCTCGAGCTGGACATTCTTCGTGAACGGGATCTCGCGGATCACCGAGTCGTCGAGGAGCGAGTACTCGTACTTGGCGAGCGCGTACTTGCCGCAGCTCGCATGGTAGACGTCGCCGCGCAGGTTCTCCGTCGCGTCGCGCACGACGCGGTTCTTGCGCAGGAACGTCTCGAGCCGCGCGAGGATGGCGTCGACGGGCTGGTTCGCGTTCGCGTCGCGCACGGACGCGAGAAGCGGGGCAAGCACCCCGCGCGAGGTGTGTCCGGCGACGAGCGACAGTCCGCAGAATCGCTCGATTCCCTCGATCAGCGTTCCGGCATTCTGTTTGGACAGTCCGTTTCTCCACGCGGCGATGATGGGCGGAAGCCAGTATCCGTGGCCGACGTTCCATAAAAGAAGCAAGGCCTTCTTGGCGGAACCGTTAAGGGGCTCGCCATGCCACGCGCCAGCCTTCAGTTCGACATACGCATCGACGGACTTCTTCCAGTCGTCCATGAACGTTCCCGTCGACAGACCAGCGTCCTTGATGTCCTCGGAGATCTCGCGGAACAAGTCCTTGCGCGAGCGGTCGCCGACGACGGCGATGCGGTGGAACCGCAGGAGGTCGTCCATTGGCACGCCGACCCGCTCGATCTCGCGCCATGTGTCTAGGAATGGTCGCTTCTCGTCGTCGAAGGACTTCCGCGCCGTCGGATGCTCGGCGTTATGGCGCGTGGTTTCTTCCTCAAGGCGTCGGATGAGCAGGTTCTTGAGCAGGTCCTTCGTGTCCAAGTCCTTGCCGCGCGTGTTGATCGCCTCGAAGATGGTGTACGCCGACGAAAACGAGTCGCTCGTCATCACGACAAGCATCACCTCGTCGAGCAGGAAGTGGTAGAAATCGTCGAGATACGTCATGATGTCCACTTCCGCATTCTTTGACTTCAGCTCCTCGCTCTTCTCGTCGATGAATTGTTTGAGAAGCCGGATCGCCATCTTGTACGTCTCGGGGAGGGCGGATCTTTCGTAGCCGGAAAGAACGCCGACGGACTTCAGAATATTTGCCTCGAACGCCGCGCGCTCCTCGGGCTTCACGCTCAGGCGGCACTTCCCGCGAATGATGCAGCTCTCCTGAATCTCGTTCGCGCGGTCGGGAAGATCTCCCTCAAAGAAAAAATCACGGAGCACGGCGAGGAGAATCATGGTCGTCGTCAGGCGCTGTCGCCCGTCGACCACCTCGAAGTCCTTACTGTCCCCGCGATTGACCAGAATCAGTTTGTCCAAAAAGTATCCGTCCTCCTTGCGCTCGTAGGCTTTGGTGAGATCCATCCAGAAGTCCTCCACGTTCTCCATCGTCCACTCGTAAGGGCGTTGGTAGTCGGGAATATTGTAGTAATTGCCGCCGGCGACGACTTCGCGCATCCGACAGGGCTTGGCAGTGATGTTCATAGCGAGGGTTAGGTTTCAACCCACGGGCCGCCATGAATACAAAGCGACACCCGGTGGTGACGAAACCCAACCCCCGTACGGATCGTACGAGTGTTGTTTTAACCGGATGCCGCTCAATGCGTGCGATCCGGATAGGGAAAAATCCCCTGGTAAGGAGGTTGGGTTTCGTCAGGGCTAGAATAGCTTACAAACACCCATAAGTAAAGTCCTTTTTATGGAGTTTTGAGCCCTTCCTTACCCTTTGGGGGTTTGAGAGGATGTTCGTGGTTTAAGGGGTGTTTCAGGTTCATTTTGATAATTCAACCGAACAACTTCGGATAGTTCATGAGCATTCCCGTGGCTCAGAATTCCGAGATAGGAGGAAACCGACTCCTTCTTTCCGCTCTCCTCGAGTTTTTTCAGCATTCTCCGTTTGGTCGTTGTCCGCAGCACTCGGTGATGTGGAAAGTTTACCCAGCCCAAAAAGTCCACGCCGGATGCAAGAGTGGCGATGGAAACCTTGTCCGGATGCAAGGCCAGATGCAGGCTCGCATCCAGAAACGAGGCAATGCGAGGAAGAATGCCTTCAAGGTATTCTCGCCGTTCGTGTAAGATGACGAAATCATCGGCATAGCGAATATAGAAAGCAACTCGAAGCTTTCTCTTCACATAGTGGTCGAACGCGTTCATGTAAATGTTGACCAGCAGCTGGCTGGTGAGGTTTCCGAGTGGCAAACCGACGCCGAGCTTGCCATCGGTATGAAAACTTTCAATAACTTCCGATAGCAACCACATAATATCCGTATCATCGACATGCCTTTTGATGATGCCGATAAGAATCTCGTGATCAATATTCGCGAAGAACTTTCGTATATCGCATTTCAAAACCCAGGCTGTACGCGTATGGTTCCTGGAAGCTTTAGCGGCAAATTTCTGGAGACGGTTAATTGCGCGGTGCGTTCCCTTACCCTCACGGCAGGAGTAGGAGTCAAAGATAAACTTACGGTCGAAGAATGGATACAGAATTCGATAAATAGCGTGATGGAGAAGCCGATCCCGAACCGTGGCTTTATGGATATCCCTCGGCTTCGGATCATTAATTTTGAATGCATGGTATCCGCCGTGCCGATACGTCTTGTTTTTAAGATCATCGTTCAGGGCAGTGACATTGTCCAGGAGATGCAGCCCGAAGTCGGCGACATCTTCTCGCTTTCTCTTCCCGGACAAAAACTCCTGCCAGGCGGCAAACAAATTTTCAACAGAAATGATATCCTGATACGTACTATGGAGCCGCGCCCCGAACTCTCTCTCTCTCTCTCTCTCTCTCTCTCTCTCTCTCGTGTCTCGTCCGCAAGCGCGACGATTCTCCAGCGCGTCAAAGAGGGATATTTGGTTTGGATGAACATTGCGCCGCATATTCCAAAGGGTGCGCGATTTACAATCGGTGCCAGAATTGAAAGCAAGTTTCTTGATCTGTTGGAGCTGAGTTACGCGGCCTATTTTACCGACAAGGAGAAGAAATCAGCAAAGATCGCCGAATGTATTTTCGTTTTGGATACCGTGAAATTCCTTATTGCCACAGCATGGGAGGGTAAGCTCATTGCAAATAAGCAATGCGAGGATGTCGCGAAGAAGCTGGATGAGATCGGTAAGATGCTCGGGGGCTGGAAGAAAAATCTGGAGAATCCTGAACGAAAAAACCGCGCCGTTTAAGCGCGGAATCAAGCACTTTCGAAGACGGAAGACGAACTGATTGTTCGCATTCCACTTGTTCGTCGGCTTCGCCCAATTGTTGTTGAGCCACGACCCGTCGTCATTGCGTTCCACGTTGAAGACGTTCGGGTTGCCGTCCGAGTCGGATTGCATGGCGTGCCACCATTGCCACTGCCCGCCTATCTCAAAAGAGGTCGGGCTGTATTTTATGCGTGATCGAAAATCACCAAGCACACCATACCAAGTACTTCATTTTTGTTTGGACACAATGCGCATCCTCCGAAGGGAACCGTAGCCACCCTCGTTCTCAACACGCATGTACCGAAAAGGCCTTTGGACAGCCGTAACCGCCCATATGAACCAGTCTAGACGCCAGAATAACAAAAATTTTCCGATCCGCCTACGGCGGAAAGTATCAAAGGGTCAAAGGAACAAAGTTTCAAGAAGAAGCTAAGACTTCAAGGGTTTCTTGCGAAGACGGAAAACGAACTGACTGTACGCAGGCCACCCGTACGTCGGCTTCGCCCAATTGAGGCCGAGCCACGACCCGTCGTCATTGCGCCCCACGTAGAAGACGTGCGGCCAGCCGCCCGAGGCGGAAATTTGCTTCATGCCAACGTACACGTATTCGTTCATCGGCTGATTCGCATATTGCAGACGGAACTGCGGGCCTACTTCCGGCGGACAGAGTTCAAGGCCTAGTTCTTCCGCTCGGGCATAAATCTGATCCGTCGTGGCTCCGCTCGGGAACCCAAGGTCTTCGACGCGAAGGCGAATAAGCGTCGCTTCCTCCGGAGATTTGATCTTCCACTGTTTCCAGTCCGGCTGATTCTCATCCGGTTCTCGGAGAGATCGCTTGAAGTCGTCATGCTCCAACATCCATCCCACGTAGTCAAAGCGGTGTCCATTTTGCGTAAGAAAACTTTCTAGTTCACGTTCATCCTTGCCACCAATCTCAATGTTCTGGCGGGGGATTTTTCCTTCAGGGAAGGAAGTGTATACGTTCTCCACACCCTCGGGGAGACGGTCGAAGATGCCGGGATCGAGTTTGCCGACGTAGGCTTTGGTCGATTCGTTGATTTGATCGACCGAATGGGCAATTTGGCTTTCGTCACACTCGAAGACAACAAGGATATCCTCGTCAGTATTTCGCTGACCACGAAGCTCCGCGACGCGTGGATCCTTATCATAACCGAAACCCTCGATAGGGGTGTCGATTTCGTAGAGGAACAGGAGGTCGTTTTTTGTGAGAGGTTTACCAACGACGGTTTTTTGTTCAATGAGCGTTAGAAGCCGCATATCCCCGGCCTTCTTCTCGTAAGCCGCGCCGTCCGGGAATTCTTTCATCTTTGCGCCGACGACCGGAGCGATATGCGGATCAAGGTTTTGGTCGGGGGCGATACCGCGAACTTCGGCGATCTTGTCGCCTTCCATGCGGATGGCGGCGCGAGGGATGCTGTTTGCGCCGTCCTCGTCTTGCGAATAGTAGACGTAAAAATCACCGCGGGAGAGTTGAGATTTCGCCACCTCCTCTCCGGCGGTACACCAACCCGTCTTGTGGCGTTCGATGGATTGAACCAGCTCGGTTGGCTCAGAGCCTTTGTTGTACTTTATCCATTGTCCGGCGGTGTTATGAAGAAGCGTTTCACTTGTGGGAATGAGCTTGGCAAATTCAAGGGCATAGAGTCTGGCAAAGTCCTTGGCATCCAAGGCTTGTTGAACTTCTGGTTCAAGATTGCGATCGTCGACAGGGGTTTCAATTTCAAACGTCGACGGATCAAATGGAGCCATGTCCAAATCCGCGATGATTCTTTCACGATCAACGGGTACGGTCGGATGTTGTTTCTTCGCTTGCGCAATCCTTTGGCCAATAACAAGCTGGCGCTCCTTGTTATGCTTTCTTTCCGCTCGTTCCAACTCTTCTCTAGAAGCGGCAAGGCGCTCCTTGTACACACGATCATGCTCCACGTGGTCACGAACCTTTCCAAGAACGGCTTGATCCAATTCCGGGAACGGGTTCATGGTCTCTTCGTCCCTGGACGGAAAGACCTTGGTGTCTTTATCAAAGCTGGAAAGCCCGGTGACGCTTCTCATTGCCCAATACCTGAACCAGTCCGGATAGGCGGCTTGAGCGTCGTCGGTTGCCAGATAGTCGATCCATTTATCCAGTGATCGTTTTTGATCGTCGATCTTGGCGACGATTTCTTCCACCATCTGCTTTTGTTCGTTCTCAAAATCTTGAATTTCGTCCTTGATGTCCGACCCTTTGGCGCTGGCTTCGACCGCACGCGCGATCTGATCGCGAACCTCGTCCGGAATTTCCGTGTCCCCGTGTCCCAAGGCACGCGCTTGTTTTTGTTGGTGACCCAAATATTCGTCGGTGGCGACGTTAGGCTTCACGATAAGCGCGTCGTGCATGAAGCGCTTCATCATGGAAAGATTGCGCTCTTTGCGGTCGAAATTCTCGTGTCCTTCGAGTTTGGGAGGGTTCAAAATCGTATCCAAGCGTCCAAGATAAGCCTGGATGCGTTCTTCGGGGGTATTGCGGACGCGAGAACCCTTGCGCTCCCGCGCGGCAACGGCGCGCTCGACATCCTCGGTTTTTTCCACTTGGTACTTTTGCCTGAGAAATTCAGGATTTGATCCATTTTCCATATGGGGGAATGGTAGCAAAAAACGGGAAGATCGTGTAGTCGGAATAGGAGCAGGCCTAAGCTTCCAAATTTGAAGGGTTTGTCGGGCTTTTTAAAGCCTAGACAACCCCAACCATTGTGGCATTGATGTGGGGGGAACTATGAAGAATCCACTCGAGCTTACGGTCAATTTAGAGGCGTTTCAGCTCCCGGAAGGGTCTGTGATGACTTCGAAGGAGGTAACAAAGGAACTCGCCTCCCAGTAGAGGCCATACTGACCGCGACGCTTTTTCGATGCAACGGAGGGTTTGTGACGGTTATCACCGCAGCCAACAGACGGCTCAACCTGAAGGCGGTGATGCACGAACTCGACAACAACTGGGTAACGTATCCCAATGAAGATGAGTGGGGGTGATCTCGGTGCGGTCGACCGGAACAATCCGTTCGGTCTCGCAAGCGATCCGAGGGTCACGACGTTCATTGACGCACTCGTGCTCAAACAAAAAGAAGTCGCGTTTCAGGTGAGTGGGAACCGCGCCATCAAGGTGGCGATGAACGGCCTCGTTATTGGAACGAGAGCAAAATTGCTTGGTGGAATCTCCTTGCCGAAACGATTTTAATAATCCAAAAACGCGACCCGTGATGAGCCGCGTTTTGACTGCTGATGACGAACGATAACAGTCGCACTAGAACCTCCCGCCGGATATGTCGAAGAACCGCTCGAAGAATCCCGTGAGCTTGCTCAATACGCTTTCTCGCTTTTGCGTGCGCTCTCCCGACGGAGAGAAGCGAGATACAGGAGGTAGGACTTTCGTGATCGCTGTACCTGTTGTTGACACGACCCCGTCTCGGAACGCATTTTGAATGAATTTATGTGTCGCTTCCGGATCGAGATTTTCCTGTTCAATAATTTGATCAAGTTCCTCGATCTTTTTCTCCTCGACGAACTTGTGCCAATCCTCGTCAACGATCGAATGCACATCAAGAGAGGTAATGAACTTGTTAATGAGATCCTTCTTGTTACGTAGTTCAATGCTCGAATCGATGGCCTTGTTGATGTCCGCCAGGATCTCCCGATTCTTCGTGTGGTCTTCGTGATATTTTTTGATCAATCCGAGAACGTAGTCGATGTTAATCTCAACCTGCTTAATCAATTCCATCTCGAACACGAGATCGTCGTTGATGTTTTCCTTCTCCGCCTCGTCGCTCTTTCGGAACTCATGGTAGAGGTCGATGTACAGGCTGTGATAATCCTGAACGTCGCGCTCGGTAAGAATTTCATTCCCCGTAAATTCATCGAAGGCGGAGAGAATGTTTCGTACCCGCAGAATCGCGCCGTAGAGCTTGATGAAGTCCTTTTGCGCCTGCTCTCCCACGATTTCTTCTCCGATAGGAAACTTCTGACGTAACTCATCAACGAGGCTCTGATATCCACGCACTTCTTTTTCTCCGTCACGGTATCCGTTGTAGTAGTCGACGTACGATTTCAGAAGGACGATTCCGCCCGCTTCCTTGTCGCCGAAAAGCGCGATGGACTCATTCGTCGCCTTCTCGAGGTTACGGAAGCAGACGATATTACCGAATGTCTTCACGCTATTTAAAATACGATTTGTGCGCGAATACGCTTGTAATAATCCGTGCAAGCGAAGATTCTTATCCACCCAGAGCGTGTTCAGTGTTGTCGCGTCAAAACCGGTCAGGAACATGTTAACGACGATGAGGATGTCGATTTCCCGATCCTTCACCTTTTGGCTGACATCCTTGTAGTAGTTTTGAAACTTATCCGCCGAGGTATCGTAAGACGTCCCAAACATGGTGTTGTAGTCCGCGATGGCGCTGTCCAAGAAGTCGCGAGAGCTTGCATCGAGTCCACTTGTATCCTCCGAGTTTTCGTCGATCACGCCGTCGGCCTCCTCCTCATTCACGCCAAAGCTAAAGATCGTTGCCACCTTCAATTTTTGGTCGCTCGGAACATCTGCCAGCTGACGCTTGAACTCCGCGTAATACTTCTTTGCCGCATCAATGGAGGAAACCGCAAAAATGGAATTGAACCCTGCCAACCGCCGATCTTTCAGCTGGTAGAAGCTGTTGCGCTTGGTTTTCTGGTCGAAGTGGTCGCGAATGTACCGTACAATATTCGCCAAACGCTCAGGTGCGGCGAGCACAGCCTCGCGGTCGATATCGTTGACCTTTTTATCCTCAATATCCTCGGCTTCGCGCACGGTGGATACGTAGTCAACCTTGAACGGCAGGACGTTTTTGTCTGCGATCGCGTTGACGATGGTATAGGTGTGGAGCTTCTCGCCGAAGGCCTGTTCGGTTGTCTTCAGGTCGATGCGACCGCCCGAGGATGCATTCGCCGCGAAGATCGGGGTGCCGGTGAAACCAAAAAGATGGTAGTTCTTGAACGCCTTGGTAATCGCCGTGTGCATGTCGCCAAATTGTGAGCGATGGCATTCGTCGAAGATGAGGACGACGTGTCCGTCAAAAATGGCGTGCGCTCCATTGCGGGCAATGAAACGGTCGAGCTTCTGGATCGTGGTGATGATGATATTCGCATTCGGGTTTTCGAGCTGACGCTTCAATACCGAAGTGCTCGTATTGCTGTTGGCCGCGCCCTTTTCGAACTTGTCGTACTCGCGCATGGTCTGGTAGTCCAAATCCTTACGGTCGACGACGAACACGACCTTATCGACGAAGGACATTTTGCTCGCGAGTTGGGCAGTCTTGAAGCTCGTCAGCGTCTTTCCGGATCCCGTTGTGTGCCACACGAAGCCACCCGCCTCGATCGTGCCTAGCTTCTTATAATTCGTGCTGACTTCGATACGATTGAGAATCCGCTCCGTGGCAACAATCTGGTACGGACGCATGACCAGCAACAATCGGTCGGTGGTAAAGACGCAGTAACGCGTCAAAATGTTGAGAAGCGCGTGCTTGGCAAAAAAGGTCTTGGCGAAGTCCATCAAGTCGGTGATCGGTCGGTTCGTGGCATCCGCCCACCAGCTCGTGAATTCAAAGCTGTTGCTCGCACGCTTGCCTTTCTTAACACCGCCCTCACTTGATTCCTTGATGTGCTGCTTTCGCGTGGTGTTGCTGTAGTATTTCGTGTGCGTCCCGTTGGAAATCACGAACAGCTGGACGTATTCAAACAGTCCGGCGGACGCCCAGAAACTTTCGCGCTGGTATCGGTTGATCTGATTGAAGGCCTCCTGAATGGCTACACCCCGGCGCTTCAGCTCGACGTGGACGAGCGGGAGGCCGTTCACGAGAATAGTGACGTCATAGCGGTTCGCACGCTGGCCGTCCTCGGTCGCATACTGATTTATGACTTGCAGGCTATTGTTGTGGATGTTGTCCTCCTTGAGGAGATAGACGTTCTTCGTCGTGCCGTCGTCGCGGATAAGATTCTTGACGTAGTCCTCCTGAATGGTCGCCGTCTTTTCCTCGATGCTCTGATTGGCGTTTGCAATTTCGGTAGTGAAAAATTGCTTCCATTCCGTATCAGTGAACGCAAAGCCGTTGAGCTTTTCAAGTTGCTGGCGCAGGTTGGCAACCAATTCCTCTTCCGACGTGATGGTGACGTAATCGTATGCCTGCGTTTTAAGCTGTTCAATGAACGCACGCTCAAGTTCCGCCTCGCTCTGATAGTGGGCGACGCGCTTTCCGTCCGGCGTATATTCAGCCACCACGGTGCTCTGCGCACTTTCGGCAACGAGATTGTATTTCTTAGGCTTCGGCATATTCTTTGAAAGTCAGGAGTTTCTCCCGGTAGTACTCATACTGTTTGCGCCGAGCGGCGAGCTCTGCTGGAAGACCGACGGAGATGTCATTCACAAGTGCGTCGAACTTGTCGAGAATCGATACGATGCGTTCTTGTTGGGCAAGAGGTGGGATGGGGATTTGGACAGTCGTTAGTTCTTTTTTATTAACCGCTGGGATACTTCCGGTTTTTCTTAGCCCAACAATTGCTGCCTGGATATTCTTAAGATAGTAGTAGACATATTTTGTAAGCAATCCTTCTTTCCGACTTCTGATCCTGTAACAAAGTGGGCCGCACCAGAAATCTGTTTTTTGATAGCCAACGTGTCCTGCGCCACCCTGTCCCCTGGAAGGAATAGTGATCGTTTCAGCTGGTGAATTTTTTTCTGATAGGTAACCGGAAGGTTCATTCCCTGCATTAATAAAAGGAAAGGCATTTACGCCTATAATTGAACTTCTATCAGGTGCTTGACCTGTGCCAATATCGCAAACCTCACCCAAAGCCGTCCATTCTAGATCCGCATCTAACACTAGAAGTTTCGAACGATAATGTTCGTATTGCTTCTTCCTTGCTTCCAGCTCTGCTTCCAGCTCTGCTTCCAGCTCTGTGAAAGAGTTTAGCACGCGGACAATCTCTTCTTGGACAGCGACAGGAGGGATGGGGATTTTGATTCGATTTAAAAAATCAACTGTAATTCCTTTTACTATCGTTCCATTTCCGACAACGTTTATCGTTTGAAAATAATAGGTTAAAAATCTGTTGTTTAGAAATGGTTGCAATTCAAGCCCGCGCAGATCTTGATTGATCGCAATATCTGTCCCCGCAATTTTCATTTTTCCCGGTGAAATTTTTACAGCAACTATCACGCTACCCTTTGGAATCAAGTGACTTGAGCTGTCTTCCAGTCCTTCTTTGGTAATGAAATTTCTAGTTGCGTGAATTTCAATATTTACGTTGGAAAGATCTCCAACTGAAGCCCATGGGATATCACCGTTCCAATAGCTTAATCTAGACTTAGATGGAGTTCCGCCTCCAATATTTCTAATAACACATTCGCCTAATGGTTTGAATACGACCCCATTCGGGCAGAATTGAGCAATTAATTTTTCAATCTTACTCATATGGCTACTTCGTTCCTTCTATATCACGCACAATTTCATCAATAGAGGTACGGAGTTCGTTTTGATGCGCAACAATTTTGTCGATCTCTGAATTCAACCTCATTATATCGACAACTTCGCGAATGTCTTCGGCTACGATATAACTTGAAACGGCAATATTGTAGTCGTTGTCAGCGACAGCCTGATTATCGATAACTTTTGCGAAGTATTCGACGTCCTTACGGTTCGTGAATGCTTCCAAGATCTTTGCTCGATTTGTATCACTGAGCTTGTTTTTATTACCGCCGCGCACAAACTCTGAAGATGCGTCAATGAAAAGCGTTTTATTGTCCTTCTTGCTCTTCTTTAATACAATGATGCAGGTCGCGATCGTAGTGCCGAAAAAGAGATCGGGCGGAAGCTGGATCACAGCGTCGACGTAGTTATTGTCGACAAGGTACTTGCGGATTTTTTGTTCTGCGCCTCCTCGGTAAAGGACACCAGGGAATTCAACGATCGCTGCAGTGCCGCTCGTGGAAAGCCACGAAAGCATGTGCATGGCAAAAGCAAGATCGGCCTTGCTCTTTGGAGCTAACACACCGGCTGGCGCGAAGCGTGGGTCATTAATAAGGAGAGGATTGCCGTCTCCTTCCCATGTAATCGAGTACGGCGGGTTTGAAACGATGGCATCAAACGGCTCGTCGTCCCAATGTTTTGGATCGGTCAGCGTGTCGCCGTGGGCGATATTGAAATGGTTGTAGTTGATGTCGTGCAGGAACATGTTGATACGACAGAGGTTGTAGGTTGTGAGGTTGATTTCCTGGCCATAAAAACCCAGCCGCACATTTTCTTTGCCAAGAACCTTCGCGAATTTCAAAAGAAGCGATCCAGAACCGCAGGCAGGGTCATAAACCTTGTTTACTTCCATTTTGCCGACAGTCGTGATCTCAGCAAGAAGCTCGCTGACTTCTTGCGGCGTGTAGTATTCGCCTCCCGACTTGCCGGCATTCGATGCGTACATCGCCATGAGGTACTCATACGCATCACCAAACATGTCGATCGTGTTCTCCGTATAATCTCCGAGGCTCAGATCGCCAATCGTTTCCAAAAGCTTAGCGAGCTTTTGATTTCGCTTCTCGACTGTATTGCCGAGCTTGGGCGAATTAACGTCAAGATCTTGAAACAGGCCGTTCAAATCATCCTCGCTATCAAATCCCTTCGCGGAACTTTCAATGTTACGGAATACTGCGGCGAGCGTCTCGTTAAGATTCGCGTCTTCCCGAGCCCGTGCGCGAACATTCACGAAGAGCTCGCTTGGCAGAATGTAAAATCCTTTTTCTTTCACTGTGTCAGCCCGACCAAACTCCGCGTCTTTGTCGGAAAGGGCGGCGTAGTTGAAGCTGGCGGTACCAGCGCGGCGTTCATCAGCATTGATGTAGCTTGTGAGATTCTCGCTGATGAAGCGGTAAAAAAGCATTCCAAGCACATACTGCTTGAAATCCCAGCCATCAATGCTCCCTCGCAGATCGTTTGCGATTTGCCAGATAGCGCGATGCAGCTCTGCGCGTTCGTCTTCTTTGCTCATAGGCTATTTGTTCAAATCGTAGCTCTGCTTGATAAGTCCGAGCGCGTAATCAAAATCCTGATCCGACTTGATCTTGATCTCGTAATCTCCGTTGCCCCAATGACCTTTTTTCGGATTGGTGAAATCCGTCGCCCGATGCTCTGGATCGTTTAACTCGCCGCTTTTTACGTTGAGCGTAATCCGTAGTTCGTCCTTATAGAAGATTACGTCAGCAAAGTTCGTCGTCAGTTTGTAAGCGACGTACATTTTCTTGGGTACTTCGGTTACTTCCTCGTCAAATGCCAAGATCGCTTCGCGCAACTTCATGAAGATGGCTTTGGTTACCTCGTTCGATTTTTGCACGTGCTCTTCTATAGTGTAATTTTTCTGCAACGGTTCGGCACCATCTGGAGATTTCTCATGCTTTGCTTTACGGACAATGCCTGATGTTGAAACTTTGACGCGCTGATAATTTTCCGGCTCGAGATACAAAATGTTGTCATCGTAAATCCTGTAGCGAAAGAGCTCGATATTGATAGGAAGAAAATCCGCAGTGTCGATGTCGAACTTGTTGTAGCTTTCGGCGACGCAAATCACGCGGGACGAGTCCCAATCGACCTCAATAGCAACCGCACGTTCTCCACAGAGGGCTTCAAACTCGGCCTTGTGATCGAGAAGCCAGCGAAGGTACGAGAGGCCTTGGTTGATCACGCTTTCATTTGTCGACCGTTTGTATTCGATAATAACCGGCGCACCGTTCTTATCGATTCCGAGCGTGTCGATCCGGCCGCCGAAGCTCGTTGAGTACTCGGTAGCCAAGAACGTGATATTCAAAATCTCCTCAAGATTTTGCTCGAAAAGCCGCTGGAGATCTCGTTCTAGACGGACATCCTTGGCGGTTAGGCGTTTTACCTTGGTTTGATTGATCTGAAATAAGGCCATAATTGGGTTTTGGATTGGCCTAAGTTTATGCGAAATCAGCGTTTTTGGCTACCTTGTCGCCTAAATGAAGGGGTTTTCAGGGACTTAGTTACCAACAGCTAGGCGGACTAGACGCCCCGCAGGGGTTGCGGCATTGATGTGTTGTATGAAAAACACACAAGGTGGCGTGACGACCCAGGTGGGGATTACACGCACAAAACACGAACAGGACAGGTCGGCGGTTCCAGAGGCCGTTAAGTACTGCCTTTACGCTCGTAAGAGTAGCGAATCGGCAGAACGTCAGGTTCTCTCGATCGATTCGCAGACCAAAGAAATGTTGCAGATCGCAGAACGTGACGGGCTGAATGTGGTGGAAATCAAGCGTGAAAGTCACTCGGCTAAGGCTACTGGCGAGCGTCCGGTTTTTAACGAACTTTTGCGGGATGTCCGTGAGAAAAAGTTCAACGGAATCCTGACGTGGGCACCGGATCGACTAAGCCGTAACGCGGGTGACCTCGGAGCAGTAGTCGACCTGATAGACCAAGGACTGCTTGTAGAGATTCGGACGCACGGACAGACATTCAGTAACAATCCAAACGAGAAGTATCTGCTGATGATTCTTGGCTCAACGGCTAAACTCGAAAACGATCACCGAGGAGAAAACGTAAAACGTGGGCTTCGCACGCGAGTCGAGATGGGATTCTGGCCGGGCATGGCACCAATCGGATACTCTGATCAAAACTTAATGGATAAGAAGGGTCAAAAGCTCCTCGATCCTGTGCGAGCACCGATCGTAAAGCAGATGTTTGAGAAAGTCGCCTACGAAAAATGGAGCGGACGAAAGCTCTACAACTGGCTCAAGCACGATTTGAACTTCAAGACGCGCGGCAATAAAACACTAACGCTCAGTGGTATCTACCGCATCTTCGAGAATCCCTTCTACCATGGGCGGTTCGAGTTTCCACGCAACACTGGGAACTGGTACGAAGGAAAGCACAAACCAATCATCACGAAGGAGCTGTTCGATCTGGCCCATGTTCAATTAAAACGCGATCAGATCGTGCGGGAGAACAAGGAGTTCGCCTTCACCAAACTGTTCACGTGTGGACAATGTGGGTCGGGAATGTCGGCACAAGAAAAGTACAAGCAACGGAAGGACGGTGGCCACACGCGATATGTCTACTATGGCTGTACGCGTTCGCGGGATCGCAACTGCACCAATCCGTATATCAGAGAAGATGAGCTGATCGTAGAGCTACTGAAAATCATCGATGAAATCGATATCAACGAGCTTGGATTGAAAATAAAACTCGAAGAAGAAATAAAACGCTTTAGCCGCTTCGAACGATTGTTCCGTGGTGGAACGTCTGTGCCGGAAGGAACTACAGAGGAGATGGACGTCCGTGCGTACATGAAGTATCTCCTACGCGAAGGAAGCATGTCGGAGAAGCGAGAATTGCTTGGGAACCTAAGATCTAGACTACTCTGCACTAACAAACAGGTCTCAGTCATTGATCGAAGCAACTAGAATCTCGTAATGTTCGTGGAATACGGAATCCATCATTTCCAGAAGGTACTGCACATTCTTTTGGGTTTCAGGAACCAAAGACGGATCAAACCCAGCGCCCGTTATGTGTGACTGATCGTTCGTGTATTTATAGATCGCTGTCTTTTTGTTTTCATCGAAAGTCAGAGCTTCCATCTTTTTATAAAGCGTCTGATTGCTTGGGACTCTAAACATCAAAAATGTTTCCAAAACCTTTCGGGCGATATTAGGAATATGGTAGACGGAAGCGATACTTCCATCGGTCTCAAATTGATGCAAAATCTTGAACAAGTAATGATACTCGCTCTCATGGTTCCTTAAATCTTTGTCGAGTTCAGCTAAATAGGCGGTTCTTCCTTCTGAGGCTGAATACTGATTTTTGATCATGTAATATTTACTCCCACCCGTCTTGCTGAGCCAGTTTAAGATCAACTTCAAAAAATCAAAATTGTGAGTCAATAGAAAGACCTGCCTCGCGTCCTTTACTGCATTCTTGAGGTAAGCAAACGCTTGAAAAAGAGAATTGGAATCCAAACTAGAGATCGGATCATCAACGACGATGATTCCGTTCTCCAGATCAAAATCCTGATCCTTGAGTTGGATAACAAAGTATAGGAAGGCGACTGCCGTCTTTTCACCCTCGCTCAAATTTTTGGCAAGTATGCCATTTCGTTTTATCAGGTAACCGCCATCCGGAGCAACCTCGAAAACTATTTCGTTTCTTCCAAGAAACGTTCCCAATTCCTTGTTTAGAGAATCACAGGCTCTGTGTTCCGAAGATATCTTTCCTTTGTTGTCGTTGATTCTTTTCTTCAGTGCCGAAATACCAAGAAAGCTCTCGTCGCCAGCATCCCCTTTTTCAAGTCGATGGATTTCCTTTGAGGCTGCGGCAATCTCATTGTCCAAAGCCTTCACTTCTTCAAAGATCGTGCTCAAGTGATGCTGTTTGAGTAGCTCGGCAGCCTTATCCTTCTCTGACTGAAAGTTATCACTTTTTTGGTTGTGTTGATCCACCAACTCATTAAGTGAAGCGACAGCTTCCTTAAAGTTATTGCTGAGCGACTTGGAAAAGGATAACGACTCGGTCGTCTTTTGTTTTTTGTTGGTCAGAATCTCAACCATCGCTAAAAGCTCAGCGCAAGAATTCTCCTTCTCTTGGTTGTAAGACATTACCCTCGAGGCGAATTTTGTTTGCAGATCGTTGTAAAATTGCGCCTTGTCGGGCACCTGCCTATTTTGTACAGCTTGAATGAAACCCTGTAGATGCGTGATCTGGGAGTCGATTCTGCTCTTCAGTTTTTTGTCGGCCTCATTGAAGTGACCAAGAAGCGCCTCGACTCTTCCGGGTGGTATTGTTTCGCCACAGAATTCGCACAATGTTGAATCTTTGTCGTGGATCGATAACCCTCTTTCAACCCACTCCGATATTTCTGGATGTCCCGACAGTCTTTCTATTACCTTACTCTCCACCGTTTCATTGCAGGTGGCCGCGACCTCCGTATACAGTTCCGACAAATTAAGTTCAAAGTCGAAGTTGACCTTCGATACCTTGTCCTTCTGTTCTTGCTTGATGACCAACTGCTGGCGGGAGACTTCGGCCTCATCCAAAATTTTGGGATTAGAAATGCTCAAAAAATCCTTCTCTGCATCCGGCTTCCTATAGTTTCTGGTTGAAGATCCAACCAAGTTTGCACCGATAACACTCGCGATGTTGGTAAACTTCTTTCCTTTATCAGTTTCTTTTTTATCACGTTCTTCTTCCAGCGTTCGTTTCTTATTTTCTAATTCCGACAAAGTACCCTTGTCGGATTCTACCTGTTCAGAAATCTCCTTATTGTCTTCGCCCAAAATGAAAATTGAGTTTGCTTTTCCCGTTTTCGGCTGTACGTTCTTATGAACGTAATCCTGATTGAAAACTCGTACTTTTTTGTCGAAGGCGTTGCCCTCTTTAAAAGTCCCTGTTTCTGCTTCTAGCTCGTACTGTAGGCTTGGGAACTCTTCAGATTGGCCTGTTTCTATGCAAGACAATATTTTTGAAAGTGTTGTCTTGCCGCTTCCATTCCATCCGTAGATGAGATTGTAACGACCAAAAGCTGGCAGGACGGTATCATCCCACTTGAAGTTCAGGAATATGCCAGCCCCCTTCAATTTATTAATTTTGGTAATCACATGGTGGCCTAATTTCTCCGCTTTTCTGTCCTTCAGATTAGCACATGAATCCAAACTCTGGATAGCAACAAAACCGCCTACTTAGGCGGTTTTGTTTATGGGACATAACCCTATGGGTCGCCCCGCGCGGCTTGAGGCCTACGGGTCGCTCCGATAAGAAGTTGTCCTGGCGGGCCGGACGGGATTCGAACCCGCGAACTTCGCCGTGACAGGGCGACGTGTTAACCAGGCTACACCACCGGCCCACGATGGGTTGCACTTGATTGCGGCAGTATCCTATCAAAAGGGACGGGATCGTGCAAGATGCCAATAAATGGAAGGCCGCACCGTACGTACAGCCCTCGTTGTGGGCCTCGCGCGGTGCGGCGAAGAGTCAGGGCCCGGTCAGGTCTGGGGGGGTGAATCGACGATGAGGTCGATCGGCTCCTGGTCGAAGGGGCCGAAGTAGACCACCTCGTCCTCGCCGTCCTGGAGTGCAGCGAACGCCACCTGCCAGTGGGCGAGCATGACCTGCGGATCACCCTGGTGGAAGTCGTACGTGAAGAGCCGCGCGAGGTGGGCGTCACCGAGGATGGGCGCGATGAAGTCGCCCGAGATCATCGGACCGTACCGCCTGACGATCTCGGTGGCGCGAACGAGGATCCGCGTGCTCTGTGGCTTCTTGATCTGGCGATGAAGGATGAAGAGTTCGAAATTCCCGAATCCAACCATGGTGCACTCTCCCTGATGGTGCCGAAATAAAATCATAAATCTACTCGCACGTCAAGGGCCCTCCATAAACAAAAGCACCCCTTGCGGGGCGCCTTCGGACGGGCTAGTGGCCCATCTTGAGATGACCGATCATAGACGTGTCGTTTACGAATGATCAGGCGGTTGTATTTTACTCCCAACAATGTAATCGAGTAAAGCCCCGGCGACGTTGCGTTCTTGGCCGATCACGATGGGGGCGTGGTGCAGGTCGATCGAAGGCAAGGAGTTGAGTTCAATGATCGCGCATTGCTGCGATTTCCAGGAGTCGGCGATGGACGGAGCGATAAAGTCGATGCCAGCGGTTGGATGTGTGACCCGACGGGCGATCGCTTCAAACAACTCGATGTTGTCTGGGTGCACCAGGTCAGTGACGTCCTCGACCGTTGCCCCATAGGACAAGTTGATCTTCCAGGTGACCGCCACCTTCTCCCCTGCTGGCAAAACTTCCGACGGATCCATCTTCATGTGATGCCGTGGCAAGGACGGAATCTCTTCTGGCTTGTACCCAAGGGCGACCATCAGTGGAACTTGCTCCTGCTCTCGACGCAGAATCAACTCTTCGATCGTTGAAATACCGTCTCCGACGATGGAGGGTGGGTCACGGCGACCGACCGCCACCACCTTTTCGCCAACGGTTGTGGCGCGATACAGATGCCCAGGGATGTAACGTTCAACGATAAACGGCAGAGAGATCTGCTGTGCTACACGAATCGCACGATCAAGCTCTTCGGTATCCTGGATGTTGACGGTGGTGTGGGCGCTGAGCGATCCAAAACGCGGTTTGACCACGAGCGGCCAGCCGATCGATGCGCCGTAGGCCAGCGCTTTTTCGCGCGAGTAAAAGCTCGCCCCTTCTGGCGTCGGCGCCCCGATCTCTTGCATCACTCCGCGCACAAACTCCTTATCATCAATCGCCGTTTTTGTTTTGGTCGGATCGATCCCAGGGAGACCTTCAAATAACAGCGGTTTTTCCCCATGGCCTTTGAGCAAAAAAAAGTTCGTCGGTGACTTGGCGATCGTGTAAACCTGCACGTTCATCCCGCGACGTGCCGCTTCATCTGCCACCACCCGCGAGCGCTGATGAATGTGAGTGTGCTCATCAATCGCCGATGCTTTGAGAATCCCTACCGCGCGGAAGCCATTCAAAAATCCCCAGGTCACCGCACGTTCAAGCAGGCGGTCAATAGATCGTGGGAGCAATATGGCCAGCAATCGATCGCCTGATTCAGAGACGAGACTGGTCAACCATGAATTCATGTGCGACAACTGATGCGTTGGCGAACATTCAAGACAGAACTGTTTTGGCATACACCGTGATGCGTTCTTTTGTGATGGGATGATCAAAGCTGAGGGACTGGGCTTGCAACGCCAGGTTGCCACCGTACTTGGTTTTGGCGCCATACTTCACGTCGCCGACGATCGGTGCGCCAAGCGAGGACATCGCCAGACGAATCTGGTGGGGGCGGCCAGTTTTTGGATGAATCTCGACGAGGGACGTCTTGTCTGATACCGGCTTCAGAAGCCGGTATCGTGTTTCGGCGCGGAGGGAACCGGAAACTTCATGATCGTAGGCTTTAACGGTGTTTGTCTTCTCATCTTTAACGAGCCACTGATGAACCTCCCCCTCTGTTTGCTTCGGCGCTCCCTCGACTTTCGCGAGGTACACCTTCTCGACCGTGTGGCGCCGAATCTGATCGGACAGTCGACTCGCCGCCTTACTCGTCTTGGCGAACAACACGACCCCGCCAACCGGCCGATCCAATCGATGCAGCAATCCCACAAAGACATTCCCCGGTTTCTGATCCCGCTCTTTGATGAACTCCTTCACCTCATCAAGTAACGAGAGATCACCCGAGTCATCGCCCTGCGTCGGCTGACCGTGCGGTTTTTCAACGGCGATCAGATGATTGTCCTCGTAGAGAATTACCATACACAACGGACGGCGATCCCCCCTGGCAACTCAAACCCGCGCTCGGACGATTCTTTGACACTCAGTTCAACGACCGCGCTCACCTTCACAAACGGCAACGCCGAAGTGACGAGCTGTTCAATGGCGATCGCCGGGAACCCGAGCGAGTAGGCATTAACAATCAACGTGCCGTGATCGTGATGCAAAATCTTTCCGCAGTCCTCAAGCAGCTTCGGCAGATCTTCTTCAAACTTCCACAGCTCCCCTTCTGGACCGCGCCCAAACGCCGGCGGATCCATGACGATCGCGTCATAGACATTGCCGCGTTTGATTTCGCGTCCAACAAATTTTTTTACATCATCGACGATCCAGCGAATCGGTTTCTCGGCTAACCCGGAAAGTTCGGCGTTACGCTTGCCCCAGCTCACCACCGGCTTGCTGGCGTCCAGGTGCACCACTTCTGCACCTGCCGAAGCGGCGGCGATCGACGCTCCTCCGGTGTATCCAAATAAGTTCAGCACCTTCATTCCCGGCTTAAGATTCTCGCGCAAAAACTTCCAGTTGCCTGATTGCTCAGGAAAAAGTCCAGTGTGCTTAAACGACGTCGGACGAATTTCAAATTGCAAATTTTCCCAACAGATCGTCCAGGAATGCGGCAGCTCTTTCAAAAAGTTCCACTCGCCTTCTTGGCCCGTACGCGAATAGACAGCATGGGCCCCTTGCCACTTATCTTCCGTGAGTTGCTTCGCCCAAATCGCCTGCGGATCAGGGCGAACGAAGATCACATCTCCAAAACGCTCGAGCTTTTCAAAATCGCCAGAGTCGATCAGTTCATAGTCCTTCCAGCCAGGAGCCGGTTCACGAGTGAGGTTCATAATGGGTGAATTGTACAGGCAAAGAGATACACCGGCAATGCTTTTTTAGCCAAAACTGTGTTTATCCCCATTACTCTGTCGCCAGAAGTTTGACAGTTTAATATTCACAATATAAGCTCAAAATAAGGATAAAGTATGAGTTCAATCGAAACACAGTTGAAAAAACTTGGACTAGATGACCGGGAATCGGTCCTCTATATGACCCTCCTTACGCATGGGCCGTGTTCGGTGCGAAAATTGGCTGGAATTAGCGGCGTAAACCGCGGGTCAACGTATGATTCCCTCAAGTCCCTACGCGAACGAGGGCTTATCTGCCATTACCACGAAGACACCAAGCAGTGCTTTGTGGCCGAAGATCCAGAAAAGCTCGTCCGCCTCGTGAACGAGCAGAAAGCCGAACTTGATCAGATCAGCGCTTCCCTTTCTCAGATGATCCCGGAGCTGCGTTCTCTCTATGACAACGGCGGGGGCAAACCGACGGTCAGCTACTACGAAGGCGGCGCCGGGGTGCGCACGATCCTCCTCGACGTCCTCGAGAAAATGGCCGCGCAGGATGAGTCGCAGCGCGAGTATTATGTCTACTCCTCTGCTTCGGTCCGCGAAGCGGGACTGTACGCGTCGTTTGAAAACTTCACTGACGAACGGATCGCCCGCACAATCCGTGTAAAAACGATCGCCCTCGGCCACTGCGGAACGATCGCTGAACTTTCTGAGCACAAATGTATCGAAGCGGTTGAAGGCTCACCAACCTATATTCTGATCTACGCCAACAAATGCGCCTTCATCTCCCTCGGCGCCAATGGCACTCTCTTCGGTGTCGTCGTCGACAACCCAGGTTTATACAAAACCCAAAAAATCGTCTTCGAGTCACTCTGGAAGATGCTCCCTGAAAAGTTGTAAGAAGGAATGCGCGACAGTGGAAGCTCCATGCTTGCTTCTTCTGTCACGCGTCCTTTCTTTCAGTGAACTCTCTCTTCCCCGACGAGGTATGCAGATGATGAAGAAGATTGTGGTGATCGGCGGTGGCTGTGGGACGCATTCCGTCCTGCGGAGCTTGCGGGAATTCCCGGCGCATCTGTCGGCTATCGTGTCGATGGCCGACGACGGTGGTTCAACAGGCGCGCTGCGCGAGGCCTACGGGGTTCTCCCCCCGGGCGACGTGCGGCAGTGTCTGCTCGCCCTCTCCCTCGCCCCGCCCGAAGTGCGCGCGATGTTCGAATACCGCTACGCCGACGGCCCACTCAAGGGCCATACGGTCGGCAACATCATGCTCACCTCGCTCGAAAGGACGACAGGGAGCTTCGAGAGCGCGGTCGAGACCGCCACGAAGCTCCTCAACGTCAACGGAGCGGTGATCCCCGTGACCCTCGACAACATTCGCCAAGGGGTGATCAACGCCGCAACCGGTGAACGAATCCTCGGCGAGCATCACATCGACGAGTCTGTGCTTCCGGAGGGTCAGTGGGAGGTCTTCCTCGAACGCGTCTCGCCGGAGGCTAGCCCGCGCCCGGTGGAGGCGAACCCGAAGGCGCTCCAAGCGATCGCCGAAGCTGATGCGATCGTCATCGGCCCGGGAAGCCACTACACCTCGACGATGCCTGTGCTCCTCGTTCCCGGGATGATCGATGCGATCCGTCGGGCCAAAGGCCGCCTGATCCTCAACGTCAACCTGGTGACGTCCCCCAACCACACCGAAGGATGGACCGCCACCCGCTTCGTGCGTGAAGTCGAGGTCGCCCTCGATCGCACGGTCGATGCTGCGACGTTCAACACGAGTGAGATCCCTACTGGCGTTCTCGCTGAGTCCCCTGGGGCGAAGCAAGTCCTCCCCGGAGGAATCAATGAACCAGAATCCGCTCGGATCGTCGGCGCCGACATCGCCTACAAGTCCGCGAGTCCGAAGATTCCTGGCGACGAGATGGTTCGCGCCTTCATTCGCCACGACCCGGACCTGCTCGGACCCCTCCTCTGGCGCCTGATCAACGCCTGAACTTTCGAGGTCGCGGCTGTACACTCCAGTCGCCCCTCCCATACTATGAAAATCTTCGTCGACTTTGACGATACCCTGATGCACACCTCACAAATGAAGGAGGATGTTTTTTCTGCGCATCAACTCACCCCCGCCGAAGAGCTCCGCGCTCATTACCGTACCTTTCGTCAAGACTACCCGTTCTCGATTGAACAGTTTTCAACCTACCTGTGTGAAAGAGGATGCGATGGAAAACGATTGAAAGATCTCTTTTACCAGCACGCCAAACAAGCCGAGCGTTATGTTTTTGCCGATGCAAGATCTTTCCTCCAATCCTTGCAAAAAGCAGGTCACGAACTTGTCCTCCTTTCGTTTGACACCGAACCTGGCCCATGGCAAACACCAAAAATTACTTCGTCCGGCCTCGCTGATCACTTCAATCGTGTTCAGATCACAGGAGGCAAGAAAACGGACTGCATCCGCGAACTTCAGCTCACCGAACCGTTTGTCTTCATCGATGACAAGTCCGATGAAATCGAAGCAATGCGCGCGGAGTTCCCAGACGCTCTCTGTTTAAAGCATGATCGTGAAGCACCACTCATGGTGCATCTTGATCCGATCACCGCCTTCATCGAAAGTCAGCGTTGAGTTGCGAAGAGCCGCGAGTGGATGAACAGTCCTCTCACGCCCTCTTCACAACTTCCCCAAGAGTTCCCGATGATCGCCACTCAATCCGCGTTCCCTGATCTTTCCCTCCTCACTTCGACCGAAGCGGAATGGCGGATCGTCCTCGAGAACCGCTACGTCGGATCAGGAGATTCCACCCCCGACCTCCTCCGCGCCCTCGAGCGCGAGAGCTTCCACGGACCATCCGAGAGCGATCCCACCCTTCTTGTGCTCTCCAGCGGTTCGGCGACCGGCAAAACGCACTTCGGTCGATATCTGCATCAGGCGGGATGGCTGCGTGTCGCTCGACACAAGGATCGGCCACCACGAGCAGATGAGGTCGACGGGGTCGACGCCCACTTCGTCGACAAGCCGACGTTCGATCAGATGGCCGCTGAGAATGAACTCGTCGGACTGACCGGTTCGTACGGTGACCGCCGCGGCTACCATCTCCCCTCGATTCGTGCCAACCTCGAAAGCGGCCTGCGGTGTGTCTCAAGTGACGGCTACAGCCTAGTACGCCTCTTGACCGCGACCCCCTCACTCGCCGCGACCCGCATCCTGTCAGTCTTCCTTCTGCCACCGGACATCCCGACCCTCATGAACCGCATCACCCGGCGAGCACTCGAACGACTTGACCAAGACGACGGACGAACTGTGGAGCAGTGCTTCGCCGATGAAAAGATCGAAGAGCGGCTCCGCGAAGGCCCGCGCTACCTACGCCAGGCGTTCGACAAGACAGACAACGGCCGACGCCTCGTCGATCGCTTCGTCGTCTACGACGATCCCGAGCGCGTGGTGCAGCTTCTCGGCATCCGCTAACCTGAGGCGGGGACACTCCCCGCCTCACCTACCTTTCTATGCCTGCTCATGAAATTCTCCCCGTCGTCGACAAAAACGATCGCATCCGTCAGTATCTGACCTCCGGTGAAATCCATCGTCGCGAGCTTTGTCATCGTGAAGTGGTCATTTACTTGGTTGATGCTCGCGGTCGCATCCTTGTGCAAAAACGTGATGGCGGTGTCTACGATCATTCGGTGGCTGGACACGTACCCAAAGGAGAGCGCTACGATCAAACCGCGGTGCGTGAGCTAAAGGAAGAAGTCGGACTTACTGTAAAACCAAAAGATCTTTTGAAGGTCGGTAAGTTTTATCATCGCACCTTTTCCGACCGCGCTCAGCGCTTCAACGATCGTTTCTTCACTCTATATCTCCTGAAGCGACCGATCGATCCTCAGCATCTCAAGCTCGACCACCGTGAAGTCGAGTCAATGGTGACGATGACTGTCGCACAGATCAAACGACTGTTCCAAGGAAAGCAGGCACGATTCAAAGGAGGATTCCCAGTGTCGTTTCGGGCATTAGAAAAGTTTCGGCAGTGGAGATGAGCGGATAACCCGTCCGTTCATGACCCTTGCGGAGACCTAATGACCGACGAAGAACTGTACGAACACCTCTCAGCGGCCGCACGCGCAACCTGGCAAGAGATCCGATCCCAAGCCGGCGACAGCGAAGCGGCCTTCGAACCAGTGACGGTCGACGGCAAGCGTCCGGCCTCGTCACCGACGTTCGCGATCGACCTCATGGCCGACCGCCTGCTCGGCGGAACGGTCACCGAGGCGATCTCGGAGGCTCGCTACGTGAGCGAAGAGCGGCCGTGGAAGGCAGAAGACCTGACCGACGCCAACCACGTGGTCGTCGCCGACCCCCTCGACGGCACCCAGCTCCTCTTCATGGGGAGCGACCACTGGACCGTCAGCGCCGGACTCGTCCACGTGCGCGAGCGTCGACTGATCGCCGCGGCCACGATCGACAGTCGCGGACAGAACTGGGGATGTCTGGTGAACGACGGACGGTTCAAGCCCCGCGATCAGACGCTCCATCGACCACGACTGAGCGGAACGATCAGGCTCACTGGATCCAAGATCGCCTTCGACGGCCGCAAGCCGGCGAAGATGCGGCTGGTGCAGGCGATGCTCGGCGACGCCTTCGACCTGCCGGAGTGGGTCCTCGGCTACGGCGGAAGTCCGGCGATCCTCAAGGTGATCAGCGGGCACCTCGACGCCGTCTTCGGTCGCTGTCGCGGCTACGACTTCGCCCCCTCGGCGATGGCAGCGCAAGCGGCCGGCGCCACGGTCATCGGTTGGGACGGACACCCAATCCGCTACTTCGACTCCCTCGTCGACCCGGAGAACAAGCACACCTGGATCGTCGCCGCGACCCCCGAGCTCGCGGCGAAACTCCAGCAAATCCTCTTCCCACACGACTAACAGACAAGCGGCGCTCCCTACTCGGAGCGCCGCTCGCCATTTATGAAAAAATTTCTCTGACGATCGCCTCGAGTTTTGGCCTATGTCGCTCAATCTCACCGGCGAGCTGAAGCATCTTCTGTGCCCGCATCTGATTCTGTTTTTCCAGCGAAGGAAAAAGCTTTTTGTCCCAAACGAATAGCTTCTGCTCAACCGCATCAACTAAAAATCGTGCCGCAAGCTCGAAGGTTATGAGCGAGTAAGCCTGAACAATCAATCGCTGTTCGCGCTTTGAAAGTTTCCAGGTGCCCCGACCGTCTTTGTAGCCCTGAAGCGCCTGACGAAAGATACGGTGATCAACCGTGATGCCCCTCTCTGTCGTCTTTTTGCACCACGAACGAAGGGCATCACCAAGATCCAGTAGCACGCTCCCCTTTCGCACCGTGTCGAGATCAACGAACACAGGATCACCTGTTTTTGGAAAAACAATATTTGTGAGCTTTGGATCGCCGTGGATGATCGTTTGCGGGAGCCCACTCGGCAAGAGGGCGAGTCGAAGCGACGTGTAGACCTGTGCTTGCTCTCTAGTCCTCGGGAGCTTGGCAAACTTTTTCAACACGTCCTCAGTGTCATGGATGAGCACCTTCCCTTCTAGTCGCCCGCGGAATCCGCGCAACTGACGATGAAAGATTCCGAGGGCCCTCCCCGCTTGATACGCCTGCTTAGAGGTAGGGGCGTTCTCAAACACCTGCCCCGGAACAAAAGTCAACAATCGCCATAGATTCTTCCCTTCCCTAGTGAGCAACTCCCCACGAACATTTCTGATAATGACCTGAGTCAAGTGTCCACGGCGGGCAAGATACTCTGTAATGACAAAATAATTCCGCGCCATTGAATGATTCTCAAGCGTCGGATTCAGGCGTTGCAGCAAATATGTTCCCGAGGTGGATTCAACCTTATACGAGGAATGAATCAAACCGGAAGTGATCGGCTTCATCGTCCTCACCTTCGCCACGTTGTACTGCTTGAGGATCGCTTTTGTCGTCATAGTGGTCATATCTTAACGCACCGCGGGATGAAGGGAAAGGACTTGACGAAATGACCTAAAACGCGTGAAGTCCATGCCGGAGGCACACATGAACCGACACACCTCGTGCGGAGCGATCATCTACCGACACGCGGAGGGTGGAGCGCTCGAAGTTCTCGTCATGCACCACGAGAAAACGGACACCTGGCGCCTGCCAAAGGGCACGGTCGAGCCGGGTGAGTCGAAGCGGCGAACAGCGATGCGCGAGACGCGAGAAGAGACAGGTCTCTTCATCCGGACGGGACTCTACATCGGCTCCCTGCCCTCGACGTACGCACGTGGCAGGGAGGTCGTCGTGAAGACGACGCACTACTTCCTCGCTCAGGAGGTCGGCGGATCCCTGGACGATCGGGAAGAACAGTTCGACCTGATCGAGTACATCCCAGTCAACCACGCCATTGCTCGCCTGCGGAACGCGCAGATCTTCGAGCCCGAGTGGCTCATCGTCGAGGTCGCCCTTGCCTACCTGACGCAAGTCGCCCAGCCCGCTGAGTCGTGAACACAACGCCGCCTGGGACACTCCCGGGCGGCGATCGACGTTCAAATCTCATGTAGCTCAATTTCTGGATCCTGTTTGTGCGCTTGAGTCACGATCGCGACCGCCATCCCTTTTTTGAGAAGTTTTTTGGTACGCAACGATTTGACGAGAGCGGCTGGGGAAGCGGTGACAAACGGCCGCACGGCCCAACGGATATTCCAAGCACGCGCTTCACTTTCGGTTTTACAGGCGAGATAGATCGGCACTTCGGGGCGGAACTGATTCAAGCGCCCGGCAAGATGCGGAGTCGAAATAACGGCGTCGATCTGTTTGATACGCGACAAGACGGCGATCATTCCAGCCACGATCTCTTCCTTCCTTTTCATCGTTTCACTGGAGATCGCAAGATCATCGAATTTCGACGCTTCGGTATCTACCGCGATCTTTTGCATCATCTCGACCGCTTCGACCGGATACTTCCCGGTCGCCGACTCCCCCGAGAGCATCACTGCGTCGGTATGATCAATCACCGCATTGGCTACGTCGCTCACCTCGGCCCGCGTCGGCCTAGGATTGCGTATCATCGAATCGAGCATCTGGGTAGCCACCACGACCGGCTTGCCTGCCGCGCGGCACTTGGCGATCATCTCCTTTTGCCGAAGCGGAACGTCTTCGGCCGGCGTCTCTACTCCCAAATCCCCACGCGCCACCATGATCGCGTCTGCCACAGCAAGAATGGCGTCAAACTTTTTCAGTGCTTCATGCTTTTCGATTTTGACGATGATCTGTGCTTTGTTGCCGATCAGTCGACGCATGCGTTTTACATCTTCTGGCCGCGTCACAAACGACATCGCCACCCATTGCACCTTTTGTGAAATCGCGAACTTGGCGTCCGCCTTGTCCTTAGCCGTAATCGGATCAACCGAAAGGGTCGTGTCAGGAAAATTCATCCCTTTGTGTGACGTCACCACGCCGCCGTTGACCACCTTGGTAGTCACGTCCTTCCCCGAAACCTTGGTCACCTTCACTTCATAAATCCCATCTTCGATCAAAATACGATCGCCCTTTTTCACATCCTTGTGCATTGCCTTGTGGGTGACGGGGATCTTTCCGTCTGTGTAGCTATCCGTCGCGGTTGTAAAAACAACGGTCCCCTTTAACTCCACACCCTTTTCCGGCAACACCCCTAGACGAATCTTCGGTCCTTGCAAATCAGCCAAAAGCGCGACCGGTTCACCGAACTTTTTAGAAACGGCACGAATCGTTTTGATCATGGCACGATGAGAAGCATACGTACCGTGCGACATATTCAATCGCGCCACGTTCATCCCGCCTTTGATCATCGCCGTCAGCGTCTTGGTACTCGACGAAGCCGGTCCGATCGTGCAAATAATCTTGGTGCGTTTGATCATACTAACGTTCAAATTGTGATGGATCGAGCTCAACCAGCGTGACTGGAATCGACACCACCTCCCCGTTACGATGCACACGCAGGGTCACCGTTGCCCCAGGAGCAAAGGTGTTGATGACGTCCCCGAGCGTTGACTCTTCACTGAGGACGACTCCGTCGACGCTCAAAATAACGTCTCCCGGTTTGAGTCCCGCGGCCGCGGCTGGGCTCCCCGGGATGATGCTCTGCACCCCCGGTTCTGTTTCCAAGACGATCAGCGCTCCAGAATCAACGGTCAGACCGAATTCCTCGACCACGCTCTCATCGACCATCACGTAGCGCACTCCAAGCCACGGCCGGACGATCCGTCCGTAAGCGATAACATCGTCGACGATCTTCTTGGCAACGTCGATCGGAATAGAAAACCCGATCGACTGTCCTTCCCAGGCGATGGCGGAGTTGACTCCAATCACCTCGCCCTGCAAATTAATGAGCGGTCCGCCAGAGTTTCCTTCGTTGATCGCCGCGTCTGTTTGAATCGCCTCTTCAATCAATTCTGTATCACCAACGAAGCTACCGGCGGTGATCGTTCGATTGAGTCCAGAAACGATCCCTTTGGTCACCGAGTTTGGAAACTCCCCGAGCGGATTGCCGATGGCGATCACCGTTTCTCCAACCCGAACTCGACTTGAATCGCCGAGGTTTGCCGTGGGAAAGGCCATCCCCTCTGCTGCGGTGATTTTCATGACCGCCAAATCGAGAAAAACGTCTCGCGCCAGCACTTCGGCCGGATACTCAACGCCATCGCTGGTAATCACCGTGAATCGACCGTTGCGATCATTGACCACGTGCTTGTTGGTCAAAATCAACCCATCAGATGAGACAAAAAAGCCCGTTCCGCTCGCCACGGGAAAGTAATCCAAACTGAATACGTCTTCATGCTCAACGACGATGCTCACCACCGACGGCATGACTTGATCCACGACCGCAATCGTCGCTTCTTCCTCTTCAAGCAACCCAGCGATCGCCGCCTCCTCGTTCGGGGTTAGCCCTTCGATACTAACGGAGTTGGCGTTCTCCAGCGCTTCGACGGTGACAAGGGCAGTCAGTCCGCCGGCGATTGATCCAAAAAAGACTCCGGCGGCGATAGCTACGATCAACACTGTTTCTTGATGGGCGTTCATACGGTGCGTTTGCGCTTCTTGGCCCCGCGGCTCTTGAGAAGCGATTTCAATTCTTTTTCGAAGGAGGCGACGTTTTCAAAAGCGCGATAGACAGAGGCGAAGCGGATGTAGGCGACGCTGTCGAACTTCTCGAGCGCCTTCATGACGATCTCGCCGATCTGATTGCTGGTGATCTCCCCGCGGCTTTTCTTTTGGATGTCGCGTTCAATGCGATGGACCAGTTTTTGGAAATCACTTTCTGTGTATGGACGCTTTTGCAAAGCACGTTCCAATCCACGGACAATTTTCTCGCGATTGTACGGATCGCGCCGACCGTCGCGTTTAACCACGGTTAAATCCAACAACGTAACTTCTTCCACTGTCGAAAATCGAAAATCACACTTTTCACATTCTCGTCGACGACGGATCGACATGCCATCCGTACCGAGACGCGAATCGATCACTTTAGTGTCATTAAAATTACAGACAGGACAATGCATAGGTGCAGATAGTATATCAGGAAATAGGTAATTGGTAAGCAGAAAGTGGAGACACGTTGAGCATCTCCACTTACTACGTACCGCTTTCTCCTTACTCAAAATTTACATCATCTTACGGCGGATGAAGGCAGGGATTTCCAGTTCATCTTCTTCTTTCTTTTTGGCTACCTGGGCAACCGGCGCGCGGACCGGTTCTGGAGCAGGCGCGGGAGCTGGGGTAAATGTCGGAGCCGGAGCGGCCGCGGGAGCAGAAACGGGAGCGGCATAAGGCATCGGCGCGGGTGAAGTCGGCATTGCCGGACGACGCTCAGCCATATACTCGCGCGCTGGAGCTTCGTCACGATCCTTTCGCAAGAACGACGGTGCGGTCCAGTGACCTTGTGAAGGGAGTTCAGCCGAGCCAGCGATTGTGGCGCGGCGTTCGCGGGCATCAAAACCCGTAGCGACAACTGTGATACGGATTTCATCTTTCAAATCTTCATCGACGTTGGCACCGAAAATAACTTTAGCGTCGTCGTCGGCCGAGCCAGTAATGACTTTAGCTGCTTCGGATACTTCGTGCATTCCAAGATCCGTTCCACCTGTAATCGTAAAGAGGATCCCCTTGGCACCATCGATCGTTAGTTCAAGAAGTGGGCTCGAGATGGCTTGCTTGGCTGCTTCCACCGCACGATTCTCCCCGCTAGCGCGGCCGATACCCATCAAAGCACTTCCGGCATTTTCCATGATCGCTTTGACGTCCGCAAAGTCGACGTTGATCAAACCAGGAACGGTAATGATTTCGGCAATCCCCTGCACCCCTTGACGCAAGACGTCGTCAACGATCCCGAACGCTTCGAGCAACGACGTTTTCTTATCAATAATCTGCAGCACACGATCGTTGGGAATCGTGATGATCGTGTCGACGTACTGTGACAGCTCTTCAAAGGCACGATCGGCGATGCGACGGCGCTGTGGACCTTCAAACGCGAACGGCTTGGTGACCACAGCGACGGTCAGGGCACCGACGTCTTTGGCGATCTTGGCGATCTCTGGCATCGCTCCGCTTCCCGTTCCCCCACCAAGTCCAGCGGTTAAAAAAACCATGTCTGAACCGTTCAAGACGTTACGGATTTCATTCCCGGATTCCTCCGCTGCCCGACGGCCGATGTCCGGATTCATCCCAGCACCGAGCCCGCGAGTCACGGTCTTCCCGATCGGAATTTTTGTTTGCGCTAAGCTCGCGTTCAAGGCCTGAACGTCGGTGTTGACCCCAACGAAGTCGACCCCTTTTAATTTTTCGGAGATCATTCTATTGATCGCCGATCCCCCTCCACCGCCACAACCAACGACTTTGATTTTGGCGAACGTTTCGATTTCGGGTTTGACCTGTCCCATAAAATCCTTGTTCGTGGAGTTAAACGATGAACACTTTTGGTGCTCAATTTATGCACTGTTGAGCACAATTTGTAGATACATCGTAGCATGCAAGGCGTGTGTGTCAAGAAAAACAAGACGCGGCCGGAGAGTGGCTCCAGCCGCGGTCCTCGTTGTGCCCTCGCCTACAGCGAGTGGGCGACGGCCTTGGGCGTGACCGTCATCTCCGGCGCGTTGCCGTCGAGACGGTAGGCCCAGGTCTGGGTGCCGATGGTGACCTCGTACATGTCGGCGTACGGGGCGACGGTGAACATCCCACTGTCGACGAAGATGCCAGCCTCGTTGGTCGCGCCGTTGTAGTTGGCGAGGACCTGCTCACCCTTGCGCCAGGTGAGCCGGAGGTTGGCGGGGAGCGAGGTCTCCACACCCTGGTTGTCGACCTGCTTGTAGAAGATGAACGGGACCCCGTCGGTGCTGACGGCGATGTCCACGTACACCCCGGGCTCGGTCGTCTCGGTGAAGAGGACGCAGTCGCCGAGGCCGGCTTCGTCGAAGTAGGGCTTGACGTCGGCGAGCGAGAGCGGCTTGTCGGCCTTCTCTGCTGCCTGCCAGATCTGCGTCGCCACGGCCCGGTGCTTCTCCGCGCCGATCTTGGCCGCGCCGAGACGCATCAGGTCGTAGCGGAACCCGTCGAGCGGGCTGTCGGCCCCGATCTTGCCCACGACCCCAGAGAGCGACGTCGAGATCCCGAGGATCGGACGGTTGAGACGATCGTAGTCGAAGATGTCGGGACCCTGGGCCGGCGGCTTGCCGTTGATCTCGGCGGCTTCGGCGATGAACTCGCTGATGAAGCCGGGGACGAGGTTGTCGGCCGTCACCTTGCCGGCGAGGAAGTGGGTCATCTCGTGACCGAAGGCGGTGGGGACGAGCGAGGGGTCGATCTGGATGACCGCGCGACGCTGCTCGGTCATCATCTGGGTGTTGGCGACCCCGTTGCCGGGCCGAACGACGAGCTCCCAGCCCTTGAGGTCCTTGTCAGCGATCCCGAGGAGACCGTAGGAAAGGTCGGCCGTGCCGCGGATGGCATCGTCGGTGACCCCGAAGTCCCCGTTGAACTCGTTGACGAGCTTGACCCCGATCACGGCGAGGACGTCGGTATTCGGCTGGGGCATCGCGGGCGGGGTGTAGAGCCAGTCGCGCGGGATGCTGCGGACATTGGCCGGATCCTGGCCGAGCGCCGGCGCCGTCGGGACGACGGGCGGCCCCGACTTGCCGAGGAGAACCTCGAGCGAGGAGGACGTGACCGCCCCCGCCTGCCGGTCGATCTTGGTGGTGCGGGCCGGCCGCTTGACGATCCCCCACTCGTAGCGGTGGTCGTAGGCGGCCCAGCTGCCGATGGCAGCCAGGAGGACGAGGAACTGCCAGTTCTTGGCGAGGAACAGACGCATTGTAATACCCTCATCGGGGGGAAGTTGATCCCGAAGAGCGAAAAAAGAATAAACAAAAACAGCCCTTTTGTCAATCGTCCGACATACCGGGCTGTTCTACGGAATCAACGATCGGAACCACTTACGCATCTGTTCGGTCACTTTGTCCACGGATTTGAATTTAGAAAAAACGTCGCCGATCTTCCCGCCTGATCCACCCCCACCGGCAACATGCGCTCCCCACATCGCCAAACCAACGGCGGTGGAAAACCCTGGGTCGTTAGCGCGATCAATCACGCTCGTGACCCCATGCAGTTCGCCGTACGTGACTGGCAAACGCAAAACGCGTTTCATCACCTCAACCATTCCAGAAAGTTTTACTCCTCCGCCGGTCAAAACGACCCCCGAAGGGAGCATCCCGGTGCGGTCGCATTTTTGCAACTCAGCATCGATCCGCTCGCACATCTCTTCAACGCGCGCTTCGATGATCTCGCAAACATAACGTTGTTCAATCGGCTCTTCGCCCTGGATCCCAAATTCTGTCAGATCGATCATCATCTTTTTCTGGACCGCTTCGGAAACGGCCGTACCGTAATTGATCTTCACCGCTTCCGCCACGTCGATCGAGGTGCGCAAACCGATGGCGATATCGTTAGTAATATGTTCGCTACCAACCGGGATGACCGCAGTGTGCAAAATGTCCCCTTCTTCGTAAATGATCACGCTGGTCGTTGAAGCACCGACGTTAACGATGCAAACCCCTAATTCCTTTTGCTTGGGGGTAGCAACAACTTCTGCGGTAGCGAGCGGAGCATAAACTAAATCCTCAATATCCACTCCTGTCCGATAAATACACTTGGTGAGATTCTTAATCTGTGACGACAACGCCTGAATGATAACCGAATCCACTTCGAGGCGAATGCCGTTCATCCCCACCGGATCTTTGATCCCATGTGCATTATCGACCGTAAAGGATTTAGGAATAACGTGCAAAATTTCGTAGTTGGTCGGCCGGATAACGGTGCGAGCAGCATCCAGGGCGCGTTCTACGTCTTCATCACGCACTTCGCCGTCGGTACGGGCCACACCGACAACTCCCTTACTCTCCTGTACCAAAATATGACTCCCCGCGATCCCCACCCAGGCGGTATGCAACGGAATCCCGGTCATCCGTTCCCCCTGTTCAAGCGCTTTGGAAATAGAACTGACCGCGTCTTCAATCGAGGTGATCGTCCCCTTATGCACCCCTTCAGACGGAACTTCAACCGCGGCGATGACATGAATCATCGGCCGTGGGCCGTCTGAGGGAGTAAGCTGGCCAACAACGACTCTTACCGTTTTAGAGCCGATATCGAGGCCAGTGACGATATTTTCTGCCATAGTAGTCTATAAATCCGAAATACGAAATACGAAATACGAAACACGTCCGAATCGAAAATCGGAAAATTTCCCTTTCCTCTTTCCGATTGTTTCGAATTTAGGATTTCGGATTTCGGATTTCATACAAGGTAAGGCAAGAATATCAGTAAACCGACGATCGCCGCAACGGTTGAAGCGATGAGGACCGCGGCAGCCATCATATCCTTCAC